>NZ_JASSVO010000027.1:0-40717 GCF_030541085.1 Marinobacter sp. ST-43
AACGCCCACCGGAAGAACGGGAATACTGCGTCCAGCACCGGGAAACCGACCTGCAGTTCCTGGAACGCCTGGCCGCCGAAGAAGGCTGGCACTACCGCTACCAGCACGGCAGCGTGGATGGTGAAGAACAACCGGCACTGATTCTTGCCGACCACCACGGCGACGCCCCGAAACTGGACCCGGTTACCTGCAACACCAAAGCCGGTGGCAGCACCCAACAGGCCTGCGTGTTCCAGTTCGCCTACGAAGAACGGGTCAAAGCCGCCTCCGTGGCCATGAAGGACTACACCTTCAAGAACCCCGCCTACGCCCTGATGCATGAACACAGTGCCGGCGGTGTTAACCACCGGGATGACAAAATTGCCGGGAGCAATTTTGGACAGCCGCAGGCTGGCCCCGCAAGGGGTGAGGCGCATGGACGCGCCGAACACTACCAGCACTACGACTACCCCGGCCGCTACAAAGCCGACGCCAGCGGCCAGCCGTTCACCCAGAACAAACTGGATGCGCTTAGAAACGACGCATCCATGGCCAACGGCAAAAGCAACCGCCCGGACTTCACCCCCGGCGCCAAAGTGGAACTGCAGGACCACGACAGCCAGACCCTGAACCGGGAATGGCTGCTCACCGCCATCACCCACACCGGCAAACAGCCCCAGGCTCTGGAAGAAGAGGGTGGCAGCGAGCCCACCAGCTACCACAACACCTTCAGCGCCATCCCGGCCGACAAAACCTGGCGCCCGCTGTGCAACCACAAACCCGTGATGGACGGCCCCCAGATGGCCCTCGTCACCGGCCCCGAGGGTGAAGAAATCCACTGCGACCAGTATGGCCGGGTAAAAGTAAGATTCCCGTGGGACCGCTATTCCAAGAACGACGAACACAGCAGCGCCTGGCTGCGCGTGGCCCAGGGCTGGGCCGGTGGCCAATACGGCTTCATGGCCTTGCCCAGAATTGGCCACGAGGTCATCGTCAGCTTCCTGGACGGCGACCCGGACCAGCCCATCATCACCGGACGAACCTACCACGCCACCAACACACCGCCGTACGCGCTGCCGGAACACAAAACCCGGACCACCCTGAAGACCAAAACCCACAAGGGTGAGGGCAGCAACGAACTGCGCTTTGAAGACGAGGCGGGCGAAGAACAGGTCTACGTGCACGCCCAGAAAGACCTGGACCTGCTGACGGAAAACAACCGCACCGAAGTTATCAAGAACGACAGCCACCTGACGGTGGAGAACCACCAGTTCAGCCACATCAAAGCGGCGGACCATTGCACCACCGACGGCGAAAACCGGCTGTCCGTTGGCGCAGATTGCAGCCAGACCGTGGGCGGCACCTACCATCAGAAAACCGCTCGTGCCATGGCCGCAGAAGCTGGCACCGAAGTGCACCACAAGGCCGGTGCCAAGGTGGTGCTGGATGCCGGGGCAGAGCTGACAATTTCCGGGGGTGGAAGTTTTATCAAGCTGGACCCCAGCGGCGTGACCTTGAGTGGGCCGGGGATCAAGATCAATTCCGGGGGCAGCCCGGGGAGTGGTTCGGGGCAGGGTACAGTTGCTCCGGAACTGCCTGCAGTGCTTGATAGAGATCGGGCAGCAATGCAGCAGTCTCCTGAACTGGCAATGGTTAGTCAGCGTAAAGGTGCCTCTCCCGACCAAACGGAGTTTGAACAGTTACCTGGCTCTGATCGAAAGCTGATTATTGATGTGATTGGTGGGCACTTGGAGCGGGATTCAGTAGAGGCGGTGAAAGGAAGCGAAGGAGCGGAGAGCGTATGACGGACACGGTGGATTTTTCGGATGAGTCTCTGGATCGCTCAATTCTCAGAAGAGCGGACTACGACGATACAGATCCCAAAGACCTGGTGCTGACGATCCCCAAGCGTGATGGAGGCAAGATCTCTGTTCCTCTTCTTAAGCATGCAAGATCCAATATTGAACGGGACGATTACCAAGAGAATACTCTTTTGAGGATCAAACCTCTGGCGGAGATCGCCGATAACCTCCCGGTACAGCAAGGGCGCGGTGCACCAATCTATCAGGGTAAAGGGGTGGCATTGCTACGCCCTGGATTTCTCTACATTTTTCGCAAAGACAAGCTCTGGCGAGAATTGGAGATCAATCAAAACTCCCAATTTAGTGATGTTGATCTTCAGGAAGCGCGTGCGGAGGTCAACGACCCTCAGTCCGATTTGAGAATGGTGCGCCCACCAGCGGGGCAGTGGTTGGACGATGTGCTGGTTCCAGTGTTTCTCCAGGGACAAGCGGTGATGCATGACTTCCGCATGGCCTACAGTGAAGTCCAGTGGGATTGGTCTTATATTCAGAAACTTGAAGAGAATGACGCAGTTCGTAATGCAAGGACGACCGGAGTGGGCCATGCCTGGGCGGCCACATCCGTTGATTCATTAAGTTTTGCAACCGGATTCCCTGCATCACGTGTTGAGAACGCTCCAGAACTCAGGCATCGGGATCTGGGCATTGAACTAATGATTGAAGATCCCAGTGATTTTGTGCTCAGTTTTGAAGGGCCGAGTGAAGGCGATCTGTGCAGCAAGCTCGCCAAGCTATTGGTGAGTAATGAAAAGCAGGCAAGGGAGTCAGCACGGCGGGCGGCCTCGAGAAGCGAAGTAAAAGACCCTGTTGAATACACTGAGCAATTGATGAAGAACCCGCTCGAGCATGTACTGGAGGCTACCGCACCAGATCCGGTGGATGCCGGTGTCGAGAGTGAGGTGGCGAACATTCTTGAGCTCTCCTGCCCCCAAGGGGCAGATCTTTTGCAGCATCTCCGCTCGCAGAGGGGGGTTGTCTGCGTAGCTATCCCGGATCCATTGTTCAGGCTGCGCCACTCGTTGGCGCAGCTTCAATTGGCGCTTCACTATCTTGACGCTCTTGATGCATCCATACAGGAAAGACCGCTGGTTCATTCAGCAATGCTGATACGTCAGACGGTATTTGATCCGAATGCATCCGACTCAACTGGTCAGCTTAGAAAGCTGCGGGCCGCAGTAGATCAGGACAAACTCCACAAAATCCTAGAGCAATCAGAACGCCGAACGATACTTCACAGCATAGATGGTCATCTAACCAAGCTCGAAATGCTAGTTGCTAGCGGTGAATTTGATTTGGTCTGCGGTGACTATCTCCATCATAGAGGGCTCGGGCCATGCGAGGCATTCTCTCTTCATGCGGGGCTGCTGGATATTTTTCAGCAATTACCTGGTGTATTTAGAGCGCAGGGTGTGGAAGAGCCAATTACTCTGTCTCGTGTCCTGAAGCTGGGTCTGGAAAAGAGTTCTCTGATTGACGCTTTGGCTAACGGGGAATGCGAAGAAGATGACCGGTCGTTGCTGGCGCAGTTAAGGGCACTATCTCGTCAGGGCGAGACCCTCACTGATCGGCACTTGAATGGGCTAGGTTTATCAGCCATCAGTACGATTGCTCAGCAACTAAAATATGAGGAGGCTGATTCCGGTACGAATGATGAAAGCTCCTCTCCTGTTTCTGTTGGCTCTGCAGGTACCGTTGCGGGGATGGTTGAAACTGCACTGAGTGGCTGGAGTGGCGCCGTTCTTAAGGTTACTGATCGGATACGTGAGAGTGGCGAATTGACGGCTATCAGGCTGGACCGAGTGTTTACCGCGGTCAGTGAAGCGGCTGATATTGCGGATCCGAAGCTTGGTGGTGAATTAAGAGTGATGCGTAGGGATGCCGTTGACCTGACGCGTTACAGCATTGTCGGCGTTCATGGAAAAGGCCTCTCGTTTGGATTGACCGATGCTGACCTCCAGAGTGAAGCGTTGACAAGGCGTAACGACTACCTTTTCGCTGATCGAGTTGATGCGGCGGGTAAAAAGGTTGCGTCAACGAGTCCGGCAAGGCTTGCGGATGAGGTTGGTGAGGCTGTAGTTAAAGCTGCTGCCCACACTTGGGTGTTTGTCTTGCCGATTGATCATCCCGAGGCTGTGAAGTTCAGTGCGTGGAAATTTGATTGGGCTAATAAGGCTAAGGCTGTTGCGGACGGGCCGGGCTTGTCCCGGGTTTTGGTGGGGTTGGCTGCGTATAATCTCGTGTCGGAAATGTTGACTTGGGGCAGCTCTAAACCTGGAGAAACTGGAATTACTAATGCCAAACTCTTGGGTGCAGGGCTGGACTTGGCGGCGGCACTGATGAAGCTTCATGTCATTAGCTCCCCCGTTGACGACAAGCTGGTTCTCCGGGTAATCCAAAGACCGCTGTTCGAGACGAGGTCAGTACCGCTTATAGGATCACTTGTTCATCGAAGGCTCACTGAGGTAGGGGCTAGTACTATTGTGCGCTCTATGTCTCTTGTGAACTTTTTTGCGGGCAGCGCCATGATTGCGGTGAGTGCATGGGATTTCCGTAACAGTATTAGTCGGGGAGATCTGGATGCAGCCCTAGGCCACGGACTAGCGGTAGTGGGGGGCAGCATTTTCGTGTTTTCAAAGCTTATGACAGGCTTGCTTTTTGTACCTGGTTGGGGATGGGCGTTGTTTGGTTTAAGCCTTGTCTTGGGCGGAGGCATATACGCCGCTATTTCAACTGACAGTGAGATAGAGCAGGTTTTGAAGCGAGGGCCTTTGGGGGCTGGTCCCAGTCATCCAGGGGTTCAGAGGGATGATGCCTCATACTATGGACAGCTGCTCAGCATATTCTTACCCGTAAAAGTCTCTGCGAAACGTTTCAGTGATCTGAACGAGACTGATAAGTCAAAGTTTTCTGACCATAATCCTTCGCTACATGATTACATAGTGACCCTGCGTTCCCCACTGATCAGCCGATTTAAGCTCGGGCAGAAACCTCAAGAACGAATTGTGAACGGTCTTGAGCATAAACATCCACGTTTAAGACTCGGAGTGCAAGAGCTGGAGTACACGCAGACAACGATTCAGACGTCTAAAGCATCCGCTTGGAGTGTCGATGATTTTAATTTGACGAAAAACACCCCATTAAAGCGAATAAAGACTTGGATTGCGGGACCTGAAGATAGCTCCGTTCACTTCCTAGTAGAAAGAAACTTGATTGGAGGTGAGATCAGAGAACATGAATACACGGAAAAACGAACAATTTGCTTGCGTGTTGTCTTGCAGGCCCAGATTGAAAGTGAAATGGGGGAATTAAGATATCCTATGCCGGTTTTAGATAACTATGAGTCATTTGTGGCTGAGCGTCACGGGCTAATGCCAGATAAGAAAAAAAATGTGCTTAATCCGTTCAAAAATGAACCTGTACCATATTGGATTGTTGAGGAGGTCTCAGTGTGAGTCCGAATGGTTATGGATTCAATGACGAAAAATACGGGTTTTATTTAGATCGAATTGCCCGTATTCCTGATGCTACAGCAAAACGAGAACGGCTCGGCCAAGACCTTCAGCCTATCGGCGATTACGTTGGTATCGAACCCTATTACCGAGTGTGTGAGGATGTAGCAGACCTTCAGTGCCAAGATGAGAACGATTCTGATTTTTTTAGATCTGGTGATTGGTGGTGGCAGCAGCATAAGATCCGTTTTCTGAACGGCAAGGCATTCATTGGTCTTTCGGCTGCACAGTTGCTAATCCCTTACCTTTGGGGCGGGCTTGTTTTGGTTGGTGGAGGGATGATGCTCTTACATTATGCTTCCAAGGTTGAGCTCCCTGACGAACTAAAATCACTTTTAGGCCTCGGAGTGGTTTTGGGTTGGATAGCTCTATCTATGTTTCTAATCATAAAAACCTTACCTTGGGTTATGAGCGCCGCTACCTTTCTATTAAAACCATTCGAAAAGGGCCTTTCTAGGATAATGGATCGAAGCCTTAAAGCGGGCGAAAGCTACTTCAGCCGAGAAACCGGCCAGGTAAGTTTTGCTATGCCGGGCGGCAAGAAACTGACAGCGCCCTTTGAGGAGTTCGATGCCTATGTTGAGCGGGTGATAGAAGCCGGCGGTATCTTCTACCGCTTGATGTTCGTGCATCGTTACACCGCCAAACAATTCAGCCAGACGTCCCTGAGCCGGGTAGAGCCCACGAAAGAAGAGGTAATGGCGCTATGGGACATGCTTCAACGCTACATGGATACCTCTCAGCCCTTGCCGGATGTGCCAAGGCTCGAGCCGTTCCGCCATCTGGATCCCGTTACCGCAGAGCATGACCGGCGCACCGGTCGCAACCCTCGCTTCTGGCGTGATCTGGATTTGGAAGCCTGGAAGCAAGGGGAGGGCAAGGAATGGCTGAAGCGGCAGATGGAATACCCATGGGATAAACGCCAATGCAGGCTTACACCGCAGTTGGGCAAGATCTCGATGGCGGAGTACCGAAAGCTACGTCCGGCCGATGCATGGCCGATTTGAGATGCTTGATAGCATCGGCGCAGCCACATGTCGCTTGCGACCCAGTTTTTGCGTTGCTTGAGGGATCAGCGTGATTGAACCGCTGCAAGGCGCTGTTTTTTCGGACACCGCCTTTCGGGCGATGGAGATTGGACCACTGCCACCTTCCCCCAAAAAGCGAATGCGCATAGGCGAGGAGCTTCAGCCCGTCGGTACCTATGCCGGCATTATCTCCTATCTCGGGACAATCCAAGACGTCGAAGTGCTCCAGGAGCATGAAAAAGCAGATCCCGAGTTCGAGTCCAAAGATTGGTGGTGGGACCACCAACGGATTCGATTTTTGAATGAAAAATTGGGTCTAAAGCTTTTGGTATTGCTGCTGCCGGTGCTTTGGGTGTTCAAACTTACAATTGGCGGTTTGGGGTTAGTAGTTTGGGGAGTCGTGCAGCTCACAGAATCCTATGGATTTCCTGCATTTCTGCATTTGTTGCTACTATTCATCTTAGTGCCGGGATGGTTGTTGTTCTCTTTTTGGGCAATTCGTCCGACGACCAATTGGCTTATGAGCACCGGCATGGGGTTTGTGCTCAAGCCCTTTGAAAAAGCGATCAACAAGAAACTGGACGACACCCTCGAGGACGGTTGTAGTGAGTTCAACCGAGCCACCGGGCTGGTTCGCCTGGCTCTCGGGCGAGGCCGGTTTTTCGAAGCCCCGTTTGTGGAATTCGATGCTTATGTGGATCGGGTGATCCAGCAAAGCGGTGTGTTCTATCGGCTCATTTTTGTGCATCGCTATACACAGAAGTCATTCCATAAAACGGCTTTCAGTACCATCGAATCCAGCAAATCAGAGGTCCTGGCACTTTGGGATGTACTTCAGACCTACATGGATGTGACGCAACCCCTGCCAGATGTACCGCGGCTGGAACCATTCCGACACCTGGATCCTGTCACCGCTGAACATGACCGGCGCAGCGGCCGCAACCCTCGCTTCTGGCGCGATCTGGATTTGGAAGCCTGGAAGGAAGGAGAGGGCAAGGAATGGCTGAAGCGGCAGGAGGAATATCCCTGGAATAAGCGGAAGTGCCGGCTCACGCCGCAACTCGGTAAGATCTCGATGGCGGAATACCGAGAGCTACGTCCAGCCGATGCATGGCCGATTTGATAACACGCTCGATTCTGTAATGGCTGGACCGAAAACCGGCGCCATTACAGAATCGAAGTTGCTTTACCAACTCCCCACATTCTCCATACTCGCCCAAGGCTCCCGAGCCGGCAGCGCATCGCCTTTCTGTAGCAACTCAATGGAGATCCCGTCCGGCGTCTTGATGAACGCCATATGGCCATCCCGGGGTGGGCGATTGATGGTGACGCCGTTGGCCTGGAGTTTCTCGCACAGGGCGTAGATATCGTCCACCCGGTAGGCCAGATGGCCGAAGTTGCGGCCGCCGGTGTATTCCTCTGGGTCCCAGTTGTAGGTCAGTTCGATCATGGGCGCCTTGTCTTCCCGGGCCCGCGCTTCGTCTTCCGGGGCGGCGAGGAACACCAGGGTGAAGCGGCCTTTTTCGTTGCTCTTACGGCTGATTTCTACCATACCCAGCAAATCGCAGAAGAAGTGCAGCGTGTCGTCCAGGTTGCTCACCCGGATCATGGTGTGCAGGTATTGCATAAGGTACTCCTTGGCTGGCCAGGTTCTGAATTGTGTCCCCCACAGTTTACGGTATTCTTCGGCTATGACTAAAAACGAGATTACCGAGACGTTGCTGGCGTTCGAGGTGCCGGCGGTCCGGCACCTGGCCTGGTTGTGTCTGTCGCCTCAGTTGTTAAAGCATGAGCTCAGTTTCGATCCTGCCGCCCATCTGCCCCCCGAATTCCTGGATACTTTAAAACGGTGGGAGCGGAATCCTGAAGCCCTGCCTGTTCGGTTGGCAGAAACGCCGGAGCGTCGGCTTGGCCACTATTTCGAGCGCCTGTACGAGGTGTTACTGCAGGATCTGTTGGGTTGGGACATTGTACTGCAGAATCAGCAGGTTCAGGCCGAAGGACGGACGCTGGGTGAGCTGGATTTTCTGGTTCGCAACCGGTACTCCGGCCAACTGGAGCATCACGAAATTGCCATCAAGTTCTATCTTGGCTTCGTAACAGAGACGAACCAGGTCCGGTGGTACGGGCCCAATGCCCGGGATCGGCTGGATCTGAAGACTGAGCGCCTGCTGAATCACCAAAGCCGCTTGTGCCAGCGACCAGAAACCCAGGGTTTGCTGGCCAGTGTTGGCGTCTGCGAAACAGTTACGCCACGAATTTTCATGCCAGGCTATCTGTTCTATCCGGTTGCTCAAACGCTACCTGAGGCCCCGGCACAGGTGTCGAGGGAGCATCTGAAAGGTCACTGGATGAGGCTTGATCAGGCCCGGCAGGAGAATACCTCTGGCTGGGTGCCGCTGTTCAAGCCGGACTGGATCGGCCCCTGGACTCAATCGGCTGAGCCGGATATGGCATTGGCGAGGGCGGCGCTTGATCGGGTGGAGTGCGCCGGGATACCCCAGTTGTTTGCCGTTTTGAACAGGCGGCCGGAATCCAATCGCTGGGTAGAGGCCAGTCGGGTGTTCGTTATGCCGCCTCAGTGGCCGGGTGCGGGCGCCTAAGATCATTGTAGGGGCTGTTCGGTTCACAGAAACGGGCGTTGGTCGTTGTCACATTCGTGACACGGTTCTAGAATTCCGGGCTGTTCAGGTGGCATCAGGACGATGCCCGTAAGCCAAGGAAGGAGATGCCCCGATGGAAGATTGGCAAGGATGTCTGTCTCCGGAGTGTCAGACCGCGCTGTTAATGGCCCGAGAAAGTGTTGGGCGCCGGGGCGGTTCTGTGATTACTGCCGAAGATTTTCTGCTGGCATTGCTCGATGCCATCCCCGCGATTCCCCCGTTTTTGCAACGCCAGAGTATCGACCTGGACGAACTCGTTCGCACCATTCAGGGTGAGCAGCCCATCGTGACTGAGGTGGTCGGAGACGGTGATCTGTCCTCCCAGTTGATCTATTGGATTGCCTCCGCCCGCGAGTCGGCAGAGGCCCCCTGGCTCGATTGGCCGGTGCTTCTGAAAGCCCTGACGTCCCAGTGTGAGCGGCTTCAGGATAAAGCCTACGTAGCTGTTCTCGAGCTTGTGACCTACTGGCCCTCGGCACATGACGTGCCTGTGCCCACCTCCGATGCCCGTTTCGTTGCGCCGGTATCGATTGCTGAACCAGAATGGCTCGCGCTGGCGGAAGATGTTGCAGTTGCCCTGGCGGCCAATCCCGAAGCATTGATTTGGGTTCGGGGCCCCAGGGGGGCCGGAAAGTCGGCCTGGCTGCACTCGCTGCTGAGCACTCCCGGCCTGGCCTGGGTTCAGGTTGATCCTCGCCGGGAGTCCGAAGTGCTGGCCTGCGATCAACCGGTTTTACCGTCAGGTGATTCGTCCTCTGAGCATTGGCCTGCGCTGGTATTGGACAATGTCAGCCCCGCCGATTTGCTGACGTTGATAGCCGAGCCGCTGGGCCTGATCCGGGATCTGGTTTCCGGCTGGTCCGGGCCAATCCTGCTGATTGGTCGTGACTCGATCACGGATTCCAGCGGTGTCGTTCGATTGGGGCAGTTGCTGGGGCGTGAACCTGAGGTTCTGGAGTTGCCTCCGGTGAGTGTCCGTCAGCGGAGGGCGGTACTCACCGCACATCAACCGGCAATCGAAAAGCGTTGGAATATACAGGTTTCCCAGGCAGCTCTCGAATATGCGGCTTCCCGACAAAGCAGCTGTGTCAGCACTCCTGGTGGCATGTTGCAGTGGGTGCGGCGAGCTGCCGCCCGGCTGGATTTGTTTGCCAGTCGTGGCTCGGTGTCGGCAGCGGCACTGGAAGGTGAAAAGGAGGTGTGGCACCGGCAGTCTCTGGTTGCACTGGCGCGGGGAGAAGATTGCCATTTCCCGGAGCAGAAGGCGGAGGCTCTGATGATTGAGCAGGCCGCGGCCGATGTTCTCTGGCACGAGCGCCAGCGGTCCGGCACGCTGCGACGATTGCTGGTGGAAGATCTTCGCGAGGAACTGGAGCGATGGGTTGCAGCGAGGCCCGGGCCGGTTCACTATGTGCGACATTGCGAACAACTGCAGGGAGAATCCTTGGGTGCAGGATCTGGAAATCTACATTCGTGACCTTGAACCGGCCGCGGTCTCCAACTGGCTGGAAGGCCAACTGGAGGAATTACAGCTGGACGATACCGACGTCAGTTCGGTGGTGAAGGGCATGGCCAGTTATAGCGGCGCGCGGGTGCGCATCACGCTGTATCCGGGCGCTTTCGGCAAGCGTTTCACTTCACTGGTGATGGAAGGCGATGAGCTGCCCTGGAACAGCGACCTGGATTGCGCCCGCAGTGCCTGGCGGGCAATGGATACTGAAATCCGCTGCAGCCCGGGAGACTGGAAAGAAGGGGACCCGGTGGAGGACGATAAGTGGTGGCGGCTGGATCATCGCGGCGAGCAGTTGGTGGTCTGGAACTGACAGCCAAGGTTTTCGGTTTGAAACAAAAAAGCAGCCCCGAGAGGCTGCTTTTTTATTGGCGCGTGCGGGAGCTGTCTCAGTCGCTCAGGATAGACACGTTGTCTGCCTGCAGGCCTTTGTCTGCCTCAACCACGTTGAAGCGCACCAGTTGGCCCTGGCGAAGCACGCGACGACCACGGCCACGGATGGCGCGGAAGTGCACAAAGATCTCGTCGCCACTGTCACGAACGATAAAGCCGAAGCCTTTCTTGACGTTGAACCACTTGACGGTGCCTTCCTCGTTACCTTCCGGAGTGCTGTCGTCAAAATCGTCTTCGTCGTCGTCATACTGATTGCTGGGCTGGGAACTGCGAGGTGCTGCTTTGCGAGCGGTTGAGTTCTGCGCGGCAGATTGCTTGCCGGCGAGTGCAATCGCAACAAAGGCGGCAACGGCAAAGACAACAAACGCGAACAGATAGGCCGCTACGCCACCCTGGCTGCCCAGAGCTTCCAGGCCCTGGCCCAACGCCAGGATTTTCAGGGGTTCCGGAGTGGTGGTAAGCAGAAGGCCGAGTACAAACGGTGCCGGAATCGCGATCAGAATGGCAACAAGGATCGCTTTGGCTGGATTACGCATTGGTTGGTTATTCTCCATGGTTTAACACTGACGATAAAAAGCCGGACATCGGGTAACATGGCATGTCTGGCCGGTGAACGCCGCCAACCCCGGGAAAACTGATTATCCCGGGCGCAGGCGGTAAAAGGCGGCATGATACCAGATTACAGAAAGGGCTGACCAAACCTCATGAGCAAAAACTCCCTGGAAGAACGACTGGCAGAACTGGAAATGCGACTTGCGTTCCAGGATGAGCTGATCAACACGTTGAGTGATCAGGTCGCCAAGCAGGAGATGGACATTCGGGAACTGTGGGACGCCAAGAAAATGCTGCACAAGCAACTCAAGGATATCTCGCCGTCCAATATCCGGCGGGAAGAAGAGGAAACACCCCCGCCGCATTATTGATCAGAGGCTCATTGTGAGCCTCTGGTTCGATTCTTTATGCCAGCAGCTCGACCAGAATCTGTTCGTAGATCTCGGATAGTGTGTCCAGGTCCTCAGCCTTCACACACTCGTCCACCTTGTGAATGGTGGCGTTGATCGGGCCAAGTTCGACCACCTGGGCACCGGTGGGCGCAATGAAGCGACCGTCTGAGGTGCCGCCGGACGTAGACAGTTCTGTCTCACGGCCAGTCACGGTTCGAATGGCATTCTGTGCGGCCGATACCAGCGCGCCTTTGTCGGTCAGGAATGGCCGGCCACTGAGGTGCCATTGCAGATCGTATTTCAGGTTGTGCCGGTCCAGGATAGCGACCACTCTCTCTTCCAGGCTTTCCGCGGTGTTCTCGGTGCAGTAACGGAAGTTGAAGTGCACCAGGCACTCCCCGGGCACAATATTGCTGCCGACGCCGGCCTCGACACGAGTTATCTGGAAGGTGGTAGGCGGGAAGAAGTCGTTGCCGTTGTCCCAGAATTCCTTGGCCAACGCGTCCAGTGCCGGTGCAACGTTGTGGACGGCATTCTCGGCCAGATGCGGGTAGGCCACGTGGCCCTGAACGCCGCGAACGGTGAGGTATCCGTGAAGGGAGCCGCGCCGGCCATTCTTGATGACATCCCCTAACTGGTGGGTGCTGGACGGTTCGCCAATCAGGCACCAGTCCATTTTCTCATTGCGGGCTTCGAGGGTTTCCACCACTTTTACGGTGCCATCCTGGGCCGGGCCTTCCTCATCGCTGGTGATCAGCAGGGCAATCGAGCCCCGATGATTCGGGTGGTTAGCCACAAATCGTTCACAGGCGGTGATGAAGGCCGCCAGGCTTCCCTTCATGTCCGCTGCGCCCCGACCGTGCAGGTAGCCGTCCTTGATGATCGGGTCAAACGGCGGGTGCGCCCAGTTTTTCTCGGGGCCGGTGGGTACCACATCGGTGTGGCCGGCAAATGCCAGAACCGGCCCATTGTTGCCCTTTCTTGCCCACAGGTTGTCGGTTTCGCCAAAGCGCAGGTTTTCCCCACTGAAACCCAGCGGCGCCAGGCGTGACATCATGAGTTCCTGGCAGCCCGCGTCGTCCGGCGTTACGGATTGGCGGCGGATAAGGTCCTTGGCAAGTTCCAGGGTGGGGGAGAGCGACATAGGGAAACCTGTTCGATAAGGAAAGAGTAGAGGGAATAACACCACAGAACCCCCGGTGTCGGTGGGTTCTGTGGCGGGCTACAGCCTTAGTTGTTGGCGTGCAGTTCTTCGTTCAGTTCAATGGCGGTCTTGTTGGTTTTGCACTCAACCGCACCGGTCTGGCTATTGCGACGGAACAGCAGATCGTTTTTGCTGGCCAGATCGCGGGCTTTCACCACTTCCACCAGTTTGTTGTGGTCATCCAGCAGGGCCACCTTGGTGCCTGAGGTGATGTACAGGCCAGCTTCAACGGTGCAGCGATCGCCCAGCGGGATGCCGATGCCGGCATTGGCGCCCAGCAGGCAGTTCTCGCCCACGGAAATAATGATGTTGCCGCCGCCGGAAAGCGTGCCCATGGTGGAACAGCCGCCGCCCAGATCGGAGCCTTTACCGATCATAACGCCTGCGGAGATGCGCCCTTCGATCATGCTGGTGCCTTCGGTACCGGCGTTGAAGTTGATAAAGCCTTCATGCATGACGGTGGTACCTTCGCCTACGTAGGCCCCCAGACGTACCCTGGCGGTGTCGGCAATACGTACACCCTTGGGCACTACGTAATCCGTCATCTGCGGGAATTTGTCGACCGACTTCACTTCCAGAATACGGCCATCCAGGCGTGCCTGCAGTTGCCGCTCCGGCAGTTCATTCAGGTCAATGGCGCCTTCGTTGGTCCAGGCCAGGTTGGGCAGCAGGCCAAAAATGCCGTCCAGCTTCAGGCTGTGGGGCTTGGCCAGGCGGTGTGAGATCAGGTGCAGTTTCAGGTACACCTCCGGCGTGCTGGAAGCGGTATCGTCCGTTGCCAGTACGGTGACTACCACGGGGCGCTTGCTCTCAGCCGCTTTCTCGGCCAGTTTGGCCTGGTCTGTCCGGCCCAGTTGGCGAAGGGCGTTGGCAAACTGTGCCAGTTGTTCTGCTTTCACGCTGATGGCCTGGTTGCCACCCTTATAGTCCAGCGCAGACTCAACCACGTCGATCAGGTCTCTGTCGGGTGTCATGATCGGCTGCTGGTAGTACACCTCCAGCCATTCGCCCTGGTTGTTCTGGGTGCCGATTCCGATACCGAATGCAAAACTCATCTGGTGGTTGCTCCTGTTGTCATTAAATAGTCAGAAAAATTCAGCCCAGCCACGCAGACCAGTCGTCTGCGTTGAACCCCACGCTTACGCCGTCTCCGCGCTCGACGACAGGGCGTTTGATGATGGAGGGGTTGTCCAGCATGATCTGGTGGGCACTTTGGGCGCTAATGGTATCACGAACCTCGTCGGGAAGTTTTCGCCAGGTGGTCCCGCGTTTGTTCAGGAGCGTTTCCCAGCCAACGGCCTGCTCCCACTGGCTGAGCTTCTCGCTGCTCAGGCCGTCTTTCTTGAAATCATGGAACTCATAGTCCACGCCGTGTTCATCCAGCCACTTCCGGGCCTTTTTGACGGTGTCGCAGTTGCGGATGCCATATAACTTCATTGTTCAAAACCTTTTACAAACTCAACGATACGTTTCGCGGCCTCAACGCATTCCTCCAAGGGAGCCACCAGTGCCATGCGCACGCGGTTTTCACCCGGGTTGTGGCCGTTTACCGTGCGCGACAGATATCGGCCCGGCAATACGTGTACGTTCTGTCGGGCGGACAGCTCCCGGGCGAATGTTTCGTCGTCCATGGGCGTCTCCGGCCAGAGGTAGAAGCCGGCATCCGGGAAGTCGACGTTCATCACTTCGCGCAGAATGGGCACGACTGCCTCGAACTTGGCCCGGTAGGCGGCCCGATTTTCGCGCACATGGTCCTCATCCTTCCAGGCGGCGATGCTGGCCAATTGGTTATGTATGGGCATGGCGCAGCCGTGGTAGGTGCGGTATTTCAGGTAGCCTGCCAGCACCTCGGCGTCGCCGGCCACAAAGCCGGACCGCAGGCCCGGCAGGTTGCTGCGTTTGGACAGGCTGTGGAACACCACACAGCGCTTGAAATCGTGGCGGCCGATGGCGGCGCAAGTTTGCAGCAAGCCTTCCGGCGGGTTGGCTTCGTCCGGGTAGAGCTCTGAATAGCACTCGTCCGAGGCAATCAGGAAATCGTGCTGGTCGGCCAGTTCAATCACTTTTACCAGGGTTTCCCTCGGAATCACCGCTCCACTCGGATTGCCGGGCGAGCACAGGAACAGGATCTGGCAGTTCTTCCAGACCGACTCGGGCACGGCGTCGAAGTCCGGGATGAAGCCATTGCCGCCATCGCAGGGCAGATAAACCGGTGTGGCGCCGGCCAGGAAGGCTGCGCCTTCGTAGATCTGATAGAAAGGATTGGGGCTGACCACGGTGGCGGGTTTGCCAGCATCCACAACCGCCTGAACCAGGGCGAAGATGGCTTCGCGGGTTCCGTTTACGGGCACCACGTGGCGGTTCGGATCTAATGACGCCGGTGCAAGATCAAACCGGTGGGTTGCCCATGCGGCAATCGCGCTACGAAGTTCGTCGGTGCCTTTGGTGGTGGGGTAATTCGCCAGTTTGTCCAGGTTATCGGCAATAACGTCCTTTACGAAGGCTGGCGACGGGTGCTTGGGTTCACCAATTCCCAGGGAGATAGGCTCCAGATGTTCTGGTACCGAAATGCCGGCCTTCAGTTTGGCCAGTTTCTCGAAGGGGTAGGGGTGAAGTCTTTCCAGATTGGGGTTCATTGAATCTCGTCCAGCATTTTACAGAGGTCCTGTTGCAGGGCCTGGCACACGCCCGGGTCGCGCAGGGGTTCGCCCTGTTCGTCGGTGATGAAGAACACGTCTTCAACCCGTTCTCCCAGCGTGGCAATCTTGGCGTTGGTCAGCCGCACCCGGTGCTCCAGCAACACCTGGCCAATCCGCGCCAGCAGACCGGGGCGGTCCGGCGTAATCAGTTCCATCACCGTGCGCTGATTGATGGTGTCGTTGGAGAAGGTCACCTCGGTCGGGAACGCAAAGTGCTTCAACTGCCTTGGCGTTCTGCGATGGATGATGTCCGGATAGTCTTCCGGGTCGTCCAGTTCTTCAATCAGTCGCTTGCGTACCCGCTCCTTCCGGGCCGGGTCGATGCCCAGCGGCTGGCCCTTGTCATCCAGAACCACGTAGGAGCTGATGGAATAGGGGCCTTCGGTGGAATTGATACGGGCATCCACGATGTTCAGGTTCAACTGCTCCAGAACAGCGGTGGTGGCGGCAAACAGGGCGACGCGATCTTTCATGTAGATGATGATCTGCGAATAGCCATCCGTGGGGCCGCCCCGGGTGTCCCGGATCAGCACCAGTGGATCCGGGTTGTCGCCGTGGCGAATGATAGCGGCAGTTTGCCAGGCGATATCGACAGTGGAATCCTGCAGGAAGTACTCGTCGTCCACGGTCTCCCAGATGTGGTCGATCTGTTCATCGGTCATGTTCTGGGCGCGCAGGATTTCCCGGGCTTCTTCCTGTGTGGCCCGGATCCAGGATTGCCGGTCTACCGGATTGTCTGTGCCGCGGCGCAGGGCCCGCTTGGTTTCAATATAAAGCTGGCGCAACAACGACGCGCGCCAGGTGTTCCACAGCTTGGGATTGGTGGCACTGATATCGCAAACCGTGAGGATGTAGAGATAATCCAGGTGGGCCTGGCTGGGTACCGCGCGGGCAAAGGCCTGAATAATGTCCGGGTCGGAAATATCCTTGCGCTGGGCAGTCATGGACATCAGCAGGTGGTTTTCCACCAGCCAGGAGACCAGCTGGGTGTCCCGCTCACTCAAGTGGTGTCGCTCACAAAAGGCTTCGGCATCAATGGCGCCAAGCTCGGAATGGTCGCCGCCCCGGCCTTTTGCCACGTCGTGGTAGAGGCCGGCAATAAACAGGGTTTCCAGTTTGGGTAGCCGGTGGATCAGGCGCGAGGCCAGGGGGTATTCGGTTCGGGCTTCGGTGCTGTTGAGCCTCACCATGTTGCGGATCACCCGCATGGTGTGGGCGTCTACCGTATAGATATGGAATAGGTCGTGCTGCATCTGGCCGATGATCTGGCCGAACTCGGGCAGATAGCGGCCCAGCACGTTGTACTTCTTCATGGCCGACAGGGTCTGGTCCAGGGCATGGGGCGTGCGTAGCAGCTCCATAAACAGCGTGGTGACGGCCAGGTCAGAGCGGAACGCATCGTCAATCAGATGCCTGTGGGCCCGGAGCGAACGAATCGTGGTGGCCCGGATGCCTTTAATCTCCGGGTGTTGCGCCATCAGCACAAAGATTTCCATGATCGCGTAGGGAGCATAGGCGAACACCTGATTGTTCACCGCTTCAATGTAAAGGTTGCGAACCTGGAAACGTTTGTTCAGTGGGCGGATTTCATCTTCTCCGCCGCTGCCAATGATGGCTTCGTCATAATACTGCAGGATTACGTCCGCCAGCTCCGCCAGTGCAAGCACTGTGCGGTAGTACTGCTGCATCATCAGTTCTACGCCCAGACGCTTGCCTTCGTCCTGGTAACCGAGCATTTGTGCCAGGGCGCGCTGGTGGTCAAACAACAGTCGATTTTCGTTGCGGTCGGCCAGTAATTGAAGACCAAAGCGGAGCTGCCAGAGGAAGGTCTCTCCCTGATACAGAATCTGATGCTCTTCTTCGGTCAGGATGCTGAAGCGGGTGAGGTCGGCAATATTCTGCAGGCCGAAATGGCGTTTGGTGATCCAGCCGATGGTCTGGATGTCCCGAAGGGCCCCCGGTGAGCCTTTGACGTTGGGTTCCAGGTTATATTCCGTGTCGCCGTATTTCTTGTGGCGCTGCTGCTGCTCTTCCCGTTTGGCCAGGAAGTAATCCCGATCGGAGCTGACATCGTCTGAATACACCATTTCGCTGAGTTCGGCCCGCAATCCATCCGGGCCTGCGATGGTGCGTGTTTCCAGCAGGTTGGTCAGGATAGTGATATCTTCCCGGGCGGCCTGAATGGATTCAGCCAGGCTGCGAACGC
This sequence comes from Marinobacter sp. ST-43, assembly GCF_030541085.1. NCBI lineage: Bacteria > Pseudomonadati > Pseudomonadota > Gammaproteobacteria > Pseudomonadales > Marinobacteraceae > Marinobacter > Marinobacter sp. ST-43. The sequence goes on from NZ_JASSVO010000027.1 coordinate 17,998, forward strand.
TGTGGCCAATATCAAGCTTGAGGTCCCAGAGCAGGGTAACAAACGCGCCCAGGTCTTCCTGCCAGTCTTCTCCTATGCCGTTGCGGGTCAGGATCAGCAGGTCAATATCGGAATGGGGGTGCAGCTCGCCCCGACCATAACCCCCGACGGCCACGAGCGCAATGTCAGCGGAGCGGGAAAACGGGTACCGGTTCCAGATCAGCCGGAGTACCTTGTCGATGGTATTGGCCCTGGCGTGAACCAAGGCTCGGACATCGGCGCCTTGCCGAAATGCCTCGGCATCAGCGTTATAGCTTTCCCGCAACAGTTCGCGTGCGGCAAACACCGGTGAGGTGTCGTTACTGATGCGGGATTCCAGCTCGCTTCGGTCCACTTAGAACGACTCTTCCGATCGGCGGGTGAGCACCTCATAGCCATCGGAGGTTACCAGAATGGTGTGCTCCCACTGTGCCGACAGTTTGTGATCCTTGGTGACTACCGTCCAGCCATCTGCCAGTAACTTGGTCTGGTATTTGCCCTGATTGATCATCGGCTCGATGGTAAAGGTCATGCCTTCTTTCAGTTCCATGCCGGTGCCGGGCTTGCCGTAGTGCATTACCTGAGGCTCCTCATGAAACACCTTGCCAATGCCGTGGCCGCAGTAGTCCCTGACAACGGAGTAGCGGTGTTTCTCGGCATGCTGCTGTATCACGTGGCCAATATCACCCAGACGGGTGCCGGGTTTGACCAGTTCAATGCCTTTATATAGACACTCCTGGGTGATCTGGATCAGGCGTTCGGTACCGGGCTTGGGTTTACCCACAATCCACATCTTGCTGGTGTCGCCGTGGTAGCTGTCTTTGATGACGGTAACATCAATATTGATGATGTCGCCTTCCTTTAGCACCTTCTTCTCGGACGGTATGCCGTGACAGATCACGTGGTTGACCGACGTGCAGATCGACTTCGGGAAGCCCTTGTAGTTCAGAGGAGCGGGAATCGCCTGTTGGGTGTTGACGATGTAATCGTGCGCAATGCGATCCAGCTCTTCGGTGGTGATGCCGGGTTTGACATGTTCGTCGAGCATTTCCAGAACTTCGGCAGCCAGGCGACCGGCCACGCGCATCTTTTCAATCTCTTCGGGGGTCTTGATAGTTACCTGCATCGGGCTTCCTGTTGATTTGTATCAAACCGGCATTTTAAGGGGCGGCGACATAAGGTACAAGGCGGGGAGCAGGCTATGCTGGCCATAGTCCGGGGCTAAAAATAATGGCGTTTGGCCTGGCAGATATGGTATAAACGCGCCCGCCGGAAACGAATCCGGCAAATTCACACACGTGTCAGCACGTTGTCCCAGGGTGCCGGCTCCTGTTTAAAGGAGGCTGGTTGGGGCAATCGGACGCGTGGAGGACTAACCCGAAGCTAAAAGGTAAATATCATGGCTCAGGTAAATATGCGTGACCTGCTCAAGGCAGGTGCTCACTTCGGTCACCAGACTCGCTACTGGAACCCGAAAATGTCGAAGTTCATCTTCGGCGCCCGTAACAAGATTCATATCATCAACCTGGAGCAGACTGTTCCGGCCATGAATGAAGCGCTGAACTTCATTCAGTCTCTGGCTGAGAACAAGAACAAGATCCTGTTTGTTGGTACCAAGCGCGCGGCTTCCAAGATCATCAAGGAAGAAGCTCAGCGTTCCGGTCAGCCTTACGTTAACCACCGCTGGTTGGGTGGTATGCTGACCAACTACAAGACCATCCGTCAGTCTATCCGTCGCTACCGTGATCTGGAAGCCCAGAGCCAGGACGGTACTTTCGACAAGCTGACCAAGAAAGAAGCTCTTGAGCGTACCCGTGAGATGGATAAGCTCGAGCGCTCCATCGGTGGTATCAAGGATATGGGTGGCCTGCCGGATGCCCTGTTCGTTATCGACGTAGACCACGAGCGTATCGCCATCAAGGAAGCCAATAAGCTGGGTATTCCTGTTATCGGTGTTGTTGATACCAACAGCGATCCCGATGGTGTTGATTACGTGATCCCGGGTAACGATGACGCCATCCGTGCTATCCAGATCTACGTGAAAGCCGTTGCCGATACCTGTCTGGAAGCTTCCCAGTCTGCCGGCGCTGGCGCTGACGAGTTTGTTGAAGTCAGCGAAGATGCTGCAGGCGCTGCTCCGGCCGCCGAGTAACATCCAGGCTTAACGTTTGAGTTGTAAGGTATGCCCGCCTGTTTATGCGGGTATACCTCCCCACCGAATTCGGAAAAGACAAGAGGATTGAACATGGCTGCAATTACCGCTGCAATGGTCAAAGAGCTGCGTGAGCGTACTGGCCTTGGCATGATGGAGTGCAAAAAAGCACTGGTTGAAGCTGAAGGCAATGTTGAAACTGCGATTGAAGAGCTGCGCAAGTCTTCCGGTCTGAAAGCCGCCAAGAAGGCCGGCCGTACTGCCGCTGAAGGCGTGTCTCTGGTCAAGGTGTCTGACGACAACACCGTGGCCTTCATTCTGGAAGTGAACTCCGAAACTGACTTCGTTGCTCGCGACGACAACTTCATGAACTTTGCCAACGACGTTCTGAATGTTGCCTTCGAGAAGGGCGAAACTGACGTTGCCAAGCTGATGGAAGGCGACCTGGAAGCCAAGCGTGAGGCTCTGGTTCAGAAGATCGGTGAAAACATCACCGTTCGTCGCATCATCAAGGTTGAAGGCCCGGTTGTGGGTGGTTACGTGCACAGCAACAACAAGATCGCTTCCGTTGTTGCCCTGACTGCAGGTGACGAAGAGCTGGCTCGCGACATTGCCATGCACGTTGCTGCTGTTAACCCGCGCGTTGGCAAGCCTGACGACATGCCGGCTGAAGAGCTGGAAAAAGAGAAAGAGATCATCAAGGCCCAGCCGGATATGGAAGGCAAGCCTGCCGAGATCGTTGAGAAGATGATGGGTGGCCGCATCAAGAAGTTCCTGGCTGAAAACAGCCTGGTTGAGCAGCCGTTCGTCAAGAATCCGGACCAGAAAGTGGGTGACCTGATCAAGTCGGCCGGTGGCGACCTGGTTGGTTTCATTCGCCTGGAAGTGGGTGAAGGCATCGAGAAAGAAGAAGTGGATTTTGCTGCTGAAGTGGCTGCTGCCGCTGGCACAGGCAAGGCCTGATTCCTCTTCGAGGCACTGCCGTGCAACATGGTAGTGCCACCTGAGTCTGCCACGTCAGCCGGGTTCGCCCGGCTTTCGTGGCGGGCTTGTATCTGAGATACCCCTTTTTTGAGGAGTATGTCAGATACAAGCCTGCAACGGGTTTGCGCCGGATAGCCAACAGACGAGAAGGGGACCACCATGCCGACATCTTCGAAAAACCAGCCCAGATACAAGCGTGTTCTGCTCAAGCTCAGTGGCGAAGCCCTGATGGGAGAGCACGATTTCGGTATTGATCCCAAAGTTCTTGATCGTATGGCCCTGGAAATTGGTGCCCTTATTGGCATTGGTGTTCAAGTGGGGCTGGTCATTGGCGGTGGCAACCTGTTTCGCGGAGCAGCCCTCAATGCGGCAGGCCTTGATCGCGTGACCGGAGACCACATGGGGATGCTGGCCACGGTCATGAACGGCCTGGCCATGCGTGATGCGCTGGAGCGTTCGAACATCCGTACCCGCGTGATGTCTGCTATCCCCATGAGCGGCATTGTCGAGCATTATGACCGTCGCCGTGCGGTGCGGGATCTTAAGGAAGGTGACGTGGTCATCTTCAGCGCGGGTACCGGCAACCCGTTCTTCACCACGGACTCCGCGGCCTGTCTGCGTGGCATTGAAATTGAAGCTGACGCTGTTCTGAAGGCAACCAAGGTAGATGGCGTTTACTCGGCCGATCCCCATCTTGATCCTACCGCAGTAAAATACGACCACCTGACCTATGATGAGGTTCTGGACAAGAAACTGGGCGTGATGGATCTCACGGCCATCTGCCTGGCGCGGGATCACGGTATGCCGCTTCGGGTCTTCGACATGAACCGCCCCGGTGTGCTGACGCGCATTGTGACCGGGGAACGGGAAGGCACATTGATTGAATGAATAAGGCTGCCGGCGCCTGAAGTGCCGGCTTCCTGCATGGAACCAGACGAACGAATTGAGGAAGCTGACGTGATTAACGACATCAAAGCTGAAGCCGAAAAGAAAATGAAAAAGAGCCTGGAAGCTCTGCATTCGGCTTTCAATAAAATCCGTACCGGACGTGCCCATCCGGCGATCCTGGACAGCGTAATGGTGAACTACTACGGTCAGGAAACACCGCTGAAGCAGGTGGCCAGCGTGAACGTGGAAGACAACCGGACGCTGACGGTTGCGCCCTGGGAAAAGAATCTGGTGCCCACGATTGAGAAAGCGATTATGACGTCTGACCTTGGCCTGAATCCGGCCACCAGTGGCGACATCATCCGCGTGCCCATGCCGATGCTGACTGAAGAGACCCGTAAAGAAATGGTCAAGCAGGCAAAGGCTGATGCGGAGCATGGTCGGGTGTCTATTCGTAACGCTCGTCGCGATGCCAATCACATGATCAAAGAGCTGGTTAAGGAAAAGGAAATCAGCGAAGACGATCAGCACCGTGGCGAAGATGAAATTCAGAAGCTCACCGACAAATACATCGCCGAAGTTGAAAAGATGTTGAAGTCGAAGGAAGAGGACCTGATGGCGGTTTAAGCGCCCGGGTTCATTCAGGAGCAGGATCAGCGGCGGGGGAGTCCCGCCGCACAGAGGATTTCATGACGGCAAAAGTTACCGCAGAAATTCCGGTGGCAGCAGATAACTGCCCCCGGCATGTCGCCATTATCATGGATGGCAATAACCGCTGGGCCAAAGCGCACCGGCTTAAGGGAGTGGCGGGCCACAAGGCCGGGGTGGATGCGGTCAAGGCGGTGGTGGAAACCTGCGCCAAAGAGGGCGTGGAGGTATTGACCCTGTTTGCCTTTTCCAGCGAGAACTGGCGCCGGCCCAAGGACGAAGTATCAGCTCTTATGCGTCTGTTCCTGATCGCATTGGAGCGGGAAGTCCGCAAACTGCATCGCAACAACATCCGCCTACGGATTATCGGTGATCGTTCAGCCTTCAATCCGGCGCTCCAGGAGCATATGGAGAAAGCCGAGGCGCTGACCCGTGACAATACCCGAATGACGCTGGTGATTGCGGCCAATTACGGTGGCCACTGGGACATCACCCAGGCGACCCGCAAGGTAGCGGAGCAGGTGCGGATGGGCCAACTGGAACCGTCAGATATCACCGATGACCTGATCCAGGAACACCTGAGCATCGGTGATCTGCCCATGCCCGATCTTCTTATCCGGACGGCGGGTGAACAACGCATCAGCAATTTCATGTTGTGGCACCTGGCCTACACCGAATTCTACTTTTCCGAGGTGTTCTGGCCGGATTTCAAGCGCGAGCAAATGCTCAGGGCGCTTGATGCCTATGCCCATCGACAGCGCCGTTTCGGTCAGACCGACGACCAGATTGCTGCTCGCGCTGCACAACAATAACGACCAAGCGACCAATACCGTGCTTAAAACCCGAATCATTACCGCACTCATCCTGGCGCCGATTGCAATCGGTGGTATTTTTTTCCTTCCGCCTCTGGGGTTCGCCCTGTTTACCGGCGCCATCATCACGTTAGGGGCCTGGGAATGGGCCAATATGTCCGGAATCGAAAGCCAGCCCGGACGCGTCGGGTATGCACTGGTTATGGCGGCACTTCTCTATGCCCTGGGGGGCCTGCCAGCACTGTTGGTGCTTTGGCTGGCGATTGCCTGGTGGCTGGTTTGTTTCTGGCTGGTCAGACGGTATCCCGCCGGATCCGAACGCTGGGGCGCTATCCCGGTCAGGGCGCTGATGGGGTTCATGGTACTGGTGCCCGCGTGGGTGGGCCTGAATCACCTTCGCAATGGCGGCTTCCAGTTTGGCGACGTGGCCAACAATCTGGTCGTTATTCTGTATATTTTTCTGGTGGTGTGGGTGGCTGATATCGGCGCCTATTTTGCCGGCCGCGCCTTTGGTAAAGCCAAGCTGGCGCCTCGCGTCAGTCCCGGCAAATCCTGGGCTGGCGTATGGGGAGGATTGGCTGCAGTGGCCTTACTCGCCATTGTGGCCAGCCTCCTGGCCAACGCAGGTGTCGCGGAAGCCATGCTGCTGGTGGTGGCAAGTCTGGTGACCGGTTTTGTCTCGGTTCTTGGCGATTTACTTGAAAGCATGCTCAAGCGCTTTCGAGGCATCAAGGACAGCAGTCAGCTGCTGCCCGGGCATGGCGGCATTATGGATCGTATCGACAGCCTCACCGCCGCCATTCCGGTATTTGCCCTGATGATTACTCTGTTGGGCTGGTTGACCGCCGGCCAGGTCGTGGCATGACGAAACGCTCGATTACGGTTCTCGGCGCAACGGGCTCCATTGGCTTGAGTACCCTGGATGTTATTCGCAGGCATCCAGACCGTTTTTCAGTGTATGCCCTGACCGCAGGAACCCGGGCGGATGAATTGGCAACCCTGTGCCGTGAATTTCGACCGGCCGTTGCGGTGATGGCCGATGCAGAAGCTGCTGAACGCCTGAAGGCGCTGTTGGCGGATATGCCCGAGACCCGAGTGCTGGCGGGAGAAGCGGGGCTCTGTGAGGTGGCGGCTTCAGCGGAGTCGGACACCGTGATGGCTGCCATTGTCGGCGCTGCCGGCCTGGCGCCAACGCTGGCCGCAGTCCGGGCCGGCAAACGCGTTCTTCTCGCCAACAAAGAAGCGTTGGTGATGTCCGGCAAACTGTTTATGGATGCGGTTGAGCGCCACGGGGCCGAGCTGCTGCCTATTGATTCTGAACATAATGCCATTTTTCAGTGTATGCCGGCGGACAAGGTGCGAGACCCTCATGGCGCGGGTATTACCCGTATCCTTCTGACCGCCTCCGGCGGACCTTTCCGGGAGTCTGCGGCTGAGGACCTGCGGGCGGTGACGCCGGCCCAGGCCTGCGCCCATCCTAACTGGTCAATGGGCCAGAAGATTTCTGTGGACTCTGCAACCCTGATGAACAAGGGCCTGGAGTTGATTGAAGCCTGCTGGCTGTTCAATACCACGCCGGCAAACGTGCAGGTTCATGTCCACCCCGAAAGCATCATTCACTCCATGGTTGAATATGCCGACGGCTCGGTGCTTGCCCAGTTGGGAAGCCCGGATATGCGTACACCCATTGCCAATGGCCTGGCCTGGCCTGAGCGTATTGAGGCTGGTGTTGCGCCCCTGGATTTGTTCGCCATTGGCCGTTTTCACTTTGAGCGCCCGGATTTGCAGCGTTTCCCCTGTTTGCGCCTTGCGGCCGAAGCCTTTGCTGCCGGCGGTACAGCGCCAGCGGTACTCAATGCGGCGAACGAGGTTGCAGTGGCGGCGTTTCTGGAAGGCCGGCTGTGCTTTGCCGATATCCCCGTTATTATAGAGCGAACCCTGACGGCCACAGAAGTTGTGCCGGCGGACAGCTTTGACACTATTTTCGCGAAAGATGCCGAGGCTCGCCGCCGGGCCAGGGAACAGATCAGCCTGCTGGCTGTCTGACGTCCCTGGGCCTGACAGGCCGCTCATTCAGCCATAAACCGGAACGTCTATGCAGATCATTCAAACCGTACTGGCACTGGCGCTTACCCTCGGAATTCTGGTAACGCTGCACGAATACGGCCATTTCTGGGTGGCACGCCGATTCGGTGTGAAGGTGCTTCGTTTTTCAGTGGGGTTCGGCAAGCCTCTGTTTTCGTGGTATGACCGTCACGGAACCGAATATGCGGTAGCGGCTATCCCCCTGGGGGGATACGTGAAAATGCTGGATGAGCGGGAAGGCCCGGTACCGGAAGAGCTACGTGATCAGGCGTTTACCTCGAAACCTCCTTCCCAGCGCATCGCCATTGCGGCTGCCGGCCCAATTGCCAATTTTCTGTTCGCGATTCTCGCTTACTGGGTGTTGAGTGTTGTTGGCGTTACCACCGTCGCTCCGGTGGTTGGCGAGGTGGCCCAGGGCAGTGTTGCCGAACGGGCAGGGCTGGAAAGCGGAATGGAGATCCATGCCGTTGACGGCCACAGGGTGACGTCCTGGCGAGACGTTAACATGCGGTTGCTCGAAAGGGCAGGAGAGTACGGCCAGGTTTCGCTGGAGATTTCCCGGGACGGCTCCCGGGGAACCGTAGCGGGTTCACTGGACGGATGGCGCCTGAGTGATGATACTCCGAACCCGCTGGCGGAATTCGGGATATCCCCCTGGCGGCCGGATGTGCCTGCGGTGCTGGGTGAGGTGACTGCCGATGGTCGGGCAAGCGCGGCTGGCCTGCAAAGCGGTGATCGTATCCTCGCCGTTGAAGGCGAACCGGTGTCTGATTGGTTTGCTCTGGTGGAGCATATTCGCAATGCCCCGGAGCAGACTCTGGAGCTGACGGTCGAGCGCTCTGGCGATGAATTGAATGTACCGGTAACACCGGCATCGAGAACCCTTGAAGATGGTCAAGTGATTGGTTTCGTCGGTGCGGGCGTAAGCGCAGTGAACTGGCCCGATGATCTGTTGCGGGAGGTCCGCTATGGGCCTTTGGCTGCCATACCCAATGCGGTGAACGAAACCTGGGCCGACACACGTCTGACCCTGGTGGCGATTAAAAAGATGGTCACCGGGCTGTTGTCGCCGACCAACCTCAGTGGTCCTATCACCATTGCCCGGGTTGCCGAGGCGAGTGTCAGCTCGGGATTCGAAGACTTCGTGCGCTTTCTGGCGTATCTGAGTGTCAGTCTTGGCGTGCTTAACCTGCTGCCTGTTCCGGTTCTGGATGGCGGTCATATCGTGTACTACACCATCGAAGCCATTCGGCGGAAGCCACTTTCCGAGCAGGCTCAGGCCTTCGGATTACGAATTGGTATGGCTTTGATACTGACTTTAATGGTGTTTGCTCTTTACAACGACCTGATGCGGTTGTGAGAATTGCGGGCTCCTTACCGCACATTAACCAGGCGAAATAACTGAATGAGACGTTCCCTTCTAGCTGTAGCCGTTGGCCTCGCAATTACCGCAACCGGTATGAAGCCAGCGCTGGCGGATGAATTCACGGTTGCGGATATCGAGGTAGAGGGCCTTCAGCGGGTTTCAGCGGGTTCTGTGTTTTCAGCTTTTCCGGTAAACATCGGCGAGCGTATGGACGAGACCCGGTTGGCCGAAGCCATCAAGGATCTGTTCCGGACCGGATTGTTTACGGATATTCAGGCCAGTCGTGATGAAGGCGTACTGATTCTGTCGGTGCGGGAACGCCCGTCGATTTCCTCCATTGAGATCGAGGGTAACAAGAATATTGAAACCGACATGCTGATGGATGCCCTGGCCGGTGCGGGCCTCGAGGAAGGTCAGGTATTTCGGCGTGCCACTCTGGAGAAGTTGGAGCTGGAAATTCTGCGCTCTTACATCGCCCAGGGTCGCTACAACGCAAGGGTAAAAGCCACCGCGGAAGAGTTGCCCAGGAACCGTGTCGCCATTCGCCTGGACATCAATGAAGGCTCTGTCGCCGCCATTCAGCACATCAATATTGTTGGGAACGAAGATTTCAGTGATGAAGAACTCATCGGCCTCTTCGAGTTGCGTACCAGTAGCTGGTGGAACTCGCTGACCAACAAAGATAAATACGCCCGGGAACGTCTGAGCGGGGATCTGGAGTCTCTGCGTTCGTTTTATCTTGATCGCGGCTATCTGGACTTCAACGTTGAATCCAGCCAGGTGTCCATCTCGCCGGACAAGCAGGAAGTCTTTATTGCTATTTCCGTTAATGAAGGCCCCCAGTACACCATCTCGGATATTCGTTTTCGGGGTGAGCTGATTGTCGGCGAGGAAGAGCTACGGAAATTCATTCCGGTTAAAGAAGGGGATGTATTCTCCCGTGCACAGATGACGGCGATTTCCGAAGCGCTCTCGTTCCGGCTCGGTCGCGAAGGCTATGCGTTCGCCAACGTCAACGCGGTACCGGAGCCGGGTGAAGACAATACAGCTGCTGTTACCTTCTTCGTGGAGCCCGGCAAGCGGGCGTATGTCCGCCGGGTAAACTTCGACGGCAACGTGTCCACCAAGGATGAGGTGCTGCGCCAGGAAATGACCCAGATGGAGGGCGGGGTAGCCTCGTCCGACCGCATCGAATTCTCCAAAACCCGTCTTGAGCGCCTTGGGTTTTTCCAGACGGTCGATGTCGAAACGGTTCCGGTACCCGGCACCGACGATCTGGTTGATGTGAACTACAGCGTGCAGGAGCAACCAACGGGCAGCTTGTCCGCGTCGGTGGGCTTCTCGCAAAATTCCGGCGTAATCCTGGGTGCCTCGGTCTCGGAGAACAATTTCTTCGGTACCGGCAAGCGCGTTTCGTTTGGTGTGAACGTCAGCGATTCGGTGAAAAGCGCCAATGTGTCTTATCTGGATCCATACTATACGGTGGACGGGGTAAGCCGGGGCTTCAGTTTGTTTGCCCGTGAGACCGATTACGAGGAAGAGGATATTTCCTCCTACCTGCTGGATGAATACGGTGGTCGGGTAACGTTCGGGTATCCGACAGATTCCATTACGCGGTTGAATTTCGGTGCTGGCGTTACCCAATCAAACATTAAGCCGGGTGTATTCTCAGCCCAGGAAGTTCGCGATTTTATCGCCGACGAAGGGGATTCGTTCACCAATTACTTCCTGTTTGGTAGCTGGCGGCGGAGTACTCTCAACCGAGGTGTACTGCCGACCAAGGGTTACAGTCATTCCCTGTCGCTGGATGTCGCTGTTCCAGGCAGTGACCTGACCTTCTACAAGGCGACCCACAAAACGGATTTCTATTTCCCGCTGACGGATTCCGCCAACTGGGTCTTCAGAGCGCGATCGGAGATCGGTTATGGGGACGGCTACGGTGACCGCAGTCAGATGCCGTTCTTCGAGCATTTCTACTCCGGGGGCTATGGCTCTGTCCGGGGATATGAAGCAAACTCTTTGGGTAACAAGGCGGAGCGTGCAGCAGGCGACTTCTCGGATCCCGATCCGTTCGGTGGTAACGTTCTGACAGAAGGCGGGCTGGAGTTGATCTTCCCGACGCCTTTTGCAGGAGATTCGCGTTCGATGCGCACGTCGTTCTTTGTCGATGCCGGTCAGGTGTTTGATACCGAAAGAGGTTTTGACCCTGAGTTGGGTGAGGTACGGACTTCAGCCGGTATCAGTTTCCAGTGGATCACCGCGGTAGGTCCCTTGGCTTTCAGTCTGGCCAAGCCACTGAACGATAAATCCGGTGACGATACCCAGGTCTTCCAGTTCTCACTGGGGCAGACGTTCTGACCGGGCTATAAAAAAAGAAAGAATGAAACAAAGGAGAAGATTGATGACCCGTTTGATGACTATCCTTGCCGCCGCTCTTATGGCCTTCTCGGCCCAGGTGGCGGCGGAGACCCGTATTGGTGTGGTGGATCTGCGCCAGGCCCTGTTCTCTTCCAATGATGCCCAGGCCTTCAGCGAAAAACTCCAGCAGGATTTTGCCGGCGACGAAGCCCAGGTGCGTGAAGCTCAGGAGGCCGCTCGCAAGTTAAAGGATCGGCTGGAGAAGGATGGCGCCATGATGAACGAGAGCGAGCGTAATCAGTTGGCCGCCGAGTTTCAGGAAAAGGTAAAGGAGTTTAATTTCCTCAAGCAACGCCTCGACGCCACCGTTAACCAGCGCAAGCAGCAGTTTCTGGAAGGTGCGCGCCCTGAGGTGGACGTCGCTGTGAAGGAACTCCTGGAAGAAAATGACCTTGATCTGATTCTGCCCAGCGAAGCGGTGGTTTACGTCAAGCCGGAGATGAACCTCACCACACAGCTGCTCGAAAAACTGAACCAGTGATGTAGAAAGGGGCTCCCCGGCCCCTGTGTTTGGAGAAAACGATGACACAGAAGTCCTATCGGCTGCAGGAGATTGCCGAGGCATTGGGAGCGAGCCTCCGGGGAGACCCCGATATCCTTATTACCGGGCTTGCCACCTTGCAGGCAGCCGTCCCGGGCCAGATCAGTTTTCTGGCAAATCCCTCCTACGCCAAATACCTGAAAGATACCCGGGCGTCAGCGGTGATTGTGTCTGCGGCTGCGGCGGATGAAGTTCCGACCAATGTCCTGTTACTGGACAACCCCTACCTGGGCTATGCTCACCTCAGTCATTGGTTTGATCCGGCTCCCAAGGCTTCCCCAGGCATTCATCCAACAGCCGTGGTTGATGAGTCTGCCAGTATTCCTGAATCTGCTTCCATAGGCCCGCACGTTGTGATTGAGGCCGGGGTTCGTATTGGTGAGCGGGTGGCTGTCGACGCTGGTGGTTTTATTGGTGCAAGAGCATGTATTGGAGACGACAGTGTGCTTCGGCCCCGGGTCACGCTTGCTCATGATGTGGTGGTTGGTAAGCGCTGTCATATTCTCAGTGGCGCGGTGATTGGTTCCGACGGCTTCGGGTTTGCCAATGAAAAGGGTGTCTGGCATCGCATCGCGCAGCTCGGTGCCGTGGTGCTGGGCGACGACGTGGAGGTTGGCGCCAATACCACCATTGATCGTGGCGCTCTGGACGACACCACGATAGGCAACGGCGTAAAGCTGGACAACCTGATTCAGATTGCTCACAACGTGCAGATTGGTGATCACAGCGCGATGGCGGCCAAGGTTGGTATCGCAGGTAGCACCCGAATTGGCAATCACTGCGTGTTTGGTGGCGCCTCTGGCGTGGCTGGTCACCTCGAAATAGCCGATCAGGTTCACCTTACGGGTATGACCCTGGTGACCGGTGATATCCGGGAATCGGGGGTGTATTCTTCCGGCACTAGTGCGGATACCAATCGCCAATGGCGAAAAAATGCCGTCCGCTTTCGCCAGCTGGATGCTCTGGCGCGACGGATTAAAGAACTGGAAAAGAAATTAGAGGGCTGAGGCCGATCAAGATGATGCACATCGATGAAATTCTGGAGTACCTGCCGCACCGTTACCCCTTCTTGCTGGTGGATCGGGTGACTGAGGTCGAAAAAGGGAAGTCGATCAAGGGGTACAAGAATGTATCGTTCAACGAGCCCTTTTTTACCGGTCATTTTCCGGACAATCCGATCATGCCGGGCGTCCTGATCATTGAAGCCATGGCGCAACTGTCAGGAATTCTTGGTTTTGTGACTGTGGAACGGAAACCGTCGGATGGCGTGGTACAATATTTGGCTGGGTCCAGTAAAGCGCGTTTCAAGCGCCCCGTTTTACCGGGTGATCGCTTGGATATGGAGTCTGAGTTCATCTCTGGCAAGCGCGGTATCTGGAAGTTTGATTGCCGTGCACTCGTTGATGGCGAGGTGGTATGCGTGGCAGAAATACTTACCGCTGAGAGAGAAGTTTGATGGCGACAAATGACTGGTCGGGTGTCCATCCTCAAGCGATTGTGGACCCGTCAGCCAAACTGGCGGATAACGTGACGGTTGGCCCCTGGAGTTATATCGGTCCGGGGGTGGAGATTGGTGAAGGTACCGAGATTCTCTCTCACGTGGTTATCAAGGGGCCGACAGTGATCGGCCGCAACAACCGAATTTTCCAGTTCTCCAGTATCGGCGAAGAATGCCAGGACAAGAAATACGCTGGTGAGCTGACCACGTTGGTCATTGGTGATGACAATGTTATCCGCGAGAACTGTACGATCCATCGTGGCACCATTCAGGACCGGGGTGAGACCCGGATCGGTAATGGCAACTTGCTGATGGCTTATGTGCACGTGGCCCATGACTGTATTGTCGGAAATCATACCATTCTGGCCAACTGTGCCACCCTGGCAGGGCATGTGTCCGTGGGTGATCATGCCATTCTCGGTGGCGGTACCATGGTTCATCAGTTCTGTCATATCGGGCCCCACAGCATGGCTGCCGGGGGCAGTATCGTACTCAAGGATATTCCTGCCTATGTTATGGCCAGCGGCCAGTCTGCCCAGCCTCATGGCATGAATGTGGAAGGGCTGAAGCGACGTGGTTTTGCCAAGGATACGCTCCTTAGTCTTCGCAGGGCCTACAAAGTGGTTTATCGCCAGGGCCTGACGACCGAGCAGGCCATCGAAGAGCTGGAGCGCAACTTTGCCGATGTCCCAGAGGTACTCCCGCTGATTGACTCGCTCAAGGGAGCGGATCGCGGCATCATTCGTTAAGCCAGCCGGAGGCCGCTGGTGACACATCGACAGGCCAACTCGGCCACGTTCTCAGGACGAACCATAGCCATTATTGCGGGCGAGGCATCGGGAGATATTCTCGGTGCCGGCCTGATTCGTGCGCTAAGAAAGCGTTACCCGAAGGCTCGTTTTGTCGGCATCGGCGGCGATGAAATGATCGCTGAAGGCTTTCACTCGCTGGTGCCAATGGAACGGCTTTCCGTGATGGGCCTGGTGGAAGTGCTCGGGCGAATCCGCGAGCTGTTCAGTATCCGTGCCCGTCTGCTGGATTATCTGTTTACTACCCCCCCGGATGTTGTGGTCGGTATCGATTCGCCGGACTTCACACTGGCCATCGAGCGTCGATGCCGGGAAGCGGGCATCCCGTCGGTACACTACGTAAGCCCTTCAGTTTGGGCCTGGCGCCAGAAGCGTATCTTCAAGATTGCCAAGTCTGTCGACCTTATGTTGACCCTGTTTCCCTTTGAAGCCCGTTTTTATGAGGAGCATCATGTGCCGGTGTCTTTTGTGGGGCACCCTCTGGCCGACAGGATAGAGCTGGAACCGGATACTCTGGCGGCGCGGAAAAGTCTTGGTCTGGAGGTCGATAAACCTGTGCTGGCGGTGTTACCGGGTAGTCGAGGTGGTGAAGTTGAGCGCCTGGGTACTCTGTTTCTGGAAGCTTCCCGTTGGCTCCAGGCTCGCCGCCCCGATCTCCAGCTGGTTATTCCTTGCGTCAATCGGGATCGTGAACGGCAGGTGCGTGATCTGGTTGAATCCCTGGAGGTGAGCTTGCCTGTCACGCTGGTTCGTGGTCGCTCGAGGGAGGTGATGGCCGCCAGCGATGTGGTGCTGCTGGCGTCGGGTACCGCGACGCTGGAGGCTATGTTACTGAAAAAACCGATGGTGGTAGGTTACCGGCTCAGCGATTTCAGTTACAAGATATTGTCCAGGTTGGTCAAGGTTCCCTGGGTGGCGCTTCCTAATTTGTTGGCCCAGGAGCAGCTGGTGCCCGAGTTGTTACAGGACGACGCAACGCCGGAGAAGTTGGGGGCGGCGGTTCTGGAAAGGCTGGAAAACGAACAGGAACGCGACAGGCTGCACCAGGCGTTTCTGGAGTTGCACCAGGTGCTGCGCCAGGGCGCTGACGAACGTGCGGCGGCAGCGGTGTCTGAGCTGCTGGAGTCTCGAAGCTGATGGTGGCCAAGGCACTTCCTCCTTTTCAGTGTTCCTATCGCGGCTCGCTATTGGCGGGTGTGGACGAAGTGGGGCGTGGCCCGCTCATCGGGGCGGTTGTGACGGCCGCTGTGATTCTTGATCCAGTGCGGCCTATCCCCGGGCTGGCGGATTCCAAAAAGCTTACCGAAAAGAAACGCCTGCGATTATATGACGATATTCTGGAAAACGCGGCTGCCTGGAGCCTGGGCCGATGCGAGGCCAGTGAAATCGACGAGCTGAACATTTACCAGGCGACAATGCTGGCCATGAAGCGTGCCGTTGAGGGGCTCTCGATAGCCCCGGAGTACGTTCTTGTGGACGGGAACCGTTGCCCGAAGTGGCGCTGGCCATCCGAGCCCGTGATCAAAGGTGATAGTCGGGTTGAGGCGATCAGTGCTGCCTCCATCCTGGCAAAGGTGACGCGAGATCGCGAGATGGAGGCGCTGGATGTCCGGTTTCCGGGTTTTGGGCTCGCCCAGCACAAAGGGTACCCCACGCCTGTGCATCTCGAGGCGCTCAATCGCCTTGGGGTGACCCCGG
This sequence comes from Marinobacter sp. ST-43, assembly GCF_030541085.1. Lineage (NCBI taxonomy): Bacteria > Pseudomonadati > Pseudomonadota > Gammaproteobacteria > Pseudomonadales > Marinobacteraceae > Marinobacter > Marinobacter sp. ST-43. Next base: position 33,915 of record NZ_JASSVO010000027.1, read on the forward strand.
AGCATCGCCGATCCTTTCGGCCGGTAAAGATGGCGCTGGATGCCGTCGGGGTTTATGGAGGTTCGTCCGCGCCTGTTCAGGAGTTGAACTATCCTGCCGATTTATTTGAAAATATCGATTGACAGGGTGCGGGGCCGGCGGTAGTATACGCGCCACGTTGACAGGGGTGGCCCGGTTAACAAACAGTTTGATGCGGGGTGGAGCAGTCTGGTAGCTCGTCGGGCTCATAACCCGAAGGTCGTAGGTTCGAATCCTGCCCCCGCTACCATATAAAAGAAAGGCAGATCAGTAACTTACTGGTCTGCCTTTTTTGCTTTCAGAATCTGAATTTTCCTCCGTGCCCTCACCGTGCCCTATGCGTGCCAATTTCTGAATTCGGAATTTTGGGCTCCAGAGCAATTTGACCGTAAGTCTTTTCAGGGCACACGCTTCCGAACATGTGCCCCTTACAACAGATATCTACTCTTTCTCATCTGCCATTTCATTCTCGGTGTCGTCTTGGCACTCTTTGATATGAGTTACAAGCTGCTCAACCCGGCAGTCAAAATAGTTGCAAAGTTTATCGATGTTATCCGTCACCGTGCTATGGCCAGGGTGGTTGATGATCTTTGATAGTGTCATGCGATTAATACCCGTTTCCTTGGCGATTTCCCCAATCGTAATCCTTCGTTTCTCAGCGAATTCCTTATCTGCAATCAGTTCCTTTAAGTGGAAGCGGATCATCTCTATTCTCTTATTGATAATAAAAAGTATCAAACGACGCTTGCAATTGTCATTGGTTGGCGTATATTGATGATCAGGTGATAACAAAAGTTATCAAATGATCGTTAGATCGGCAGAAGGGGATGTTCTCATGAACAACACATACCTGACAACTGAAGAGCTCTCTGAGCGCATCAAGTACGACCCTCGCACAATCCGACAGTGTCTGAAGGATAGCGTCCTGTTGGAAGGCAAGCATTATATCCGTCCATTTGGTGGCCGGAAGATTCTCTATATCTGGGAGATCATCGAGGAAGACATGTTAAGCATGGCGCAAAACAATCTGGCCATCCCGATGGCAAGTGGAGGTGTGTGCCATGGCTAAGGTGAGAGCACGATCCGACACAAATAAGCTCTTTATCGATTTCCGTTACCACGGCATTCGTTGCCGGGAGCAAACCCTGCTAAACGACACGGCCCGCAACCGAAAACAACTGGAAACGCTTATCCAGCGGATGGAAGCCAAGATCTTGGTTGGAGAGTTTGATTACGCAGAGTTCTTTCCCGGTAGCAAAAACCTAAAGCAGCTAGAGAAGGCGGGAGTTTTGCCAGGCGCGAATGAGCTTGGTGCAGAAGATGGCGCCAGTGATACTCCGCTTTTCACAGATTTCGCTGACCAATGGTTCCTGGAATCCAAAATTCAGTGGCGGAACTCTCACACCCGTAACGTGGAATCCATTTTAGAGAGTTCCTTGAAGCCTGCCTTCAAAACCAAGCGGGTCAGAGAGATCACCAAGGCGGATATTCTTGCGGCCCGCAACAAGATGGCCCGGCGCAAGGGCAGGGGCGCGAGTGGTTTGATGGCGCCCAAGACCATCAATAGTCATATGACAATCCTGAGGATGATCCTGACCGAAGCGGCGGAACGTTACGACTTCACGAACCCTTATCTCAATATCAAGCCGCTGAAACAGCAGAAGGTCCATATCGAGCCGTTTTCCATGACGGAAGTGGAGACCATCCTCAATTGTGTGCGAGAGGACTACCGCAACTACTACCTGGTGCGGTTTTACACCGGCATGCGCACGGGAGAGGTGGATGGCCTCAAGTGGGAGCATGTGGACTTTGAGCGCCGCGAGATTTTGGTTCGCGAAACCCTGATCCACGGCAAGACGGAATACACCAAAACGGACGGCTCCCAACGGGAGATTCCCATGTTTGGTCCGGTTTACGACGCACTGAAGGCCCAGTACGAGGCTACCGGCAAGCTCAGTAAATTCGTGTTTTGCAATCGGCTGGGAGAGCCGTTGGATCATAATAATGTGACTAAGCGTGTTTGGTATCCGCTGCTAGAGCACCTCAGGCTCAAGAAGCGCCGGCCCTACCAGACGCGACACACGGCGGCGACGTTGCTTCTTGCCGCCGGGGAAAACCCGGAATGGGTTGCCCGCACGCTGGGCCACTCGTCCACCGAAATGCTGTTCAAAGTGTATTCCCGGTATATCCCGAACCTGACACGTATGGATGGCAGTGCCTTTGAACGCCTGATCCAGAGCCGTGTGATCGACAACGATAAGGAGGTTGGCGATGAAACTGAATGATCTGCGCCCGTTAACGCAAGAAACCTTCAGGGGCACCTACCGCCTTACCGGTCGCATCGCCTGTTTCGATGACGAAGGTATTCCATACCTGAAGCTGCGCCTGAGCAGTTGTGCCAGCGATATGGTGGTGCTGGCAGTCATTGGCTCTATCGTGATTCCAGAACACTTGGGTCACATGGATCTGGTGGTCGTCAAAGGGCAGGTGTGTGTCGGTCCGGAGGACAGCGAGGTGCTGCTGACTGAAATCCGACGCCCGCTACAGGCGGATGTTGCCCGCTTGCCGGCACTGCAAACTCTGCCGCGCACCTTCTGCCCGAAACCGGAAGCACTGGATCAGTTGATCGCGGCAGTCCGCTCTCTGGAGTGCGACTACTTGCAGGTCTTCATCAAACGGGTGCTGGAGCGCCGGGATCGGCTGGAGGTGTTCCTCAAGGCGCCAGCCAGCAAGAAATACCATCACAACGATCCTGGCGGTTTGCTGGCGCACTCTCTGGAGGTGGCGCAGAACGTGTTGCGAATGGCACAGATAAACGAGCCGGAGATGCCGCGATCTCTTCAGGAGCTTGGCTTCGTCGCTGGCCTGTTGCACGACATCGGCAAGACCTACACCTATGATATGTACGGTAAACCCACGGCGGCTGCACGACTGTGTGACCACGCCGATCTCACCCTGGAAGCCTGTGCTTTGGGTTTGGCTTATCTCGATAAAGTGGATTCGGGCGCAGCACTGGCCCTAAGGCACATCTGGACCTGCGCCTCGCCGGGTGCTCGCTATGGCAATGCTCCCGCCATGACTCTTGCCCGTTACGTTCGGGATGCCGATGCCCAGAGTGCCATGGCCGACAATCAGCGTAAGGCTTACCGGAAACGCCAGCCTGCTGGCTTTGGCCGACTTGGAAACAACGTGTACTGGAGGCCGTCAATCGAGGCCCATGGATGAGGCAATGAATCAACAGGCTGAGGGGTGTGAGCACAGTGTGGCCACACCCCTTTTTCGTAGTGTGGCAACCGAAAAATGCTCAGATGAACAGACAGGTATTTCCTGCTGAACGGTGATAAGGTCTGATAAAAGCCCAGAGTGAAAGATATGCTGAAGACTTATTACCTTCACGGTTTCGCCAGCCGGTTTGATACCACCAGTGAAAAACTCAAAACCCTCGCCAAGCTGGGCCCGGTGTATGGTCACGACATTGACTACACCCAAGGTTCGGAAGACGTTATTGAAGAGAGCTTGGACAAGCTGATGCAAGTGAACCCGGACCTTCTGGTTGGAACCTCGATGGGGGGATGGCTGGCGGGCATTCTGGGAGCCGAATCCGGCATTCCGTTTGTTGCCATCAATCCAGTGACGGATCCTGCTCACATGCTCAAACCTTGGATAGGGCAGGGTTTAGATCATCAGGGGCAGGCCTATCAACTGGCGGACGAAGTGGTTTCTAGCTACTACCCATTCACCCACTATGGCAGCGGGTTAGTGCTGCTGGATAAGGGGGATGAACTGCTTCCGTGGAATGACACCGTCAGGGTGCTTGGAGACTATTTTCCGGTTCATAGCTTTGAGGGCGGCAGCCACCGGTTTGAACACATGGAGCAAGCTTTGAGGCTGATTCGGGAGCATGTGAAGGATTAAAACCAGGATTGGATAAAGGACGAACCGAAACCATGAACTATGACACTCTCAAACAGCGTCACCGTAACGAACGAGCAGGCTATTCCTCTAATCTCAGCCTGCGAGTTCACCGGTCTCTGAGTTGGTTAAAGCGAGCAGAGCAACTTGACGATCCAGACAGCCAGTTCATCTTTCTGTGGATTGCTTTCAACGCGGCCTATGCCACAGAGATCAACGAAGAATACCGGACGACGGAGAAAACAGCCTTCCGTGGATTTCTAAAGAAGTTATCCGATCTTGATGCGGATAAACAGCTGGATGGACTGACCTGGACAGAATTCCCCCGAAGTATTCGGGTGCTGCTCGGTAATCGCTTTGTGTTTCAGCCGTTCTGGGATTATCAAAACGGAAAACTCAGCGAGGATGAGTGGCAGGATCAGTTTGCCCGGGCAAAAGTCGCTGCCCAATCAGCCTTGGGTTCCGAGGATACCGCGACGGTGCTGGGCATTGCGCTTAGCCGAATTTACACACTGCGAAACCAGTTGATACATGGCGGTGCTACTTGGGGTAGCAAGGTGAACCGCGACCAAATTCGTGACTGCGTCGGTCTGATGAGCAAACTGGTTCCCATCATCCTGACAATTATGATGGATCACCCCGAGACGCTTTGGGGCGATGCCTGTTATCCAGTTGTGAAGGATTAAAGCTAATAAGGGGGGAGCTAACGGCAAGCTGAGGGTTTCTCCCTCGGTTTCGGGACAACCGAATGCGTCAGAGCACGACCAATCACATAACCGGCTGCCACACCCACCAGCGCCGTCACTGGCCCGATCAGGCCGCCCACTAAGCCGCCAACAAACATCAGTATTACGCTTTTCATACAGACTCCTCCCGCCTTCCTGGCAGCTGCACTATTCCGAGTATAGGGCATTGTGCCCAATGATGGGTTGACCCGCTGATATTGTCTCTCCAAAATACTGTATATTCAACCAGTATCAGGTGTAAAGCATGTCCTGCATTCTGCTTGGCGACTACCAATCCGTCTCACGGCTAAATATCCCAATGTTTCTGGAGCGGGTCTCCGCTGGCTTTCCGTCACCAGCGGAAGATTACGTTGAGAAAACCATCGACCTGAACGAGCTGTGCATTCAGCATCCTGCCGCCACGTTTTTCGTGCGGGTTCAGGGAGAATCCATGATCGACGCCGGCATCTATCCCGGCGATGTGCTGGTGGTGGATCGATCGCTCATAGCAAAGCATGGCGATATCATCATCGCCAGTCTGGAGAGTGAGATGACGGTGAAGCAATTGCACGTGACGCCTCCGCCCGTTCGCCTCCTTCCACGAAATTCGGCGTACCAGCCCATCACCATTGAGGGCGATATGGTGATGGAAGTGTTTGGGGTGGTGACCAATGTGATCCGTTCTTTGAAGCGGGGAGGGCCGGGATGATGTCTGTATGTCTGAGGGAGACCAAGGTGCAATGAAGCAGCCTGTATTGGCGCTGGTAGACTGCAATAATTTCTACGCCTCCTGTGAGAAGCTATTCCGTCCGGATCTGCGCAACACGCCTGTGGTTGTGCTATCCAACAACGACGGCTGCGTGGTCGCCCGCTCGAAAGAAGCCAAGGCACTGGGGATCAAGATGGGCGTGCCGGTCCATCACATCAAATCCGAGATTCGCCGATACGGCATCAACGTATTCTCTTCCAATTACACGCTCTACGGCGACATGAGCCGGCGAGTGATGACAACGTTAGAGAGCTTGGCTCCAAAAGTGGATGTGTATTCCATTGATGAAGCCTTTCTCGACCTGACCGGCATTGACCGGGTGGTATCCTTCGAGGAGTTTGGTCGAGAGGTTAAAAGCACTGTTTACCAGAACGTTGGTTTGCCCGTCTGTGTGGGCATTGCCCCCACGCGAACACTGGCCAAGCTGGCTAACTTTGCCGCGAAGAAGTATCCGGCGACCGGAGGCGTGGTAGACCTCACAGACCCCGTCCGGCAACGGCGGTTGATGGCCCGGGTACCGGTTGAGGAGGTTTGGGGTGTCGGCCGAAAGCTCAGTGCCAGGCTGCAGGCCATGGGCATTGTCACAGCGTTACAGCTAGCGGATACCCATCTGGCGACGCTGAGAAAACAGTTCTCTGTCGTGTTGGAACGCACCGCCCAGGAACTCAACGGCATGCCCTGTGTTGCGTGGGAGGATGTGCCGCCCCCCAAGAAGCAAATCATGTGTTCCCGATCTTTTGGCCAGCCGCTTCAGAAACTAAGCGACCTGGAGGAGGCCGTTGCGCACTTTGCGACCCGCGCTGCGGTAAAGCTTCGGGCGGGTGATCAGTACGCTGGAGAGCTGATGGTGTTTATCCGAACCAACCCATTCAATCCCAGCGCACCGCAGTATTCACGCAGCGCCAGTGTGAAGCTTATCCAGCCCAGCCAGGACTGCCGGGTTATTGTGCAGCAGGCCCTGAATCTGCTGCGACCGATGTATCGCGAAGGATTTGATTACGCCAAGGCCGGCGTCATGCTGTGTGAGTTGGTGGAAGAAGCGGGTGTTCAAGAGGATCTCTTTCAAGCCGCTGCCGGGCAGGCACCAGACAACGGCAGATCGGAACGCCTGATGGCCGTTATGGATGCCATTAACCGAAAGGCCAAGGCTCCGGTCTACATGGCCAGGGAGGCCGGGCCTGCTGCCTATGCGATGCGACGGGGGCATTTGTCGCCGGCGTATACGACTCGTTGGGATGACTTGCCGAAGGTTCTTTAAAAACAAAAGCGAACATTCGGAGTACCTCATATCCTTGGCGTTATCTGCCCCAGTTAAGCGCTTGGTCGCTTCTCAAGAACCTGGCAAGCGATCAAATGGACTAACTGTTCCAGCTCGTCGA
>NZ_JASSVO010000028.1:0-35629 GCF_030541085.1 Marinobacter sp. ST-43
CTGGTAAGCTTGCTGGATACGATGGTTAGGCTTCAGCGCCGACCGTGAACCGCCGTGGTACGGAACCGTATGCCCGGTGGTGTGAGAGGACGGGGGAGGTAACTCCCCCTCCTACTCGATTTTATCAATCGTTCCGACTGAGTTTTATAGGTATGGCCTATCATAAGATTTGGGTCAATCAATTTGAGCAACGAACCGTCTGGCCGTATCTTAATCATAACTTCAGATAACGATTCATTATTGAATTCAGAAACTTAGTTTCACGACATAAAGGGGAATACCAAACATGTTGGATGCCAATATCAAAGGACAGTTGAAGGCCTATATGGAAAAGCTGCAGCAGCCGATTGAGCTGGTGGCAGCCTATGACGACAGCAAGAAGTCCGAGGAGCTCAAGCAGCTGCTGGAAGAAATCGAGCCGATGTCCGAGAAGATCAGCCTGCGGACCGAGGAATCGACTGAGGTGCGTCGTCCGTCCTTCGCCATCAATCGTGTAGGCACCGACATTGGCGTTCGCTTTGCCGGTATTCCCATGGGCCACGAATTTACTTCGCTGGTGCTGGCCCTGCTGCAGGTGGGTGGCCATCCATCCAAGGCGTCTCAGGAAGTGATCCAGCAGGTTCAGGAGCTGGAAGGTGAGTTCGAGTTTGAAACCTACTTCTCGCTGTCCTGCCAGAACTGCCCGGACGTGGTTCAGGCGCTGAACCTGATGAGCGTGCTGAACCCGAACATCAAGCACACCTCCATTGACGGTGCCCTGTTCCAAGACGAAGTTGAGCAGCGTGAAGTGATGGCGGTACCCAGTGTTTACCTGAATGGCCAGCCCTGGGGCCAGGGCCGGATGACGCTGGAAGAGATTGCGGCCAGGCTGGACACCAACTCGGCTGAAAAAGAAGCTCGTAAGATCAACCAGAAAGATGCGTTTGACGTTCTGGTGATCGGTGGCGGCCCGGCAGGTTCTGCTGCTGCTATCTATGCCGCACGAAAGGGCATTTCGACCGGTATCGCGGCTGAGCGTTTTGGTGGCCAGGTGGCCGACACCATGGGCATCGAAAACCTGATTTCCGTGCCTTATACCGAAGGCCCGAAACTGGTGGCGGCCATGGAGCAGCACGTCAACGAATACGAAGTCGACATCATGAACATGCAGCGTGCCGAGAAGCTGATTCCGGCCGAGCAGACCGGAGGCCTGCACGAGGTACGCCTGGCCAACGGCGGCTCTCTGAAAGCTCGCACGCTGATTCTGTCCACCGGTGCCCGCTGGCGCCAGATGGGTGTGCCGGGTGAGGAAGAGTACCGCAACAAGGGCGTGGCCTACTGCCCGCATTGCGACGGCCCGCTGTTCAAAGGCAAGCGCGTAGCGGTGATTGGCGGTGGTAACTCCGGCGTGGAAGCGGCCATCGACCTGGCAGGTATTGTCGGCCACGTGACGCTGATCGAGTTTGGCGAGCAGATGCGTGCCGATGAAGTGCTGCAGAAGAAACTTCGCAGTCTGAACAACGTGAAGATCATTACGTCTGGCCAGACCACGGAAGTGGTGGGTACCGATGGTAAGGTCAGCGGCCTGAACTACACCGACCGTACCACCGGTGAGTCGCATCACGTTGAGCTGGAAGGCGTGTTTGTTCAGATCGGCCTGGTGCCGAACACCGAGTGGCTGAAAGGCGACATCGAACTGAGCCAGCACGGCGAGATCATCGTAAATGACCGTAACGAGACTTCGATCCCGGGTGTGTTCGCGGCAGGCGATGCCACCACCGTGCCCTACAAGCAGATCGTGATCTCTATGGGTGAAGGTTCCAAGGCTGCCCTGAGCGCCTTCGACTTCCTGATCCGTAACTCTGCTGAGTAAGCTGTTCACACAAGCCTGAATTCAGGCTGACCCCTGAAACCGGCGCCCACGGGAAGTGGGCTGCCGGTTTTTTTATGGCTTCAGGAACGGTCCGAGATGTCCTGTTCCAGGCTGCCCGTCATGGTTTGGGGCTGGCCATCCGCTTCAAACAGGTGGCCATAGGCCCGGCGAACGCCGTCAACGATGAAATCGAAGGGCACATCGTCGAACACGCCGTGATCATTGATGTATTCCATATGCGCCTGGCCGTCTTCCGTGAATTCCTGGAAGACCGAGTCGTTCACCCCATCAAACGGCAGGGGCTCTACCTTCATCAGCTCGCATAACTGTCGGTTGAAGGCCGGTGTGGCCTTCACCCAGCGACCATTGAGATACAGCTCGATAAAGCCGTGCATGCGGAAAATGTCGGAACGCAGCCACTCAATCAGCTTCGGGCTGGAAAGATGGTTACGTACATCCGCCAGGCCCAGCCGGCTGGGAATGCCGATGGAGCGGGCTGCAGCACCCAGCAGCACGGCTTTGGGAATGCAGTAGGTTTCGCCCGATTCCAGCGCGTAACTGGCCGAGAGCGTGCGTGGCTCGGTTCTGAACACGTAGGGGTTGTACTGGATGCTGTCGCGCACCGCCAGATACAGCGCCTTGATCTGTGCCACCGGCTCGTCCGATACGCCGGCCAGGTGCTGCTGGACCCAGGCCTCGACGGCGGGATGGTCGTAGTCGAAGAAGGGGGTGGCTCTCAGGTAGTTTTCCATTCCGGGCATCCAGAGTTTGCGCATGGTTGGCTGATGATCTCCCGATTAGCAAGCTACAGGCAATGACATTTTCCACCAATCCGGGTGACCAGAGGCACCGGGTTCGATCATCTGGGCAGAGGTCGATGCGGATACCGTATTGTTCGTTATACTGACCGGCAAGATTTGCCGACGGCTAAGGAGCTGCATGGTTTTACGTGTTGTACTGATGATCAGCCTGTTTCTGGGCACCGTTGGTCGGGTGGCGGATGCGGATACGCTCCCAAACCCGAGTGCGTCGGACACGCTCCCGAATGTGGTGTTCCTGTCACCGGATACCTCCCGTTTCTGGCACATGGTTGCAGGATTCATGGAGCAGGTGGCTGCGGACCTGGAGGTTGAGTTTGACGTCCTGTTCGATGAGGAGCGGCATCGGCTCAGTTATCTGAAGCTGGTCCAGCAAGTTCTCAGTCGGGAGGAGAAACCCGATTACCTGATCATCATGTGGAAGGAGCAGGTAACTGCTCAGATCCTGGATTATGCGCGCCGGCAAAGCGTTAAGGTGTTCTCGTTTAACACTGCGGTGCCAGAGGCCGCGCGAGAGAAGGTGGGTTCTGCGCCCAGGGAAAAACTGGAGAACTGGATTGGCCATCTGGGGGTCGATAATGTCTCCGGTGGTCAAATACTGGCCAGGATGCTCGACCAGCGCGCACGGGCGCTCAACCTGGTCAGGTCTGATGAGCCGGTGCCTGTTGTTGCACTGACTGGCACCCTGGATTCCTCTGCGGCTCGTGATCGCAGTCTCGGGCTGCTTGAAGCGACGGATGGTGCAGGCTCTGAACTGTTGCAGTCCGTTCGTGCCGACTGGAGCGAGCAGGAGGCGAGAGACAAAACATCGGTGCTGTTGCGGCGGTATCCGAATACGGCTGCAATCTGGAGCGCCAGCGACGGCATGGCGTTCGGGGCCATGGATGCTGCCCGGCGCGCGGGCTTACGCCCTGGCAATGACTTGGTAGTGGGTGGCATTGACTGGGAGCCGGAAGCGCTTGCGGCCATTCGCGCGGGCGATCTGTATGTCAGTCTTGGCCGGCATTTCATGGGTGGAGGGCTGGCGTTGTTGCTGGTGCACGACTATCACCGGGGATACGATTTTGCAGATAGCGGACAATCGGCCTCGATGCACTACCAGTTTAAGGCTGCGACTGCCGACAACGTGGACAACATCGCCCACATGCTTGCGCCGGAAAACTGGAAAGCTGTCGATTTCCGGGCTTTCAGTCGGGTGTTCAATTCACAGCTCCGCGAGGTGCCTGTGAGTGCCGAGCGATTAATGGACGGCTTTTCGGCGGCGTTGATGCAGCAGGGCGGCAGATAGCGCACCGGAGGAAGGGGCTCCCTCCGGTCGCCAGTATTACTCAGGATTATCCCTCAAAGCCCTGCATGACATTGACCGCATTTACGCCAATGGCGTCCACATCGTAGCCGCCTTCCATGGTAAACACGGTGGGTAAACCCAGCTGCGCCAAGCGCTGCCCCAGGCTGAGGTAGTCTTCCGAGGCCAGCTTGAAGAACGAGATGGGGTCGTGCTCGAAGGTGTCCACGCCCAGCGCCACCACCAGGGCATCGGGCTTGAACACTTCAATGCGCTCGCAAGCGGTTTCCAGGCCCTGGCTCCAGGTGCTGTAGGGCGTTCCCGGTGGATAGACGATGTTCAGATTGTAGCCTTCGCCGGTGCCTTCCCCCAGCTCGTCTTCAAACCCGAGGAAGTGCGGGAACACCAGATCCGGGTCGCCGTGCAGGCTGATAGTGAGGACATCGGCCCGGGCATAGAAAATGGCCTGGGTGCCATTGCCGTGATGGAAATCCACGTCCAGGATAGCAACCTTGCCATAGCCCTGGTCCCGGAATGCCTGGGCCACGATGGCGGCGTTGTTGAAGAAGCAGTAGCCGCCGAACAGGTCGGCGTGGGCGTGGTGCCCGGGTGGTCGGCACAGGGCAAAGGCAGCGCGCTCACCATCGGCCACCAGTTTCTGGGCGGTCAGGGCCACGTTGGCGGAAGCGCGGGCGGCTTCCCAGGTGCCCTCCGAGATCGAGGTTTCGGCGGCAAAGCTGTAATAGCCCAGGCGGCCATCAATGTCCTTGGGAATCCGGTGGCGCATGCCCCGGCCAGCCCATACTGCGGGAATGGCTTCCCCGGGCTTGCCCGCAGCCAGCCAGTCCTGCCAGCAGGTCTCCAGAAAGGCCACGTAATCCGGTGTGTGCACGCGCTGGATCGGCGCCAGCCCGAATTCTTCCGGCTCCAGAATCTCGCCCAGGGCCTGGTCTTTCACCCTGGCCAGGATGGTCTCGGCCCTTGAGGGTTTTTCATGGGGTTCGATCAGCAGGCCGCCATCCAGTTCGGTGCGCACATGGCGCCGGCTGTGCAAAGGGGAGAAGACGGTTTTCATAGGGCGCGAATCCTTGATATCAACGTGGGAGCACTCTGGCACAGGTTTGTGCATGGCTCAAACCCGGTAAGTGTGGCAGGCTGGGGTGCAGCATCGGGAGAGGGGATTACCGCTATGACAGAACTGGTTGCCGGGCTTACGCTCAGCCAGGGGCTGGGGCAGCTGTGTGGGTTGGTGGCCCTGGGGTTCTGTATTGCCGGTTTTGCCAACAAGAACGACGACCGCCTGCTGGTCCTGCTGATTTCGGCCAATGTGGCCTTCGCCCTGATGTTCGCGTTCTTTCAGAGCTGGACGGCGGCGGCCCTGACGGTACTGGTGATCCTGCGCATCGCCCTGGCACGCCGGTACCAGGGCAACGGGTTGATCATGGCGGTCATGCTGGTGGTCAATCTGCTGGTGGCCTGGGCAACCTGGACGTCTGCTACCGATGTGTTTCCCCTCACCGCCGCCGTTCTCGGCACCGTGGGCATGTTCATGCTCCGGGGTATTCCCCTTCGTATTGTTCTGGGGCTGGCGGCGCTGGCCTGGATGCTCAATAACCTGGTGATCGGATCCGTCGGCGGTACTCTGGCTGAGGGCATGGTGCTGGTTACCAACATCATTACCATCATCCGGCTGTACCGGTTGCAGAAACAATATCCCGGGCTTGATCTGCAGGCGCCACGGTCGGGAGAAGAGCGCGGGTAAGTTTGTCGTCGTCGCTGGCTTTGGCTATGGTCTAAGGGTGCCAACGGGCACCTAGTAACCGCCAATCAGGAGTGATGCATGGCAAACGACAGTTATCATGAGCCGGTGGGTGAACTGACAGACGACACCCGTGATATGCACCGGGCCGTCAGTTCGCTGATGGAAGAGTTTGAAGCCGTTGACTGGTACAACCAGCGGGTGGATGCCTGCAAGGATCCGGAACTCAAAGCGATTCTTGAACATAATCGCGACGAGGAGAAAGAACACGCGGCCATGGTGCTTGAGTGGATTCGGCGGAAGGATCCGACCATGGACAAGTACCTTCGGGAATTCCTGTTCAAAGAGGGGCCAATCGGTCACCACGACTGACTCAATCAGCCATATCCTGAGCGCAGATTGGCCAATTCCCGGAGCTGTCGGCCTGCGCTATCGTGATTCTCTACACGTGATTACAAGAAACGGATCGGATTCCGAGAGGGCAGGATATGGCTAAACAGCATTATGATGTATTGATCATTGGCGCCGGAGTATCCGGCATTGGCATGGCCTGTCACCTGAAACGGGAATGCCCCGGCAAGCGTTTCGCCATACTGGAGCGCCGCCAGTCCCTTGGTGGCACCTGGGATCTGTTCCGTTACCCGGGTATCCGCTCGGATTCCGACATGTTCACCTTTGGTTATAACTTTCGGCCCTGGACCGGCGGCAAGGTGCTGGCGGATGGCGCGTCGATCAAAAACTACGTGGCGGAAACCGCGAAAGAGAACGATGTCGAGCGCCACATTCGTTACGGCGTGGCCGTGAAGACTGCGGACTGGTCCAGCACCGAGAAATGCTGGACCCTGACCGCTGAGAACGAGCAGACCGGCGATCAGGAAACCTACACCGCCAGCTTTTTGGTGGGCTGCACCGGTTACTACAATTATGACCAGGGCTACAAACCGGATTTCCCGGGCGAAGCGGACTTCAAAGGGCAGATCGTCCATCCCCAGCACTGGCCGGAGAATCTGGATTACTCGGGCAAGAAGGTGGTGGTGATTGGCAGCGGTGCCACGGCAATTACCCTGGTGCCCACCATGGCAGAGAAGGCCGCACACGTTACCATGCTGCAGCGTTCGCCCACCTATCTGATGCCGTTGCCGTCAACCGATAAAGTCACCCTGGCGCTGCAGAAAGTGCTGCCGGAAAAGACGGCCTACCGGTTAACCCGTGCCCGCAACATTTCGATTTCCCGGCTGCTCTATGAGCGTTCGCGCAAGAGCCCGAAAGCCATGCGCCGGCTCTTTCTGTCGGTGATCAAACGGCAGCTCAAGGGCAAGGCCGACATGCGTCACTTCAGCCCGGACTACAACCCCTGGGACCAGCGCCTGTGTGTGGTGAAAGATGGCGACCTGTTTGAGGCCATTAAAGCCGGCACCGCCTCCATCAAGACCGATCATATCGAACGCTTCACCAAAACCGGTATTCGCCTGAAGTCCGGTGAAGAGCTGGAAGCCGACATCATCATTCCGGCTACCGGCCTGGACATCCAGATGCTGGGCGGCATCACGCCCCGGGTGGATGGCCAGGAGGTGGCGCTCAAGGACAAGGTGATCTACAAGAATGTGATGGTGGAAGGCGTACCCAACGCGGGCATGATCTTTGGCTACACCAACATTTCCTGGACCCTGAAAGCCGATATTGCCAGTGAGTACCTGTGCCGGCTGATCAATCACATGGATCGTAACGGCCATCAGGTGGCCGTGGCACGAGATACCGAGAACAGTAAAGGAGACGATACCATTCTCGGTTCCCTCGACGCGGGTTACATCAAGCGGGCAGAAGACCGGTTGCCGCGTCAGGGCACCCACGGCCCGTGGAAAGCCTCCCAGAACTATCTGCAGGATGTGAAGATCCTGCGCTTCGATCCCATCGAAGACGGCTATCTTGAGTTTGATGGCCAACCCAGTCGCGCGAGCGAAGGCCGTTCATCCGGTTTCCTTCGCCCGTTGCGTTCGGCGTTGTTCGGGGCCTGAGTCAGGCCCCGATCGTTAGCGCTCCTCCGCCAACACCGAGACGTTGGCAGTAGTGTCGGCAGCTTGCCTCCAGGTACTGAGCGAACGGCGGTAAATGCACGTTCTGCTGCGCCAGAAACTGCTCTGTACGGGATGTGTCGAAACGGCAGGTCTGAATAAACGCCAGGGACTCCGGGGCCACCTTCAGCAGCCCGGGCAAGCCAGGTATGGCCAGCAGAGCTTTCATCACGCCGATAGGAAGATGCCTGCGGGGGCCCGGCTTGCCCAGGAGTTGCGCCGCGGCCTGTAACAGTCCCGCCAGGTTGGGCGTGTTCTGGTCCAGCGCCAACAGCGTATCGGGCACCCGATTGGCCGTGCAGGCCGCTGCAATTAGTTGCGCCAGGCTATCCACCGGAATCAATGGCAACCAGTGCTCTGGCGACCCCGGAATCATGGCCAGTCGCCCATGGTAGAGGTTGTCGAGCAAGCTGTGCAGCGGTTGGGCCGGGTCCAGGTCCCCCGTTGATCCGTGGCCCGCCACCGTCGCCGGCTGCACGTCGACCGCATTCAGCCCGTGCCTTGCCACGAATTCCCGCAAGCGGAATGCGGATTCCAGTTTGCTGGCCTCATAGCCACCGGCTTGCCGGTACACCTGGCTCCAGTCGGTCTGCTCCGGGTGACTCAGTTGAATGCCCTGGCGTGACAGGTGTGCCTCGTTGGCGAGCATGAACCCTGTGATAAACACCAGCCGGCAGTCCAGGTGGCGGGCCAGTTCCGCCACCCGAAGACTGCCGGTAACGTTGGTGTGACGGGCCTCGTGCTCGGGCAGGTTCCAGGCGAACCGGGCGGCCAGATGCACGATGCATTCGATGCGGTCCGGTAAGGTGACCAGTCCCAGATCCGGCTTTTCCAGATCGCCTTCCAGTGCGGAAAACCGCTCCATGGCGACGCCCTGCTGTTCGAGAAAGCCGGTGAGCTGTGTCAGGCTGGACTTGGAGCGGGTCAGTGCTTTCACGTCATGCCCCTGCTGCATCAGGGTGAGGCAAAGATATTTACCAATAAAACCGGTGGCGCCGGTGATCAGGATGGTCATGGTGCGTTCCTTGTTCATTGAGTCGAACGCAGCCTAAAGTATGGAGTATGCTCGAAGGTCAACAGGGAGAGTGCTTGGCATGAGGATATCGGAACTGGAACGGCGCACCGGGATAACCCGGGATACCCTGCGCTACTACGAAAAACAGGGTCTGATCCGGGAGGTGGGCCGCAGCGGAAACAACTATCGGGACTACCCGGAGCAGGCCGTCGCGCGTGTTGCGATGGTGCGGCAACTCAAAAGCCTGGGTTTTTCGCTGAACGAAATCCGCGAGTTGCTGGATGCGGTTCGCTCGGACCGGATTGATTGCCTGCAGGGTGCAGCGGTGATGGCCCGCAAGAGGGCCCTGGTGGATGCCCGGATTCGCGAACTGAAAGCCGTCAGCACGTTATTGAAACAGGAGCAGGCCCGCCTGGAAGCCAGTGCCAGGGAGCACGGACTGGTTTGATGGCCATCCTCATAATTGCTGATGGCGCGGTAAAAGTAGCTTCCTTAACATAGACGATCTATTCGGGTTCCTTTGATCTGTCCGGGAAACGGTCTTGCTGCCACTTCGCTCCGCGTTAGCCTACGTTGCCTTACTCTCTGCCATTCTGGCGAGCCTGCCGGGTATGACCTATCTGGGGGCTGCCGCCGCGGGTGCGACCGTCTTGCTGGGCTGGCAGGACATGCGCAATGTGCCCCGGGCGGTGTTTGTCGTGGCGCTGGTCATGCTGGTTTTCGCCCTGGGCTATGACCCGGAGCTGATTGAGACCGCTTCCGGTAACATGACCCGGCTGGCTGGCCTGATGCTGGCGGTGATGCTGCTGTCGAATGTGCTGGCCCGCACTGAGGACCTGCAGAAGATTTCCGTCAGTCTGTTTGGTGGTAAGCCGCTGGCCCGATACCTCAGCCTCGCGTTCGGCACCTCGCTGGTGTCTGTTCCCCTGAACTTTGGTTCGGTGGCGGTGGTGGGCAGCCTGGTGGGCGAGCGCATCCGTCGCAACGGCGATTCCGAATCTACCCGCAATGCCACCCGGGCTGTTTTGCGAGGGTTTGGCGTCGCCCCCATGTTTTCGCCTCTGTCCATTTCGGTGGTGCTGACCCTGACGCTGTTGCCGCAGGTGAGTCTGCTTTCGCTGTTGTTGCTGGCGGTACCGTTTTCCGTGGTGATGGTGCTGGCGGGGCTGCACTGGCGAGAACCGGAACCGTTGCAAAGCACAGAGCGGAGCGTTAACCGTGCTGGCGCGGGTAGCTGGTTGCGTTTTGGTGGGCTGATTCTGGCGATCTGCATGGGTGTACTCTGGCTCAGCCACCGGTTCGGATTGAGTTATGCCCATGCGGTGGCCTTGAGCTGTCTGGCAGCGGTGCTCTTGTACCGGATTCTGGGTTGGTTAAAGCGGGAGAATCCGCCTCTGGCCAGCATGGCCAATGTCAGCAATGAGCTGGCCATTGTTGGTGGTTCGGCGTTTATCGGGGCGGTGCTCAGTGGCGTGGTACTGGGCCAGATCAGCGGTCAGCCGGAATTACCGGTGTGGCTCTGGGCGCTGCTGGCGGCCGGTGTACCCTGGGTGTTTTTTGCTGCCGGACTGGCGGGTATGAACCCGATTATTATTGCTACCCTCATTGGCGGTATTCTGGGTTCGCTGTGGCCAGGCGCAGCTCAGCTTGGCCTGGCCATCGCCATGGTTACTGGCTGGGGGATTACCGCCTTCGGCACGCCCTTTGCGGCTAATGCTTTGATTATGGAACGGCTGACCGGATACCGGACACGGGATGCTTCGTTTCGCTGGAGCCTGGCGTTGTCGCTGTCGGGTCTTTGCGCAGCCAGTTTTCTGGGCTTCAGTCTGACCCTGTGGCTGGGCTGAGGTAAGCCGGGTCGAAGCGCTCGAGGCTTCGGGCCAGGCTGGCGCGGGAAAGTTCGCCCATATGGGTATCCACGAGTTGGCCCTCGGCGTTGTAGAACAGGGTGGTGGGCAAGCCGTGGCTGCCGACTACCCGGCCAAACCGGTTCTGTCTGTCGCTCAGTACGTGGCTCAGGTTCAGATTCTGTGCCATCAGGAACTTGCGGATGGTTGCCGGATGTTCGCCCTGATTGGCGAACACAAAGTTCACGTTCGGGTAGCGTTGCTGGGCTTCTTCCAGCACAGGCATCTCGCGGATACATGGCGGGCACCAGGTGGCCCAGAGATTGACCACCGTGGGCTTGTCACCGGCCAGGCTGGCCAGGTCTACCGGGCGTTCGTTCAGATCGGTCAGCGCCACTTCCGGCAGGCCCCGGGTTTGCTGGTTGATCAGCGCAATAATGCCAGACATACCGCCCCAGATGATGAGGCCAGCCGCGACCGCCGAGCCCAGCGCCCGGCGTATGGCCGCCCGTTTCCACATCAGGTAACCGGTGAAGGCAAACGCAGCAAACAGGCCGGTCACCAGGTCGAACCCGCCGTCGCGGATGTCGATCATGCCCAGCCAGTCGCCCTGGTACTCGCTGAAGTAGCGCACCACAAAACCGATGCGGGCACTGACCATGGCCACTAGAAAGATATCGGCCAGGGTACCGGCCACCGGCGTTTTCTCTTTCCGGCCGATCAGGCCGCCAACCACCAGGGCAACCACGAAGGCCAGAACGAGAAGCAGGTGTCCGATGGACAGGCTGAGGGGGCCGATGCCTACGCTGAGCATGGAATCTCCGGAAATCGGTGAGTTTTTAGTAGCATACGGCGGCTAATGACCGCCGGGCCCTGTCAGAGTTCCATTTATCACCCTGAAAATGAAGGCCGGCCAATAAAACCACCTATAGCTATTTGCCGGGTGCTCTGTTACCGTGCCTGCATCCTGCCTCTAGGGATTCCGCAGTTTCCGGCTTAAAGCCGCCTTGCGAACCATTTCATACGACCTGTCAGAGGACGTCACCCCGAACCCGGCGAGTGACCGTAGTCGTCTTTTATTCCATGACTTTCATGGCATCTGCCCGCATTCGCCGACGACGGTGTTCGTGGAGGCAGAATCAATCAAGAGTACATCGTATATGAGTTTTTCTTCTCTCGGTTTGTCCGAGCAGCTGGTCCGTGCCACCGCCGATCAGGGTTATGAAACCCCGTCTCCCATCCAGCAGCAGGCGATTCCTGCGGTGCTGTCTGGCAAAGATGTAATGGCCGCGGCCCAGACCGGCACCGGTAAAACCGCTGGTTTTACCCTGCCTTTGTTGCAGCGCCTGGCGGAAAATCCCCGCACTGGCAAAGGCCCCCGCGCCCTGATTCTCACACCCACCCGTGAGCTGGCCGCCCAGGTACACGATAGCGTGAACCTTTACAGCAAATACGTACCCACCAAGGCCGCTGTGGTTTTTGGTGGTGTAAAGATCAACCCGCAGATGATGAAGCTGCGCAAGGGCCTGGACGTACTGGTGGCCACACCGGGCCGTTTGATGGACCTGTACCAGCAGAACGCGGTGCGCTTCAACGAAGTGGAAATCCTGGTGCTGGACGAAGCCGACCGCATGCTCGACATGGGCTTTATCCGCGATATTCGCAAGATCCTGGCGTTGCTGCCGGCCAAGCGCCAGAACCTGCTGTTCTCCGCCACCTTCTCCAACGAAATCCGTACCCTGGCCCAGGGCCTGCTGGATAACCCGGTGCAGGTGGAAGTGGCGGCCCGTAACACCACCGCCGAGAAAGTGAAGCAGTCCGTTTACCCGGTTGACCAGAGCCAGAAGACAGCCTTGCTGAGCAAGCTGGTGCGTGACAACGACTGGGATCAGGTACTGGTTTTCACCCGTACCAAGCACGGCGCCAACCGCCTGACCCAGAAGCTGGAGAAAGACGGTATCACGGCTGCCGCCATTCACGGCAATAAGTCCCAGGGTGCCCGTACCCGTGCCCTGGCGGATTTCAAAGCCGGTGAAGTGCGCGTACTGGTCGCCACCGACATTGCTGCCCGTGGCCTGGATATCAAACAGCTGCCGCAAGTGGTGAACTTTGAACTGCCGAACGTGCCGGAAGATTACGTGCACCGCATTGGTCGTACCGGCCGTGCCGGTGAAAGTGGCCATGCCCTGTCACTGGTCAGTGCTGACGAAGGCAAGCTGCTGGCGGGTATCGAGAAGCTGATCAAGAAGCAGCTTCCGCGCAAGGAAGTGGAAGGCTTTGAGCCGAAAAACAACCTGCCGCTGAAGCCCAAGGCCAAAGCAGACCCGAGTAAGGCGCGGAATCGTCGCCCTCAGGGTGGCAATGGTAAGAACTTTGGCCCGAAGCCGGCTGGTCGTAGCGGCGGTCGTGGCCGTGGTGGTCAGGGCGAAGGACAAGGCCGTGGCCGTGGCCAGGGGCAGGGTAGAAGTGGTCGCCCGGCTCAACGCCAGAGCGCCTGAAAACCGTTTCTCCTGACATAAAAAAGGCGGGGCCGAAGCCCCGCGCAGGAGAACGCACCATCCGGTAGCCGACAGACCGTGGGAGCTACCGGGAGTGCGGATCAGAACTTGTAGGTGAAACCTACCATGTAGACCATGGGGTCGATTTCGACTTCAGTTTCTACTTCAGCTGCTTTCACATCACCAGCGTAGGCGGTAATGGTTGCGTCGGTGTTGATGTCAGCCCACCAGATAGCAGCGTTCAGACCGAAATTTTCACTCAGCATATAGTCCATGCCCAGCTCCACAGCGACGCCAACACTGTCGTCGAGTTCGAGCTCAGAGCTTGACACCGCGCCCGCCAGAGCACCGCCAGACAGACTGCCCGCCACGGAGTTCAGAACCGTGTCCAGAGTGTCGTTGGTTTTTTCTTCGAAGAAAGTGGTGTAGTTCACACCCACGCCCGCGTACGGCTGGAACTTGGAGCTGCTGTGCATTGGGAAGTACTGCAGTGTCAGTGTTGGCGGCAGGTGCTTGGTTTCACCCAGCTTGCCGAAGCCAGACAGATCGCCTTTACCTTCAATGTTGTGCTTGAACGGGGTGGCACCCAGAACGCCAATACCCAGGTTGCTGGTGACCATGTAGGTCGCCCTAATGCCCAGCTGGGAGTTACCATCAACACCTACTTCTGTGCCATCCAGAGTGACGTTGGCACCGTCGATCGGGCCGACAAAACCAGTTACGTTCAGGGCATCGCTGGAGTCATCCGGCGCGACATGAACCGCACCCGCACGCAGAACAAAATCACCCGCTTCAAAAGCCTGAGCTGCAGGAGCCACTGCCATTACGGCCGCAGCCAGAACACTGAGTTTAAAACCACGAGACATAGCCATCTCCTTATCCATGAAAGATCGATGGCTTAAATGTAATGACATCCGGACAGGCAATCTTGATTTAGCGCAAGAAATGGCGGAAGGCAGCGCAGCTGGCCAATAAGTCTTGATTCAACTCAAGAAAACGTGGAAATGCGGCTATTGCGGATGGTCAGGCCTGGGCTTCGTCGAGGGGCTTGTCTTCATCGCTGGGCACAAACACGTCCCGAATGGACAGGGGCTGACCCTGGGTATTCTGCACGGTGACCGGCTGTATTGGCTGGCCGCTATCGCGGTCCCGGAGGTCCAGGGGCTGGCCGTCCGGAGACGGGTTCCACTTGTCGCCCCACTGGCGCAGAGCCACCACCACCGGAAACAGGTCGCGGCCTTTCTCCGTGAGCCGGTACTCAAAGCGTGAGCCGTGCTCGCCAACATCCACTTTGCGCAAGACCTCGTTGTCGACCAGTTTGGCCAGTCGGTCGCACAGAATGTTCTTGGCAATCCCCAGTTGCTGCTGAAAATCCACAAACCGGCGGGTGCCGTACATGGCGTGCAGCACAATCAGCAGCGACCACCAGTCCCCCACTTCATTCAGGGCACGGGCGACGGAGCAGTTGGAGTCATCAAAACGTTTTCTGGCCATGTAGGGGAGTGTACCGAATAGGGTTGCATTTTGAAACCGGATTTAATAGGGTTGCTTTACGAAACCAAATTGATGAGGTTGCACATCACATGAGTATGAATCTTGGTCCTTTGTTCGAGCCGTTTGAACTTCATAACCTCAAGCTGCGCAACCGCGTAGCCATGGCGCCGATGACCCGCAATTTCTCGCCTAAGGGTGTACCCGGTCAGGATGTGGTGGACTACTATCGCCGCCGCGCCGAGGCCGGTGTTGGCCTGATCATTACCGAAGGCACTGTCGTGAACCACGCGGCTGCCAACGGTTACCCGAACGTACCGGCCTTCTATGGCGACGAAGCCCTGGCGGGCTGGAAGAAAGTGGTGGATGCCGTGCACGAAGCCGGCGGCGCCATTTTCCCGCAACTGTGGCACGTGGGCGCGGTACGCAAGGAAGGTATCGAGCCGGATCCCTCTGTTCCCGGTTACAGCCCTTCAGGCCTGTTTGCGCCTGGCAAGCCCAACGGCAAGGCCATGACCAGGGAAGACATCCAGGACGTGATCAAAGCTTTCGGTGATGCCGCCCAGGATGCCAAGGCTCTGGGCTTCGACGGTGTGGAAATCCACGGCGCCCACGGCTATCTGCTGGATCAATTCCTGTGGGAAGGCACCAACCAGCGCGACGATGAGTACGGCGGCAGCCTGGAAAACCGCCTGCGCTTTGTGGTGGAAATCGTCGAGGAAGTGCGCCACCGTGTGGGCCCGGATTACCCGATCATGCTGCGCTTCTCTCAGTGGAAGCAGCAGGACTACGAAGCAAAACTGGTGAATAGCCCCGAGGAACTGGAGCGCTTCCTGAAGCCTCTGGCGGAGGCCGGTGTCGACATCTTCCACGCTTCCACCCGCCGCTTCTGGGAACCGGAGTTCGAAGGTTCCAATCTGAACCTGGCCGGCTGGACCCAGAAGATCACTGGTAAACCGACCATGTCGGTTGGCAGTGTGGGCCTGACCGAAGACTTCATCAGCGGCACCTTCGCCAGCAAGAAAGAGTCGGTCGAGCAGTCTGGCATCGATGAGCTGGTTGAGCGCATGAACAACGGTGAATTCGATCTGATCGCCGTTGGCCGTGCCCTGCTGCAAGACCCTGAGTGGCTGGTGAAAGTGAAAGAAGGCCGCCTGAACGAAGTGGAAGCCTTCGCCAGGAAGTCTCTGGCCAAACTCTACTGATCGAACTTACCCCTTCGATCGTGCCTGCCGCGCGCCCTCGGGCCCGCGGCTTTTTTGGGTCTGAAATCTGTCCGGTTCGTAATCGCAGCAATCGCCAGAAACGCTATGCTGTAGGCAGATTGTTGCTATTCACCAGACAAGGAGTTGGATATGGCTTTGATGCGTCATCTTAAACTGGCTGGGCTGGCTGCGGTATTGGTCACCCTGGTGGGTTGCGCCAGCGTAGGCCGGGATTTTGCGACTCATAATGTCGACCAGATAACGATCGGTGAGACGACCCGCGCCGAGATACAGGAGATGTTCGGTGAGCCCTGGCGCACCGGTATTGAAGACGGCAAGCGCACCTGGACTTACGGCAAGTATCGCTGGTCCGCGTTTGGTGACGATGAAACCACGGATCTGGTGGTCCGTTTCAATAACGACGGCACCGTATCCTCTTACGTATACAACACCACCGAATAAAAGCTCCCGGGCGCCGGCCTGACCTCAGTCAGCGGCCGGCGCCTGTTTCAGCGCCAGAATCTGCCCGGAATCCAGTTCCTCAATTAATGCCCCCCGGAACTGCCGGTTGATGAACCGCTCCGTTTCTACCTGAATCCGCTCCCGCTGCTCGGGCTTCTCGATATAGTCCATGGCCCGGAACAGGATGTAGCGGATGGTCATGTTGGAAATCTCCTGTACCACCACCTCATCGACGCCGGGCACCAGCCCGCGCTCGAGAATATCCTCGGCCATTTCCCGGGCGCTGGCGTCCAGCTGTGCTTCGAGAGCCCGGCGTAACACGGGCGACGGGCCGTGCAGTTCCCTGACCGCCACCGTGGTTGCTGCGGGGTTGGCCAGAAAGTAGTGGTACACAAAAGTGACGGTGTCGTGGGAGGCCTGTTCCGAGGAATCCGCCATCTGCCGCAACTGCCGCACGCCGGCTTTCATGTCCTCGGCGATATACCCCAGCACCTGCAAACCGAATTCGTCCAGATTGCGGAAGTGCCGGTAAAAGGTGTTCGGGTTCAGCCCCGCCTCCCGGGCCAGTTCCCGCAGGCCCAGAGAGGTCAGGCTACGGCTTTGGGTAATCAGCCTTAGAGCGGCCTGGACCAGTTTCAGTTTTCCGCCGGCAAGTCGTTGCATCGAGTCGTGTTTCCTTTGGGCGTTGGGCCAACAACCTGTCACTCAGGGCCATTCCTGTGCGAGTGGGTATACAGGTGTCTACTTTGACCGGTATACATGTGTCTACTGGTCATGATGACCACACCGACAACAACAGGCAAGGCCCTTCAGGCCACACAGGAGTGCAGCAATGAAACAAACCGCCAAGATCGCCATTATCGGCACCGGATTTTCCGGCCTGGGCATGGCCATCAAGTTGAAAGAGGCCGGCTTTGACGACTTCGTGATTCTGGAGCAGAGCGACAATGTCGGGGGCACCTGGCACGATAACCACTACCCGGGTTGCGCCTGCGATGTTCAATCTGCGCTGTATTCCTTCTCTTTTGAGCAGAATCCGAACTGGACCCGCATGTTTGCTCCCCAGCCGGAGATTCAGGCGTACCTGCGGCATTGCGCCGAGAAATACGGCCTGATGGATCACATTCGTTTCAACACCCACGTGGCGGGTGCCCGTTGGGATGAGGCCACCTCGGGCTGGGTTGTGGAAACCTGCAACAGTACAAAACTCTGGGGCTACATGGAAAAGAAAGGTTTGAAGCCCGGGGATGAGCTGGATCGCAGCGACAAGGCTCTGCCGCCAATCCGCAAGCTGCGAAGTGAGATTCTGGTGTCCGGCATGGGCGGCCTGAGCACCCCCGCGTATCCGGAGATCAAGGGCATAGACACGTTCACGGGAACCAGTTTCCACTCCCAGAACTGGGACCATGACTACGATTTTCGTGGCAAGCGGGTGGCGGTTATCGGCACCGGTGCCTCGGCCATCCAGTTCGTGCCGGAAATCGCCAAAGACGCCGCCCATCTGGACCTTTACCAGCGCACGCCGCCCTGGATCATGCCCAAGCCTGACCGGGAAATCCGGCCATTGGAGCGGGCCGTGTTCCGCCGGTTCCCGCAAACCCTGAATGCGTTCCGCCAGAGCATTTACTGGATGCTGGAAGCCCGGGTGCTTGGCTTCGTGGGTAACCCGCGCATTCTGAAAGTCGGTGAGTTGCAGGCCCGTCGACACATCCGCAACCAGATCAAGGACAAGGAACTGCGCAAGAAAGTGACGCCGGATTTCCACTTCGGCTGCAAGCGGGTGCTGATCTCCAACAACTACTACCCGGCCTTGGACCAGGAGCACGTAGACGTACTGACGGACGGCGTTCGCGAAGTGAAAGGTAACACCATCATTGACAACAATGGCACCGAGCGCCCGGTGGATTGCATTGTCTATGGCACCGGCTTCAAGGCCCAGGAACCCATCCCCCGGGGCATGATCTTCGGCCGTGGTGGCCAGGATCTGCTCGACGCCTGGCGCGAGGGTGCGGAAGCCTACAAAGGCACCACCGTGGCCGGCTTTCCAAACTTCTTCATGCTGATGGGCCCCAACACCGGGCTGGGCCACAGCTCCATGGTTTACATGATCGAGTCCCAGGTGCAGTACGTGCTGGACGCCATCAAGAAGATGGACCACCGAGGCTGGAAGAGCGTGGAAGTGAAAGAGGATGCCTACAGCCAGTACAACGCCTCTATACACGCCAAACTGGGCGACTCCGTGTGGCAGACCGGTTGCAAGAGCTGGTATGTGAACGAGAACGGCAAGAACACCACCTTGTGGCCGGGCTTCACCTGGCAGTTCCGGCAGCAGACCCGGCGGTTTGATGCCGAGCAGTATGTGTGTGAATCGGCGGAGGTGATGGAGCCGGGTGGGGAGCCGGCATTGGCTGGTTAAAACGGTAGATAATTATAGCGCCCGAGTCAGGATGCTTCGGGCGCTATAAAGTTGAATTGAGACAGAATACCTTGTTCAACGAAATCCAATGACTTAATTTTGTACAGCGTCGTGAGCCAGGGATTGCGCTCACTTTTTATCAGGTAGCGCTAACCGCTATCGTCTAGGACAAGGACGGTCATGTTTCTTAAGTATCACTATGATCTCCAACCGCAGGAGCTGTTGCGATTGGAGAGTCCATTCTTTGCCGCAGAAAAAGTCCGGGAGTTGTTCCGCAGGGGCACCCCTATTCCAGCATCCCTCTTTTTTCATTACTCCCCCCCTTTTACGCATAGCCGATCTGATCTCCATTATCAGGAACTGGTCTCGAAGGTTGAGGCCGGCGAGCTATGCCTTGTCTATTCCGACATTGAAAATGGGTCGGTTTCCGCTCCAGTGGTCGCCTGGAGGCCAGATAACGAGGCGGAATCGGGCCTCTGGAACTGCGTCGGAACCTTTGGTCGGGGAATTCCTGGATTAGAGGAGCTCGTCGCTGAAATGAATCGACGCCGGATTACTCCGCAGACACTTCAGAAAATGTCTGCCACCGGGGCATCCAGTCTCAATGAGATTGAACAGTGGAACCAGTTCGCAGAATCCAACGGCGGAGACCAACCTCGTCAGGGTGAACGTCGCTTGTCTCTTCCGATAGGGGGCTCCGCCAACATTGCGCCTCTGCCTATGAGTGAGCAGCACAATTCCACGCATCAGGAACGAGGCGTGCACCTCGTAATGGGGCTGTTCACCGATGGGACATTGAACAATATCGATAATATCGAACACTTTCGGGAGCAGGTAAGACAATGCGAAGTTCTCGAACAATCGGATCCAGAGGCGGCCAAAGCGTGCGCTGATCGGATTGCTTTGGAATTAGGTGATAGCTACGCCAATGCGCCGACCAATGTGGTTAAGTTGTTTGATCTATACGATGAGAGTCCAAGTTCCTCACATACGTATCGCATGAAGGTGTACATGCCAGGAGTCGGCACCAAAACAGGTGAAGCGGACTCGACTGTTGGAATGGCGACGGGGTTGGGTGAAACTGGAATCGCGCAACAGGTTGAAAACTTGTTTGATGAAGCCGCCGCACGAATTCGGGAGGATCTTCAGGGTCGTGAGGTTACTACTGTCACCTTTGATTTGTTTGGTTTTAGTCGGGGCGCGGCAGCAACA
Source organism: Marinobacter sp. ST-43 (assembly GCF_030541085.1). Taxonomy (NCBI): domain Bacteria; kingdom Pseudomonadati; phylum Pseudomonadota; class Gammaproteobacteria; order Pseudomonadales; family Marinobacteraceae; genus Marinobacter; species Marinobacter sp. ST-43. The sequence continues at coordinate 19,933 of NZ_JASSVO010000028.1, forward strand.
CGTCATGCCGTGAATGAACTGAGTAAAGGAAAAGAAGGTCAACTCGCCAAAATAATGCACGACATGGGGATGAAATGGCCGAACCAGACAAAGATAAGGTTTGTTGGGGTTTTTGATACTGTGGCTGCGATAGTGAACCCCTTTGATTTGGATTTTTCCCCGAGTAACAGTTTGAATAAGCCAATTGAGCTGGGCTTGCAGGGAGGCTGTGTTGACCAAGTTATTCATTTGGTCGCAGCGGACGAAAAGCGGGCGAACTTTGCACTCAATAGCATCAAATCTTCAAATGGTGAAATGCCAGTTAACTTCAGAGAAATTGTTTTTCCGGGTGTCCACTCTGATATTGGAGGCGGCTATCCCGATGAAATGGAAGAAGAACTACGGATATCGCGAAAGGTGGTACTTCAGGGCTCCGATACCGATTGGCCGGAGCAAACAATGGCCATGGATAATTTGGAAAGTTTAAAAGCTCAGATTCTCAGCGAAGGCTGGATTGGCCCGCATAGCCTGCCTCGGGAAAACGGCGAAAAACCGTTACTATTTATTGAACAGAACAAGGATATACACCCACCACCCTATGGTCGTGTTGAAATGCAGCTGCGAATACAACGCAGGGTTAAAGGTGAATACTCAAGATGTTGCCTTCGAATAATGTACGAGTTAGCTTTTCGCGCTGGAGTGCCACTGAAAAGCATTCCGGATCAAGAAGGTTATCAAATACCAGATGATCTTGAGTCCATTTACGATAGGTTACTGGGCCATGTTGTGGAAGGAATCGATGCTCCAAAACTTGATTCTCATGATTCCAGTTTTCTCAGGCAAAGATACCTGCACCACTCAGATCACTACAATCTGATTGAGTTCCTGATGGATGAGCGGAAAGTTTCTATGGAGTTTCCATTTCAGGAACTGCATCCGATGCGACCGACGCAAAGCCGGAAAAGGATAATTCACTTCAATAAGGATGGGACGCAGAGGTCATGTTAATAAGACTAGGGATTGTTTTAATACTCCTGACTGTTGCCGGTTGCTCATCGGTGTCAGGGCATGGCGAATCTGAGGCGTGGAGGTTTCAGGTAGCAGCACCCAAACACTACGACGTATGGGTTGAGCATCTGCGATTTGAACGCTCTGGTGAGCGTCATTGGAGCCATCCTGTTGGTTATCTAGGATGCTGCTGGCAGGGGCCTGATGGTCCAGCCGGAGTCTCCGGACGACTGGATTTGTTTCCTGACTATGTGGCACTTCAGTGGTTCTCTTTTGCGGAGCAAAAGTACTATCAACGTTTGATCGTCATTCCTCCTGGCTGGAAAGAGAAAATGAGAGAGCCGGCGCAAGTTATAACGAATATAGACGTCAGAATGGTTCCGCGACGTACTCTTACTTTTGGCTTGGCTCCTGGCGGTGAAATTGTTGCCTGGATGAAAAGTCAGATCGGCAATGAAGTAGAGCTGGACCGTTTCCAGGCGAACGAGCTTGATCGGGATCCCGACATCTACCGTGTAAACACCGAAGAGTATCTGGAACAACATGGGGATTTCCTGAAACAAAACGGAGTCCCAACGAGCGGTTGGTAGTTGTCGCTCTGCTGAAATGCCTCAAGTTCCCCGGTTCACTGGAACGCCGATTAATGAACTGCCGACATTTTCGGAGCGGGCTAGCTAGCAAGTCCGCTCCGATGAAGGTAGATGCTCCATCCTCGTCACTGTAATCTGGTTGAGCTTCCAATTGATGGCAAAAAATTTCTATAAAGTATCGATCTCAGGAACGACATCCGATGCGCTCAGCGCAGAGCGGGAAATGGACGATATTCTCTAGACAAGAAAAGGAAGTTCTCGTCATGTCCCAAAAGCTATTGCTCGTTCTGTTATTGCTGACTCTTTACGGTTGCTCTTCTAGATCATTGGAGAGCGAGCCTCTTTGGTATTTCTCACTCGCCACACCGAAACACTACGATGTCTGGGTTGAGCATCTCCAGTTCGAGCGATCAGGTGAACGTAGTTGGTATCACCCAGCTGGCTCAATGAGCTGCTGCTGGAAAGGACCGTTCGGCCCAGCCGGAATAGCCGGTCGAATGGATCTGTTTCCTGATTATGTAGCCATCCAATGGTTTTCATTTGCAGAGCAAAAGTTCTATCAGCGAATCATTAAGGTTCCCCGAGCCTGGCAGGACAGAATGCTGGAGCCTGCACTATTACAAACTGAGCTGCACGGTGACGTAATGAAGCCAAGAAACTTCATTATGTTTGGTCTCGCTCCCGGCGGTGAAGTGGTGGTTTGGATGATGAACCAGATCGGCAATGAAGTAGAGTTGGCACGTTTTCAGGCGAACGAGCTGGATCTGGACCCCGACATCTACCGTGTAAACACCGAAGAGTATCTGGAACAACATGGGGGCTTCCTGGATCAACACGGAATCCCAACGGTCGGTTGGTAGTTTTTGCGTTCCTGAAATACTATAGCGCCTCGATCCATCGGAACACGGATCAATGAACTGGCGCTCTTTGCTGTCCAGCGCTGGCTGGCTAAGATCAGAAAAACTAGAGGATTCCAGTGCAGATAGTTCCAGGCTCTGTTGCTTTCTTGGGTTGAGCTTGGCCAGGCGTAGGATTTCCGGTAAATTTGCTCACACTTCAGGCATGGATTGTGCCGATTAATACCTTGTGGAAACACGGACGTGACCAAAATAGCAGACCCGCACTCGCTTGCGCTTCACGAAGCGTTGATGATCGAGGGTGGCTGGGACCAGTACTCCGATAAGGAACTGGCCAGCTATCTCCCGAGTTCCAGTTATACCCCTGCCCGTATACGAGACCAGCTTGCCAGTGGCGAGCTGGTGTTGCTGAAAGAAATCCCGGCGGTTCCCGTCTTCAGGCTGATTTCCGGGAGTATTGTTCCCGCGGAAAGTGCCTCTGGAGCCATTGCCGAAAGTGCGCTCACCGCCTTAACAACACGATTCGAAAACAAGCAGCCATTTCGTTCAGGCGCCGCTGGGCAAGCCCACGCCGATAGCTTGTCGCCACCGGCGAAGCTCGACTATACGCCGGAAGCTCCGGTGATTGAGCCGGCCACCGCGCCTTTACCTCCGCCTGTGGTGATCTCAGAAAACTTCGGGCTCCCGCCCCTGGGTCCCAAGGTGTTTGCCAAGTCCTGCACCCGCCCCTCCGGGGATACCGACAGTAATGAGGGCGAGGAAAAGGCCAGCAACTTCGGCACATTAGCGATGCTCGCCCCCGCCACAGTCACCAGCCCTGGTGCAAACGGTTTGCGGCCGCTGGGCCTGATCTCCGGCTCGGCAATGAGACTGGCAAAAGGCTGGGCCATGGCCGCCCGCGTCGGGGCCAGTGTGCTGAGTACTGCTGCCAGTTCAGTGCTTTTGGCTCTCTGGCCATCCAAGCTCGGAGACGGCACCCTTTACACGGAGGAAGAACTCCGAGAAATGACCGAGGCGGCCATTCGGGTACGCTTTCATCTGCACGTGGATGCCACCGGGAACCTCCGGGTGGCTGGCTATCACGTTAACGACAGCACCGGATACAAAGACCGGGTTCCGGTTGCTCACGCAGAGCTCAAGGGCGAGAATTTTGAAGTGGTGGTTGATGACGACTTCACCCTTGTATGGTACCCGGATGACAGCGGCCACCGCCCGGTAGTGAGCACCGAATACCCGGCGGATTCCGGTATTGATCCCTACAGCATTCTGGTGACACCCATCCAGGAAGATGGTCAGGAACATTCGCCGCCGGGCTACCAGCGGCCCTTTGAGGATCAGGTTGAGCTGATTGTCAGCTTTCCGACGGATAGCGGGATAGAGCCGTTGTATTTGGTTTTCCAGAAGGCTGCCGATGGTGATGGGAAGCATGGGTCGGACTCAGTTGTAGCAGTGGTCACGGCCGAAGCGCTGGTGAATGGGGCCTCTTTCCATGACGTCAATCAGACTGCGCGTGTGAGAGTGGATAGTGAGCAACCAACGCAGATTGCAGAGCGAATTGCTGAGAAAAGTGCCCAATCTGGAAAGATCCTTCCAAATGGAAACATGGGTACCGCCCACGCAGAGGTTGGTGCCATACAGCAGGCGTTTGATGCTGGCGTAACTTCTGGTTCGGCTATGAAATTAGTTGTAAAAGGAAAAGCTGTTTGTGGGTTTTGTCGTGGTGATGTGGCGGCTATGGCTAATAAAGCCGACTTGAAATCCTTGGAAGTGTATGAGGAAGCTACCGGAAATACCCTATATTGGCAGCCTGGCATGAAATCTCTGAAAAAGGCGAAATAATGTTTTCATTCTCTTGGGTCATTGGTTGTGGTGATAATGCGCGAGGCGGCAACTCAGACAACGTAGAGCGCGGAAATGTCATAGAAACCGTGGATTTAATTATAGAGAATTCTGGTTCCGTGACATTAGACATCGACGATAGCGGTGAAATAGGGCCGGAGAGTTTGCACATCGAAAGTGATGACGGAAAGTCAGTTATTTCATTAGGGGAAAATACCGTTGATGATTACGTTGTGCGCACGTTTACAAATAAATCCGCTCATGGGGGAAAAGTCTCCATTCTCGGAAATGAGTGGGATTATAGCCTGGTTTGTGAGGATCCAGACATAGTGAAGTCTATCGTCGAGGAATTTCTTTCAACAGGGAATGTGAGCATAGATTTGCTTAGCTGAGTTTGTGAGTTCACGTTTTATGAAAAAATACCCTGCTATACGAAACTTGCTGATATCTATTGTTCAGTAGATGTAGGTTTGGAAGACAGTGATGAAATATCAGATTTAGAGCGGGTGATGGGTGACCCGGCCCAGCGAGCGGATATTAAGGAAGAACTAAGACAGCTTTTCCAGGATGAGCCCACTTCGTGGATCGAGCTGTTAGAGAACGATGGCTACGTGGTGTACCCAGCAGATAGTGAAGATGATGCAAAGGAGTACGTGATCGAACATCTTTGGAATATTGTTTTTCCCGGCGAAAAAGCCCCATAGATTTCGACGGGTGATTCGCTCCGAGGAATTATTAATGAGATAGATCCTTGGGATTCAACGCCAGAGCCTAAGCAGGGAACGCATGAACACGGAACAGGATACCGATTACCAGTACCGCGAGCGGGTGGTAGTGCCCCGCCCGGACAAAGAACTTCGCTTTCGGAACGGACGAATCCCCGGGTATTTTTCGATATTTCTCGGTGGCTTGAGCCTGGCGGCGGTGCTCGCCTACCTGTTCCCTTCCTATCTGACCACCACTGATCTTCGTGCCGCGTATGATGCCGAGGCGCTTCAGGATGTCCTGAAGTACGGTATGTGGTTCTCCCTGTTTTTCGGCATTACCACCTTCATTCTTGATCGGCGCAAACGGCTTGGCGCTGCAGGTATTGCCATGACGCTGATCGCGTTTGGCCTGGGTGGCTACAACGTCCCGGTCGGGCCGGTGGAGCCGAAACCGCTGTCGCTCGGCGTGGACTGGCTGATTCTGGCCTTTCTGGGTTCCACCATTGTCTTTACCAGCCTGGAGAAGCTCTTTCCGAAGTATCGGGAGCAGGTCATTTTACGGGATCAGTGGGGGCTGGATTTCTTTTACTTCTGCCTGAATCACCTGCTGATCTCAGCGGTTCTGTTGTTTGGCAACTTCCTGGTAACGCACTTTGAATGGGTGGCCAGCGACAGTCTTCAGGCGGCTATCCAGAGCATGCCGCTATGGCTGCAGGTGGTTCTGCTGATTCTGGTGGCCGACTTCGTGCTGTATTGGGAGCATCGGGTATTCCATGAAGTCCGGCGGCTGTGGCTGTTTCATGCGGTTCACCATTCGGTGGAAACCATGGACTGGCTGGCGGGCTCCCGCGCGCATGTGGTTCAGATTTTTATTGAGCGGGGGTTGGTCATGCTGGCGTTGTATCTGCTCGGAGCCAGCAAGGAAGCGCTGGATATCTACGTCACGTTTGCCGCGCTGCAGGCCATCATTATCCACAGCAATCTCAATGTGCCCTGGGGGCCGCTCAAATATCTGTTGGTAACGCCTCAATTCCACCACTGGCACCATAGTTCAGAGAAGCCGGCCATCGATACCAATTACTCGGCACACACGGTGCTCTTTGACCGGCTGTTCGGCACCTATCATTTCCCGAAAGCGCACTGGCCAGCGGAGTATGGCACGACCCAGAAACTGCCGGGTTCCTATCTGGGGCAGCTGTTCTACCCGTTCCGCAGGCGGTGACCGGCAGTTGCCGTCACGGTGATGCAATGGGATGATGCGCGGGTTGCGTGCTGCCCGGCACGCATTCAACCATCATCTGAAACCGGCAGGATGTCATGGCCAACCGAACCTCAACCCGACTGAACAAATACATCAGCGAGAGCGGCATGTGCTCCCGTCGGGATGCCGACCGGTACATTGAGCAGGGCAACGTGCACATCAACGGCCGCCGGGCCCAGGTGGGCGATCAGGTATTGCCCGGAGATGTGGTTAAGGTCAACGGTCAGGTGGTGGAGCCGAGAGACGAAGAAGATCTGGTGTTCATCGCCCTGAACAAACCGGTGGGTATTGTCAGCACCACCGACAGCGCGGAGAAAGACAACATCCAGCGTTTTGTCGGCCACAGTGAACGGATTTTCCCCATTGGCCGGCTCGACAAGGATTCCCAGGGGCTGATTTTCCTGACCAGCAATGGCGATCTGGTGAACAAGATCCTGCGCGCCGGCAATAATCACGAGAAGGAATACCTGGTCACGGTCGACAAGCCCGTCACCCGGGAATTCGTAGAGGGAATGAGCAACGGTGTGCCGATTCTGGGGACCATGACCAAGCGCTGCAAGGTCGAAAAGGTGTCCCGGTTTGTGTTCCGCATTACCCTGGTTCAGGGCCTGAATCGCCAGATTCGCCGTATGGCGGAGTACTTTGGCTACGAGGTGACCAGGCTGGAGCGGGTGCGCATCATGAATGTCAGTCTGCAGGGATTGCCGGTGGGCGCCTGGCGGGATCTGACCGAGAAGGAGCTGGCGGTACTGTTCGATGCCATCCGGGATTCCTCGTCCGAGGCCACGGAACCTGCTGGCAGCAAGCCCCGGAAGAAGCCGGCGGGTGCGAGGGGCGCTCGCCCGGGGCCCGGTGGCAAGCCTGCGCGGGGTGGTGCAAAAGCTGGCGGGAAGCCACCAGCTGGTAAAGGGCGAAAAGGCACCGGTTCCGGGCCCGGAAAACGGCCATCTGGTAAACCCGGCGGGGGCCCGAAGCCGGGTGGTCGTGGTCCGGGATCCAAAGGTAAACCATCGAAACCGGGCAAGCCCCGCAAGCCGTCCATCAAGAAGCGTTGAGTACCCATAGGTTCTCTTCCTTACGGCAAAAAAGCCTTTCGGACGCTATGCTTACCGGCTTTAACCCTGTGCCGGATTTGCCCGAATGTTTGAAACGTTTTTCTCTACCTATCTCAGCAGCACCATCCGATTCCTGTTCCTGCTGGCGCCGTTTTTCGTGGTCACCATGTTTCTGGCCCTCACCCGGGGGCTCCCGATAGCGGAGAAAACCTCCATCATTCGTCGGGCCTGTGTCTCGGCCTTTATTCTGGGTGTGATTCTGTTTTTCGCCGGCCCGCTGCTGTTCAACGCCATTGGCATCACCCTGAATTCCTTCCGCATCGGTGCCGGCAGCCTGCTGTTCCTCACCGCCATCAGTCTGGTGAACAGTGGCACCCGTAACCACGCCACCGGGTTGCCCGAAGAGGATCGGGATGACATCGCGGTGGTGCCCCTGGCCATTCCTGTCATGATTGGTCCGGCGACCATTGGTGCCATCATGGTTTACGGCGCCGAGCTTAAAGCGGTGCCGGAAGTGGCCGGTGGTCTGCTGGGCCTGGTGTCGGGCTTGCTGATTCTGGCGGGATTGCTGCGCTTGTCCGGTTATCTGGAGAAAGCGTTGGGCAAGACCGGCCTGAACATTATGTCGAAGATCAGCGGCCTGATTCTTTCCGCGATGGCGGCAGAAATCGTGCTGACCGGTATTGCCGGCTTCATTGCCAGTACCTCGGGCGCCTGAGACAATCCGGTCGTTATTTCTGGATGGGATGAGTCATGCCCGCGAACACCATTGAGCATAATCGCAGCCGGTTCAATTTTGATGGCATCGAGGCCATCTGGCTCTTCGGCTATGGCTCGCTGATCTACAAAGTGGATTTCCCGTTCCTGGAGCAGCGCCCGGCAGCCATTCGCGGTTGGGCTCGGCGGTTCTGGCAGGGTTCTCATGATCACCGTGGCACCCCCGAAGCGCCCGGGCGGGTGGTCACGCTGATTGAGCAGCCCGATGCCGTATGCAAGGGCGTAGCCTATCGGGTGTCACCCAACGTCTTCGAGTATCTGGATGTGCGGGAAAAGAACGGCTATCTGCGCTTCAGTACCACCATGACCTTTGACGATGGCAGTCATGCCGAGGGGCTGGTGTACATCGCTACGGAAGACAATGAGGCCTTTCTGGGCGAGGCACCGGAAGCGGACATTGCGCGGCAGATTGCCCTCGCCACGGGGCCTAGCGGCCCCAATTCGGAGTATTTGCTCAGGCTGGCAGATTCGCTGCGTCAGCTGGGCGATGATTGTTCACACACCTTTGCCATCGAGGCCTGTCTCCGGGCTGACGAATTGCCAACCCCTTGAGTTGTTGCCTGCTCGGCCGGGTTGAAGCCACGGGCGGGTGACCGTTTCCGGTGCCGCAGGCCAATCAGTACCAGCGGCACGACGATCATCAGGCTGCCCGCCAGGAACCACAGGTCAGGCACCTCTCCAAACCAGATCCAGCCAATGGCGACCGCCCAGATCAGCCCGGTGTATTCGGCGCTGGTGACCTGGTTGGCATCTACCTGCCGGTAGGCCAGCAACACGGTGATGTTGTAGCCGAGGATGAATAGGGCGGAGCCGGCGGCGCTGATCAGGATTTGCGGGTTCCAGGCAGCGCCTTCCCAGAGTGCCAGGGCGGCGGCCGCCGGGACGATCAACAGGTAGTTCAGAAACAGTTTGTGGACGGTGGTTTGTTCCTTGGGCAGCTGGCGCACCATGACGGCGTTGATGGCCAGGGCGAAGGCAGAGCCGAGGGCGGCGATGATGGCCCAGTTGAAGTCCACCGGTCTCAGGATGACGATGATGCCGGCAAAGCCGCTGAACACAGCAGTCACACTGAGGGGAGTCAGTTTTTCGCTGAAGAATACGGCGGACAGTACCATCACCAGGATGGGCGCGGCGTAGAACAGGGCGTTGGCGGTGGCCAGTGGCAGGTTGGTCAGTGCCACCACCATGCAGACGATACCGACCAGATGGATGTGGGCGCGGATGGCGTGGATTTTCAGGCCGCCGAAGAGGTTGCTGCGGTCGAGTTTGCGGGCGAGCGGGAGCAGGAACGCCAGGGTGAGGACGCAGCGCAGGAAGGCGAACTGGAAGACGGGGGAGCCGGGGTCCAGGAGCTTGATGAAGACGTCTGAGAGTATGGCCATGGCGTTGCCGATGACCAGCAGCAGAATGGCGCTGTTGACGGTTTTGCCTGACACTGTGGTGCTCCTTTTCCTGAAATCCGCTAACTTGAGTGCACGGGTATGTCGGCGGACTTGCTTCCGAAAACCGCTGCTAGTACATCCCTGTACGCTTGTCTCCGCCATCCATGGCTACGAACATTTTCGGAAGCAAGTCCGCCGACACACCCCCTGACCTTGTGTCAGTCCAACGCTAAGGTGAGATCTGGTGGGCCCTGAAATCAAACACTTGCGGCGGGGTCACCAAAATTGCGAATTTGGGTGACCGTGATAAGGCGAGATTTCTCATGACTTTCCATGGATAACATGAGATTTCCCAAAAAACGTAAACAAAAACATTAGCTTATTGAGGCAGGCCAATAGATTTAGCACCAAAAAAAGGTGGGTAAAGCTCTAATTGCGTTAACTCTTGTATGCATCCCTGTTTTAGTTGCTCCGCCGATTACAGCTTTACCCCTGTAGGTATTTCGCAGGATATTCCCGTGGTGTAAGGCTCTAAAAAAGTTCTGGGCAACCCCGCCGTCCTGGAAAATCTTTCCGCAACTTTTATGCAATTTCGGCCATTTTAAAGCAGGGCAGCCCGGCTAGTCACAGTCCTGTGCAGGAACTTATACCGCTGACTGAACCGATGCCTGTTACCGCATTTGCCCTGATGCAAGTCGAACTGGGCAAGCAGGTCTTGGTTTTCGGTCTGGAGTTGGCGCGTCGGACGCTTAACTCTACCACTGGCGCGAAAGCAAAGTTTCATGAGCCCAACGCAGCAGCGACAGGGTGCAAAAGAACTTATCAATACGACAACTATAAGTTACATACTTTGCATCCGTTTCCGTCTAATCTGACTACACAGAGAGACATGCGATATACAGAAAATTTTCTTCACTCGCATCGCTCTCCACAAGTCGTAGAGCAATGAACTGAGCGTGTTGGAGCAATTCCTCACAATCAGGTCATCGGAAATAGTTCGATCTCGTCCATTATGAGTAGCTGAAAATAGGAAACCTTTATGTGGGGAAAAGTATTGGCTGGCGTCGCTATTGGCGTCGGAGCCGTGGCAGCTGCGCCGTTCACTGGTGGAGGTTCGCTGTTGGGCGCCGCAACACTTGGAGCATCATTGTCGGGAGCAGGCACTATAGCGGCTGCGAGTGGCGCAGGGTTGGCCGGCGCAGCGGCCGGAAAAGCGATGTCGAGCAGAGAGGAACGTGAAAGGCGCTCAACAACTGAAAAACATGAGAGGACGAAAGCGGAGACCGACGCTCGGTTAGCCGCGCTTGAGAAAAACCTAGCCCGGGCGATGGCAAATGATTCGTACTTCAGAGGAATCATTGCCCTCGAGGCCGTCGCAGTGGCTTGTGCAGTTTGTGATGGGGATTTCTCTGAAACCGAGAGGTTGGAAATCGCTGAGTTTGTGCGCGGGATGCTAGCGCAGAATATTCCTGAGGCGGTAAAGCTCAAGATTGAGGAAGTTTATAACAACCCACCTACGATCAAAGAGGCCTACCAGTTAGCCAAAGAATCTGGAGTCCCAATTGATCTATTTGACGAAGTCATTCAGTTCGTCATGGAAGTCGACGGAGTGAAGGAAGAGGAAAAGGCCTTTGCTCAAGCATGGAACCAATTGAAGGCTGCGTAAAGGAGATCACCTATGAGTTCCAGAGCCGAGCGTTACAGAAGACGCAAAAACATGGTCGAAAAGAATAGAGCGAAGCCGTTGGGTTATGGCGTAGTCGACCAAGAACGCGTTCACGAGCTGCTGAACCAAGACGTTGATCAGGCGAAATTGATTCGCTACCAATATTCTACGGAACTCGCTTTTCCTATTGAGGCTGACTCCGCAGAGGTCAATCGCCTGCTGTCAGAGCTCCGAAGTTCTTTTCATCAGCAAAGGCTCGATGACGTCTTAGGTTCTTTGAAAAAGGAAGTTATCGCGTCAATTGCTGGACCATTTGGGCTTGGCAAAATATTGAGTGCATATGACAAAGCGGGCGGAAATGTCGATACGATTCACAATGCCCGTGAGGGAGTTTACGCTACCGACGACGAGCGCCGGCGCTATGATGACCGAGGTGAATACGATTCGAGTTCTTACCACGGTCACAGCGAATACATTGCCAAGAACCGTCAAGATACCATATCACAAGACAATGGAACGCTAAGGGACTCCTATACAGGGGAGGTGCTTGCACAAAACAAAAAGAGAAACCTCGACCACACTATCTCTGCAAAGGAGGTGCACGAGGATGCCGGTCGTGTGTTGGCCGAAGTAAACGGGCCAACCGCTGCAAACTCAAAATCTAACCTCAATCCCACATCGGAACATATCAACAACACGAGCGGGAAAGGTGCACTAACGACTGATGAGTTCCTGGCCAAACTTGAGAGGCAAGCTCCTGAGCGGAGGGCGCGGATTGAAGAGCTCGCTGCCAAGCCGGAGCTCTCTACTAAGGAAAGTAGAGAGCTTGAAAGGTTCAGAGAACACGAGGCAGTAGATGCGGATCGAATGCGTCAGATAGACCAAGATGCCAGGAAAGAGTATGACGCGAAGATCAACAAAAAATATTACACAAGCAAGAAGTTTGCATCGAATACCATTAAGACTGGAGTAGATGAAGGTGCGAAAATGGGCGTTCAGCAAGCCATCGGATTACTGCTTGTTGAGTTTCTATCGAATTCGTTCATTGAGATAAAGCAGTCATTCAACCAAGGCCTCGAAGGCGAAACTCTGATGCACGATATTCGAATCCGACTAGAGCGCATTGGAAAAAAGTGCGCCAGCAAATGGAAGGACATGATTGAAGGGTTTTCAGGAGGCTTCATTTCAGGCTTTATTTCGAACCTCGTCACAACCCTCGTGAATGTCTTCATCACAACGTCGAAGCGTTTCGTTCGCATGATTAGAGAAGGCGTTTTCTCGCTACTCAAGGCTCTGAAACTCATTCTTTTCCCGCCATCAAACATGACGTTTCTTGAAAGCATGCATGAAGCCACCAAGCTGTTTGCCGCAGGCGGCATCGTCATTGCGGGCGTTGCGCTAGAGGAAGTCATTGAAAAATTTGTTCTGAGCGTGCCCGCACTTGCGCCAATTGCAACGCTTGTTACATCAGTGCTTGTGGGATCTTTGACGGCGATATCGATGGCCTTGATCAGCTACCTCATTGATAAGACTGACCTTCTTGGTGTTATAAAAATCGAGCAATCCAAATTCGTGCTCAATAGTCTCGATGAAAGTATCGAGAATCGTCTGAAACGCTGCGAAGAATTAGTCGCGATTCAGTGAATTGTGTTCTGGCAGGAAAGCATCTGGCTGAAACTGAAACAGGGTCTGGTTCAATCAACGAATGTTGGCCAGGAGCAAGTGAATTAAAGAACGGGGTAGGTTAGGACTGCTTGTAACCATCCCCTAAAATCAATGTATGACTGATTAGAGTAATTTCTTTCGACGTTCGGCTAGAGGTTAGTAAATCGCCTATCTTCTGTGCTGCGCTGACCATCACTGAACGGAAAACGGTTGAGCTAGAGGGGAGCAGGTCACTGCTTAGCCAATGCAATCTCAAGACGGGTTTATCTGGTTAGGATGATTCCTCCTAAAGGCCCGTTACAGCGAAAATGTGAGAGAGCCACTTACTTTGGTGATGCGCGGGGCTGATCCCTGAAGCGTGGACAGCTTAGTTTCAATGCTTTTGAAAGGATGCCCGTACGAGTTTGGGCCGACGGAGATTGCCACTTCGATCTCAGGAAAAGTCTGCCGCCACGAGTTCAGGTCCAAGGTGCCGGCTCGGCCTCCATGATGTGGGGCTACCATAATCACAGGTTTATTCGGCAAGTAGGCGGGCAATGCTTCGAGAATCTTAGAGTAGTGATGATCGCCCGTAAGAATTGCAGTTCGCTTCGGTCCAATAACGGCTAATACGATACCTGTCTGATTTCTCGATCTCCCGGGGCTCGCGCGGAAGAGTTGGACCTGAGAGGAGGATCGCTTGTTGTCATGACACAGTACGATTCTTTGTCCGGCCGAAGGTGGGAGAGACGCGGGTGGTAATGAATACAGTGGCACACCGGCAGCCGAGAGGCTGTTAGTTAATCGCCGAAAAGTTGTTGTGTTGGGCAGCTGGCTTGGAGCTGTAATGGAGCCAAGTTTGCTTAGATCTGCCATAGACATTGCGAGTATGGCTTGGTAGTGGTCTACGTCCCAGTGGCTGATGAAGGTTGTTATGTCCCTCGGATCCATCGCTAGATCTCGATTCCGAACCAACTGTTCAACTTCGGGTCTCGAGTGTCGAATCGAAGCTCCGATATCGTAAATAAGCACGCGCTTCGTAGAACGTACTTCGTTCCAGTTTCCCTGGCCGCAGTCGATGATCGCGAGTTGCAGTGGATCATCACTGTCGAAAACGAGTTCTCCCTCTCCACCGATCTCGGTTTCGGCGAAGTTTGGTTGACTCAAGTATTCCGTAAAATCAATAGGTCGCGACGGTCCAGTGAGACGTGCTCTCAAAAACGTACCACCCTCCTCTTCTTGTAATATAGGTCGGTAGTCGAAGTCCTTGAAAAGCAAGGGATCTAAGTCATACCACGAGCCTTCCTTCATCGATTTCCATGGAGGAGCTTCGACTTCAATTGCTAGCATCGACTCTGAGCGTTCTTCCTGTGCTGGCTGCTGAAGTTGGTTTTCCAAACGTAGATTGTCGACGAAATTCTCGGTGTCCAGGAGCAGGGTGCGACGTCTTGAGCTTGGACTGGCTGGAATGAAGTCTAACTTTTCCACATATACACGCATGTCGATCCCTCTGACCATGAACCCCGTATTCGATTCATCCAAGAATTGGATAAATCCGGCTAACCCATCGGGGAAAAATTTCCCGTACCGACTCCCCTCCCGGGTATAAGCATCGCCTGAGAAGATAGCGTTACTGGTTTGGAAAAAACCAGCAACCCACTCGAGCATAGGAGATTACTTATGACTAAAGCATCCGACTTCCCGGGCGGTAACTACCCAAGCACCACCGGAAACCCTTCTGGTGGTGGCCGTGGTAACGGCCCCCGTCAATAAAGAGTGTGGGATCAGGTCGCTAGAATATCAGCGGCCTGATTTCGGTAGTGTTTCCAGATGTCCTGATAACGAAAGAGAAGACCATCATCAATATCGTAGAGCGATCCACCCGCCTCGTACCTATGCACCTCCTGTTTTATTAGCCTTCCCCAGATTAGAGAAAGGTGAGCAACAAGCCAGGCGTAATGGCCGTCCCTGTTCTCCGGCAGAAGGTTTTCGACAAAGCTCAAGAGCTGCTCATCACGGGGTAAAACTCCAATTCGCCATTCCTTCAACCGGGTCTTGCGGGTATCCATTGCAATATCCCACAAGTCTTTGTATTCCTGTGACTTCGGGTCAAGTTTAGCGATCTCCTGGTCACTTGGATGCGGAATAGCTTTTGAAAGCTCGCGCCAAGTGAGAGGCTTATTCGGATCCTCTGAGAATACAGTCTTCCACCTCTCGAGAAGTTGGGCAAAAGGATAGAAGATCTGTCCATCCGGCTCCCTTTTCGGTGCCAAGATACCCATAAGCCCCTGAGAGACCATTTCGTCTGATCCCTTGGAGTCGATGCCCAGTTCTACGAAGCGATCCATGATGTCCAGGGAAAGGTTTGACAGCAGGCTGTAATAAAATTCGATGCGGATGTCTTGCCAGAATTGCTGTTCAATTCGTGGTCTTTCCGGATCAGACATCCGCACTGTGCTGGCTATTTCGATAAGATCGCTGTCGACAAAGGTGTGCTCATGCAGGAGACGCTTCATTGCATCTTCTTGAAGCGCCTTATCCGCTTTTGTTTGGTTAGGCTTTAGTGCGATGCGCTTAATCTCCTCGAGGCAATCATATTCAGCTTTTATGCGGTCATGAATAAAACGCTCTGCTCTGGAGTTGGGGAAGCGATCCCTGAGAGAAAACTCTCTCAGGGAACGGATGGCTGGGAACCACGATGCGCCGTTACTGCGAAGCTTAAGATCCTCCCAGGGTTTGAACTTCTCCGAAAGCTCCAAGAGATCGAAATTATCCGGTAACTTTGCTGCCAGAATATCTTGGATTCGATTTGTGCGTATTCCGGCGAACGTGACCGTTCATTCCGGGGATCGTGACCGATTTGCACACGGCCCTCACGCTGGAGTCAGTTTTGTACTCTGAGCGGTCACGATGGGTCAACTGATTCCGTATT
>NZ_JASSVO010000029.1:0-29384 GCF_030541085.1 Marinobacter sp. ST-43
ACCAAACGCCCGATGAGGTGTACTACGGGCAATCCATATCCTTGGCAGCCTGAGCCAGGGAAACAACCGGATCATAGCTTAGGGACACCATCAGGTTGTCCAACTGACTGGGTCCACCTCATACCTATGATTGGAATTTTTAAAATTGGCCCTCAGGAACCGTCGAATTCTACCAGTCTTACTGCAACATTGGCGTGGCGTGCTCCTGATGTACTTTCGTGGTGCGAGCCAAACAAATGGACCCACTGTCCTTTTTCCAGCAATAACTCCCCACTTCCCGAGCTTTGTCCGCTGCTTGTCGTATGTGTACCCGTATAGTTGAACGAGAACGTGTCGGATGAGTCTTTGATTGGGCTGAATTCATACCCCATGGTGACGTAATCGGACGCGACGAAGCCGTTATCTTCAGTAAACACAGCCGTTTTCACAACACTCGACTCCTGCAAAAAATCTGACAGCAATACGGACGGATGACCATTCGGCTTGACGGCTTCGCATTCGCAGTGCCGGATTTCCAAGACCAAATGCTTGCTGCCAATGTAGGCCTCAGGAGTGGCATTTTCGGCCAGCGTGAAGGCGGGAAGTACAGAAAGGCCGGTTAGAAAAAGCGGCAATAAAATTCTTGGCATCATTGGCATAGAACCTCCATCTTGAGATGCTTTAATGTTAAACGAACTGAGTGACGGTGATGACCATTTGATTCGCATTCCGTTGACGACATTATTACACATGGAGCTACTGTTCGAGGTCGCGCACTTCACCTGCCGTCATACCACAAAACCATTTGCAGTATAATGAAGTTACTGAGCGGAGCGGCTTTCTAAGTTTTACAGTATGGCAATGACCGATCAGGCTGCCAGATGCCGCTTTACGCGGCTCCTTCGTCACCACCGTGCTTCGTCAAACAGACTAAGGAGAGCTGATGTTGGATTTAGCTAATGTAGTTCCGTGGGGGCGATCGCTAAAGGAATATCAGGCGATGTTTGAGCTATCGAATGATGACCTGAACAAGAAAATTCTGGGTTGCGGCGATGGCCCGGCCAGCTTCAATGCTGAGGCGACAGAGGTAGGATGCCAAGTCATCTCATGTGATCCGGTATATCAATTCAAGGTTGATGAAGTGCGTCACCGAATTGGCGAGGTGTACCCAGAAATCATGGCCAAGATGCAACAGGCCGCAGACAGTTATGTTTGGGACTCATTCAATAGCGTTGAGCATCTTGGCGAGGTTCGGATGGAAGCTATGTCGCGGTTCCTGTCCGATTTTGATGCTGGTTACCAACAAGGACGGTATGTGTCGGCGTCATTGCCTATGCTGCCATTCTCTGACTCCAAGTTTGATCTGGCACTCTGTTCTCACTTTCTTTTCCTTTACAGTGATCATTTAGATCGGGCGGCCCATCTGGCATCAATGCGGGAGTTATGCAGAGTTGCCTCTGAGGTTCGCGTCTTTCCAGTTGTCTCGCTGGACGGAAAAACCTCAAAGCACCTTGATTCGGTCATGGCGGGACTATCCGCTGACGGAATCGCTGTCTCGTTGCAGCCTGTTAGCTATCGTTTTCAAAAGGGCGCTACTGAGATGTTGGTGGCAAAATCGGCATAACCATTGGCTGTTGTCGGACGACCCTACGGGTCACTTCGGCACGTTCCAAATCTAAGTTTTAAATTTACAGAGTGAGATCTCTCATGGGGTTGAAGGGAAGCTGTTTGTGTGGCGAGATAAGTTACGAAATCGACTCAGTGGATATGCCAATCGTGCATTGCCATTGTCAGACTTGTCGTAAAGCCCATGCTGCACCGTTCGCCTCCACTGCGGGAGTAAAGCGCGAGAATTTCCGTTGGCTCAGAGGTAAGCGTTCTATTTCTACGTTCGAATCATCCCCTGGAAAATTACGCCATTTTTGCAAACGCTGTGGTTCCCATTTGGTGGCTGAAAGGCCTGCGCAACCCCACGTCATTGTTCGGGTAGCTACTCTGGACTATGATCCCGGTTTAAAACCAGAGGCTCATATTTGGGTGTCGCACGACGTGCCATGGCTTGAGTACGATAGGGCCTGTAAGCATAGAGAGTGGCAAGACGACATTTAACAAATCAATCGAGTTTCCGGCATGAAGGCCTGCCACCGGATGCCCCTGCCGGGGCGGCGCTTATTTGTGGCATCAACTGGGAGGGAGCCCATGAATCAGAGTCTTGCGGATGAGCTGGTCATGATGCTGTTAGAAGACCAGCGATTGTTACAGCGACTCTTCGATTCCGGCGAGTTACCGTCGGATTCCTACCATCCCCGACTGAAAGCACTGCACCAGCGCAACGCCTCCCGCCTGAAGGAAATCATCAGGGCTCACTGCTGGCCTGGTATTTCCTTGGTCGGAGAGGAAGCCTCCAAAGCCGCCTGGCTGGTGGCTCAGCATTCGGTGTCCGAGGCCGGGTTCATGGCGGAATGCGTTCACTTGCTGGAGGAAGCCGTTGCGAAAGACGACGCCGAGGGTTGGCAGTTGGCGTTTCTTCAGGATCGGGTGCGGACGTTAGCCGGCGAGCCACAATATTACGGCACCCAGTTTGATGTTGATGAAAACGGGTGGCCAACACCGTTTCCCATCAAGGATCCCGCCTCGGTTAATGAGCGCCGTGCGCAACTTGGACTTGATTCCCTGGAGGAGCGTTTAGGACAAATGACTGAGCAGGAACGGAAGCGACGTGCCAACAGCCAGCACGCCAGTTAACCAAGCGCGGCACTTGGTCGCCTTCGTCTCCATTTTGCTGCGTCGCGCTCGCCGGAACACTTTTTGCGCCTGTTCGAGGTTAGAAGCTGAATGAGCGAAAGAAGATTGAGCTACATATACAGTTTCAAGTGTGGAGATGAGCTTGAGCACGTCGACAAACTACCTGACTATGAGCAAGCCAATATCGAACGATACATTGTACAAGTAATCAGCGATTCTTTTGTTAAACCTGCAGATGAAGACTATGTGACTGCTCGGTTACTGGCAAAAAAAGGACTGCATCGCGCTTTTTTTTGGGCTGCGTGTCAAGCGCTTGAAAAATACCTCAAGGCTTTTCTTTTAATGAGGGGTGCTTCGGTTAATCGCTTCAGAGGTCATCCGATTGCCGATTTATACGCTGAAGCGTGCTCGGTAGATGCTGAGCTCTTAACCGTTGACACGAGTTTCCATTCAGCAATTAAGATTCACCAAAACGTCTCTGAGTCCATTGAAGGGTTATCTGTAGCTGAATTTATCAATGGCATTGAAATGCAGGGAAGTCCCGACAACCGCTATAACTCGTTTGGAGTTAACTTCAACTCAGGCTATTTGTTTTCGCTTGATAGCTTTGTTTTTGGCTTGCGGCAGCGGATCGGCGTGCCCCCGATAGAAGAAACTCTCAGAAAGTTTGATCAGGATCTTGTCGAGGGATTCAGCTTGTACAACCCATGGTTTGCTCCTGTGCACGTGGATCTTGCGGAAGTTCCCAATAAAGATTTCAATCTGCGCATATCTGGCTCTGTCACAACCCTGGACATTCTCACCGGTCCACATGCGCCAAATGGATCCCGATTTGTGTTGCGATGGCTCGACAAAAAAATGAAATTGCCCAGGAAAATCAGGCAGCATTTGAACAAGGGCTAATGGGCTCACAGTGATACGCGGCTAACGAGTCAAATCATACTAATGCAGATATGAGCCAGCTCCATCAGTGGCGGGGGAATGAATGGAAATTAAGTGTATTGCGGGGTTTGCGTCAATTACTAAAGATTCTGCGGCGAGTGCGTCTTTGTATGAGGGTGCGCGAGGCTTGCCGCTAGAAAAGATGGACGATTATCGTTTCATGGATACGTTCCCCGGAGCGCATCATTTCGGGGTATGGCCCCTCTCTATGGCGGCCCAGTATTGTTTTGGGCAGGAGGAATGGCCTGACCATGTTCCTGAGCCGACAGCTACAATTGAATTTGAGTTGGCGGACGCGGCTGCAGTGGACGCGGCATTGAAAGAAATGAAGGAAAGGGGTCAGGAATTCGTTCATGAAACCCGGACTGAACCCTGGGGGCAAACAGTCGCAAGGTTTATGAGCCCTGGGGGTGTGTTGGTTGGCCTGAGTTATGCGCCATGGCTTCATGAATAAGAGCTTAACCACATAGCGTTACGCCGACTGGCTTTTCAGCTGATTCTCCAAGGTTAGCCGGTTCCGCTTTGCGACAGTTTGTACCCTTTTAGGGCCTCATTGGGGGAAGCTCAGATCGTTTACTGGGAGCTTGCCAATGATAAGTTACCAACTATATTACTATGATTTTCGAGGGGTTTTGCTCTGGGTCCTTAGAAAGTTACCAACTTTATTTATCTTTATGGTTGATTAATTACTGTAAAATTGAGCTCGGGAAGGCATTTTGTTACCAACTTTATTCCGGTCCTACAGGAGCCTGCCTGGATCCGGTCCTGAAAATATCAGATCCAATATTAGGCATGACCGTCATTTGTTCAGAAAGTTACCTTGTTAATCGAGAAATCGGTTAAAATACCGTCGCCGTTTCGGCAGTAATTAAGTAGTATTACTTAAATTTCCTGTGGTGCCCGGCTCTATCTCGCCTTCTTTTTGTTATTAAGACCAAAAGCGGACTGAAATTCGTACCTTTGGACCATACTCCGGTACGTAAATATCAAGGAAGATGCGGGTCTTCTGGCGCACAATACCAACAAACCGATTTCTCAGAAGATGTCTGTAATGCCCACGACTGTTATCTCCGGCTTTACCCATAATTTCCTTGGCAAGGCACCTGTCTGGTACAAGCAGGTCATTCTGCTGTTTCTGGTCATCAATCCGATTGTCATGTATCTGCTTGGGCCCGGCGTGGCGGGTTGGCTGTTGATCGGTGAGTTTATTTTTACGCTGGCGATGGCACTGAAGTGCTATCCACTGTTGCCGGGGGGCCTGCTGGCGGTGGAGGCCCTGCTGATCGGGCTGACGTCGGCGGATGCGGTGTACCATGAGGTTCTGACCAATTTCCCGGTCATCCTGCTGCTGATGTTCATGGTGGCGGGTATTTACTTCATGAAAGAGCTGCTGCTGGTGACCTTCACCCAGATTCTGGTGGGGGTGCGGTCCAAGTCGGCGTTGTCGCTGCTGTTCTGCAGCGCTGCAGCGGTGCTGTCTGCGTTTCTCGATGCCCTGACCGTCACCGCCGTCATCATCAGCGTTGCGGTAGGTTTCTTCTCGGTCTATCACAAGGTGGCATCCGGCAAGGGTTACCAGCAGAAAGACCACAACACCAACAGCGACGACGAAGTGATTGAGCTGCACCGGGAAGATCTGGAAAACTTCCGTGCCTTTCTCCGCAGCCTGCTGATGCACGGGGCGATCGGTACCGCTCTGGGCGGCGTCGCCACCATGGTGGGTGAACCCCAGAACCTGCTGATCGCCAAGGTGGTTGGCTGGGATTTCGCCGGCTTTTTCCTGCACATGGCACCGGTGAGTATTCCGGTTTTGTTCGCCGGTCTGGCCACGTGCTGGGCGCTGGAGAAACTACGCTGGTTTGGATACGGCGGTCGACTGCCCAAGCCGGTGCGACGGGTGTTGGAAGAGTTCGCTGATAATGAAAAGGCTCGGCGCACCAAGTCTGATCAGGCGGCGCTCTGGATTCAGGCGGTGGCCGCGGTCATTCTGGTGTTTGGTCTGGCATTCCACATCGCCGAAGTAGGATTGATTGGCCTGCTGGTGATTATCCTGATTACCTCCTTTACCGGCGTGACGGACGAACACCAGATTGGCAAGGCGTTCCAGGAATCCCTGCCCTTTACCTCATTGCTGGTGGTGTTTTTCGCCGTGGTGGCGGTGATTCACGAGCAGCACCTGTTCAAACCGATCATTGATTACGTACTGGCGCTGCCTGAAGGCCAGCAGCCGGGCATGTTCTTCATTGCCAACGGGCTGTTGTCGATGATCAGCGACAACGTGTTTGTGGCGACCGTCTACATCAGCGAAGTGAAACAGGCGCTGGACGCCGGCAGCATCAGCTACGAGCACTTCCAGACCCTGGCCGTAGCCATCAATACCGGTACCAACCTGCCGAGCGTAGCCACACCCAATGGCCAGGCGGCGTTCCTGTTCCTGCTGACCTCAGCCATTGCACCTCTGGTGCGTTTGTCCTACGGGCGCATGGTGATCATGGCGTTGCCTTACACCATCGTGATGGGGGGCGTCGGTCTGTACATGGTCACCCACGCGTTCTGAGTCATGGTTTTGCATATTTCACCGCACAGTTTTCATAGGATCTGTTAACCTTCAGGTAAACAGATAAAAGAAAAGCGGTATACATGCGCAGTTGCCAACAACCCCAATCGATCCTTTCGCGCGCCTGTCTGATGGCGCTTTTTCTTGTTCTGGTTTTCTCCTATTTGTTCTATCCCACCGCTGTCCGTGCCTCAGAGGCGGAGGCTATTGTCGATAAAACCATACGGGTTGCTTATGTCGAGTTTCCGCCGGTCACTTATCGGGATGACAGGGGCGAGCCCGCTGGAGAGTTTGTGGACATCACCCGCAAGGTGGCGGCAGAGGCGGGTTACCGACTGGAATTTATCTACCTGCCGGTGGCACGCACCTACCTCTATCTGAAAAGCGGCACGATCGATTTGTGGATGGGGCTAACCGACATTCCCGCTTTAAAAGACGACATTCTCGAAAGCTGGATCAGCCCGATTCCGGTGGAACTGAGCGCGTGGTATCTGGAAGGCCTGCCGCCAGTGGATCATATGGATCGCCTGCGCAACAAAACCGTGATTCTGATCGGCGGCTATACCTACGCCGGCCTCAGAGACTGGCTGACCTCCCAGCCCGATATCCAGATTACCGAAGCACCGAACCATAAGTCCGGCCTCAATATGCTCAAGCGTCATCGCGGCGATTACCTGCTGGACTACCGGCAACCGGTGCAGGAAACCCTGAGCCGGACGACAGATGCCGAGATTCGCGAATCGGAAATGCGCAGCCGCAATGGCGCCTGGCTGTTTTCCCTGGCCAATCCGCGTGCGGCAGTTCTGCGTGAGGCCTTTGACGACGCTTACCTGCGCCTGGCCGAAAAGGGCGAAGTACCGCCGGTGCGACGGTTTCAGAAAACCTATTTGGTGCCTGGATTTCCGGAGTAGTACCGGTAAATCCGGTGGTCGGAGTACTCCCGCAGTCAGTCTTGCTGGGAGGCTATTTCAAAAGAGTCAGATCACCATACCAGGCCGTGGCCTGCTCGCCGGTGTTGTCGGCGTCGGTCATGATGGCCACGCCCACAATGGCGGGCGGTTCTTCGTCGAAGGCCTGCCGGTAATCTGCCACCAGGTCCCGGGTAACAGTCACCCATTCGCCCACCCGCGACGGCCCGGAGTTGACGGCAATCATCATGGTTTTGTCGGTGTAGGCGTTGGCGACCATGCTCTGCTCTGGTAGCTGATTGGCCCAGATGTAGTTCAGGGCGTTGCCGGGCAGGGTCTCGCCGAACAGCACTTCCACGGTCTTGCGCTTGGCCCGTTCAAAAAAGCCGGCCTTGTCCGGCTGAAACTCAAAGGCGACGTAGATGCGGGCTGGGTAGTCATCACCGGACTTTTCGCGGGCGTTGCCGGCTTCGTAGATGTTCGACACCTTCCAGCGCCATGACAGCGTGAGCGAGTCGCCGGGCACCAGCTCAACACGGGCAATCAGCCCGGAAGCGCTGGCGTCTGCGTCGGCACGGACCACCTGCTGGCCGTCGTCCGCGTCCAGGGTGTAGCGGGTGTGTGTCTCGATGTTCGGAAAGGTCAGAGGTTCCCAGCCGTCCTCCAGTGAGGCCATGGTGGAGAACCGGGTTAGCCGGTCTGTGTCTGCCCACACCGGGCTGGCGGCGAGACCGAGCATCAGGGTACTGGCCAAAAGCAGCGAAATTCTCACATTCATTCCTCAAATCCGGTGGTCTGGAGATGGACAGGCTCTGTTGCAAAAAGTGCCTTGTCTTGGCGTATTCGGCCCTATATAGTGACCGGGTCCTTGGTTAACTACCATATATTGTGATCAAACTCTGATCATCTTGATCGCAGGGTAGTCGGGAATCCGGTGAGAATCCGGAACTGACGCGCAGCGGTATTGGGGAACGAGCGTGGCAAGATGACACTGGCGCAAGCCGGGAAGTCGCCACGTTAGGCAGAGCTGAAAGGTTCACGCCCCTGAGTCCGAAGACCTGCCAGGGATCAGAAGCCCCCCATGGGTTTCTGGACTGCACCTTCGCGATTCAAGGGTGAGCAGATTGGTCAGGCCTGCCCGTATTCGGGACAAGGTGTGCCACTGCGTTCGCGAGGGTGAAACGGAACCAACGCGAATTCAGGAGAGCACCATGACAGCCACTGCCATTGCCGAACCCCCGGCCCCCGCGACCGATACCCAATCCCTGCAAGTTATCAAACGAAACGGCACCCTGGTGAGTTTCAACCCGGCCAAGATCAGTGTGGCGGTGACCAAAGCCTTCCTGGCGGTGGAAGGAGACCAGGCAGCCGGTTCCGCCCGCATCAACGACGCCGTGCACCGGGTTACCGAACAGGTAGTGCAGGCCATCAGCCGCCGCCTCAAGGCCGGTGGCAAGGTGCACATCGAAGACATCCAGGACCAGGTGGAACTGGCCCTGATGCGGGCCGAAGAGCAGAAAGTGGCCCGGGCCTACGTGCTGTACCGTGAAGAACACGCCCGCCAGCGCGCCGCGGACGAGCCGGTGGAAGCGCACCCGCACCTGACCGTGAAAAAAGCCGATGGCAGCATCGCCCCGCTGGACCTGGGCCTGATGAAGCAGCAGGTGGAACAGGCCGCCACCGGCCTGGACGGCATCAACGGCGATTCGCTGGTGGAAGATGCCCTGCGCAACCTCTACGACGGCATCGAAGAGACCGAAGTCCTGTCTGCCCTGATCATGACCGCCCGGGGCCGCATTGAACGGGAACCCGACTACAGCGCCGTAACCGCGCGCCTGCTGCTGGAACAGCTCCGGCTGGAAACAGCGGAAGCCCTGGACCTGCCCCGCAGTCTTCCGCTGGCAGAGATTTATCCACAGGCCCTGAGCGCCTTTGTTCACGCCGGTATCCGCTACGAACTGCTGGACGAAGCCCTGGCGGCCTTTGATCTGGAACGCCTTGGCAACGCCCTGAAACCGGAACGCGATCTCCAGTTCGGCTTCCTGGGCCTGCAAACCCTGTACGACCGTTACTTCCTGCACTGGAACAAGGCCCGCCTGGAACTGCCCCAGGTGTTCTTCATGCGGGTGGCCATGGGCCTGGCACTGCGTGAGGACGACCCCAACGCCCGCGCCATCGAATTCTATGAGCTGCTGTCCAGTTTCGATTACATGGCCAGCACGCCCACCCTGTTCAACAGCGGCACCCGGCATTCCCAGCTGTCGTCCTGCTACCTGACCACGGTAGGCGACGACCTGGAGGGCATTTACGGGGCCATTCGCGATAACGCCCTGCTGTCCAAATGGGCCGGTGGTCTGGGCAACGACTGGACGCCGGTGCGGGCCCTGGGCTCCCACATCAAGGGCACCAACGGCCAGAGCCAGGGCGTGGTGCCGTTCCTGAAAGTGGTCAACGACACCGCCGTGGCGGTGAACCAGGGCGGCAAGCGCAAGGGCGCGGTCTGTGCCTATCTGGAAAGCTGGCACCTGGATATCGAAGAGTTCCTGGAACTGCGCAAGAACACCGGCGATGAGCGCCGCCGTACCCACGACATGAACACCGCCAACTGGGTGCCGGACCTGCTGATCGAGCGCATGCGCGAAGACCGCGACTGGACCCTGTTCTCCCCCAGCGATGTGCCAGACCTGCACGACCTGTACGGCAACGCCTTCCGTGAGCGCTACCAGCACTACGAAGCCCTGGCCGAGCAAGGCAAGATCAAGCTGTTCAAGAAAATTCCGGCCAAACAGCTGTGGCGCAAGATGCTCACCGTGCTGTTCGAGACCGGTCACCCCTGGATCACCTTCAAGGACCCGTGCAACCTGCGCTCCCCGCAGCAGCATCAGGGCGTGGTGCACAGCTCCAACCTGTGTACCGAAATCACCCTGAACACCAGCGCCGATGAGATTGCGGTGTGCAACCTGGGTTCGGTGAACCTGGCTGCCCACATCAAGGACGGCGAGCTGGACGTTACGCGCCTGGAGCGCACCGTGAACACCGCCGTGCGCATGCTCGATAACGTCATCGACATTAACTTCTACGCCGTGCCCCAGGCGCGCAATTCCAACCTGAAGCATCGCCCGGTGGGCCTCGGCCTGATGGGCTTCCAGGACGCCCTGTACCAGCTGGGCCTGCCGTACTCCAGCCCGGAAGCGGTGGAATTTGCCGACGTTGCCATGGAGCAACTCAGCTACTTCGCGTTGCGTGCCTCCGCCACGCTGGCGGGTGAGCGGGGCGCCTACGACACCTACGACGGCTCGCTGTGGAGCCAGGGCATCCTGCCGATGGATTCGGTGGGCCTGCTGAAGAACAACCGCCGGGACGGCGACCTGTCGCTCAATACCCTCAGCCGCCTCGACTGGACCCCGGTGCGGGAGCTGATTGCCAAAAATGGCATGCGCAACAGCAACGTGATGGCCATTGCTCCGACCGCGACCATTTCCAACATCGTGGGCGTGTCCCAGTCCATCGAACCGGCGTACCAGAACCTGTTCGTGAAATCGAACCTGTCCGGTGAGTTCACCGTGGTGAACCCCTCGCTGGTGCGTGATCTCAAGGCCGAAGGCCTGTGGGACAACGTGATGGTGAACGACCTGAAATACTTCGATGGCAGTGTGCAGCAGATTGACCGCATCCCCGCGGAGCTCAAGGCCCGCTACGCCACCGCATTCGAGATTGACCCGCGCTGGCTGGTGGAAGCGGCGGCCCGGCGCCAGAAATGGCTGGACCAGGCCCAGAGCCTGAACCTGTACATGGCCGAGCCCAGCGGCAAGAAGCTGGATGCCCTGTATCAGCTGGCCTGGGAGCGTGGCCTCAAAACCACTTACTACCTGCGCTCCCTGGGGGCCACTGGCGCCGAGAAGACCGCGCCGGTGTCGGCGCCACAGCCGCAGGTGTGCAGCATCGACAATCCCGACTGCGAAGCTTGTCAGTAACCATTTACTTATTTGGGAGGCACCCACATGCTGGACTGGGACGACGAACCAAAAGCGCAAACCGCTGCCGCCGCCACCGGCGGCCCGGCGCCCGTGAATGTCGACGACAAGCGGGTGATTAACGGCGAGACCGACATCAACCAGTTGGCACCGTTCAAGTACCCCTGGGCCTGGGAGTACTTCATGAACGCCAACAAGAACCACTGGACGCCGCTGGACGTGAACATGGCGCAGGACGTTCACGACTACCACCACCGGCTGACGCCGGCGGAAAAACACGTGTACGAGAACGTGCTGGCGTACCTGACCACCTCCGACATCCTCGCCATGCGCAACATCGGCCTGGCGGTGATGGAGAAGATGAGCGCGCCGGAACTGCAGATCTACCAGGCTCGCCAGGTGTACGAGGAAGCGCTGCACACCTGGACCTACCAGCACTGCATCGAAACCCTGAACCTGGACCAGAGCGAGATCTACAACCGCTACCGCGTGGTGCCGGAGATCAACGGCAAAATCCAGCTGGCCAACCGCCGGCTGGACGCCGCCATGCGCTCCGACATGAACCTGCGCAACCCGGACGAGCTGCAGGACTTCGTGATGTCCTACCTGTTCTTCGCCGCCGTGTTCGAAGGCTGCTGGTTCTACAACGGCTTCAGCCCCATCTTCGCCCTGCAGCGCCGGGGCCTGATGCGGGGCACGGGTGAACAGTTGCAGTACATCCTGCGGGACGAAGCCATGCACTTCTCCTTCGGCCTGAAAGTGGTGAACCAGATTCTCGAGGAAGAGAAAATCACCCTGGACCCGAAAGCGGTGCGTGAGATGTGGGACGAATCCGAAGCTGCGGAGATGGCCTACGCCAACTACGTGCTGCGGGACCCGATCCTGGGTTACTCGGCGGAATACCACAGCGAACAGTTCCGCTTTGTGGCCAACCGCCGGGCCCGTACCGTGGGCCTGGAAGAACCGTTCCCGGGGGCGAAGAACGTGTCGCCCTGGCTGGACGAGCAGGCCACCCTGCGCAAGGAGAAGAACTTCTTCGAAACCCGGGTGATCGAGTATCAGACCGGCGCGCAGCTGGAGTGGTAAGATTCTGCTAGGCTAGTGCCATACGCACTGGCCTGGCCGATTTGCTTTGAGGCAACCACCATGACCGACCCTCGCACACCCATCTTCTGGCGCGACGCCCGCATGCCCCATGTGGAACTGCGCAAAGTCGAGGATGGGCGCGAGGTCTGTTATGCCCTGCACACCCACCGGCACTGGTCGATCGGCGCCATCACCGGCGGTGAAAGCACGTTCCTGTACCGCACCGACCAGCACCACGTGAGCGCCGGCACGCTGGTGTTGATGAACCCGGAATGGCCCCACGCCTGCAACCCCATTGATAACCAGCCCTGGGCGTATCTGATGCTGTATGTGGATACCGCCTGGCTGACCCGGCTCAGATTTGAAGCGGGCTTATTGCCCAGCGAAAACTGGCAGGATCTGGACACGGCAGTGATCACCGACCCCCGCCAGTACCAGGACTACTGCACCATGGCCGATTGCCTGCTGGACCCGGGCCGGGATTTGCTGGAAAAGCAGAGCCGGGTTGCCGAGTATCTGCTGGACCTGATGCAGAGCCTGGCGGAAGCGCCGGCCCGGGGCATTCCGCGCCCCTCTGGCACCCTGGCCGCGGTGGCTGAGTACCTGGACAGCCACTGTACCGACGAGGTATCGCTGGACGACCTGTGCCGGCTCAGTGGCTACAGCCCGGGGCATCTGGTGCGGGCGTTTCGGCAAAGCTACGGGTTAACGCCCCACGCCTACCTGATCAACCGCCGCATACAGCACGGGCAGAGCGAACTGAAACGTGGCGTGAGTATTGCCGACGCGGCCCTCAACGCCGGCTTTGCCGACCAGGCGCATTTCCAGAGAACCTTCAAACGCGTGGTGGCGGCCACCCCGAACCAGTATCGCCAGCCGTCAGTCCAGCAACAGGAACACGCAACTTCCGGCAAGTAACAGCGCCAGAACCCGGTTGAACCCGCGCAGGATTCGCGGCTGCTGCACCAGCCGGCGAAGCCCGACCCCGACATACACCCAACTGGCCAGCGACAGCCAGCAGATGGGCAGATACAGCCCCGCAAATAGCCAGAGCAGGGTGCTGTCGCCGCCCTCGGTAAACGCGCTGATACCCGCCACCGAAGCAAGCCAGGCCTTGGGGTTCAGCCACTGCATCAGGGCGCCGGTGACAAAGCCGGGGGCCGGGCGTGCCTCACCCTCACTGAGATGGCCATCAGCGGTGGCTAGCTGGTAGCTCAAGTACAGAAGGAAGGCGACGCCAGCCCAGCTCAACCAGCGCTCGAACCCGGGCGCATGTTCCAACAGCGAATTCAGGCCCAGGCCCACCGCCATAAACAGCGCGATAAACCCCAGAGTGGCCCCGGTGACAAACACCAGGCCCTGAGACACCGGGTAGCGCGTGCCACTGCTCAGGCACACCAGATTGACCGGCCCCGGCGATACCGAAGCCACCAGGGCGAAGGCCGACATCGGCAGGATAATAGACAAACTCATAGCATCAGCACTCTGTGAACCAACGGAGGCGCCCAGTGTGCACGGAGACATTTAACCGGTATTGAACAAAATTGCGGTGGCTCGCTGCCGGGTATTTGATTTATGTTTGAAGAACCCCGTACCCACCCAGACCGGATGAGGCCAATCCCATGAAAGTGGCGGTTTTCAGCACCAAACCCTACGACGAACAGTTTCTGTCACAGGCGAACCAGGCCAGCCACCAGCATGAGCTGGTGTTCCTGGAACCACGCCTGAATGCGGCCACTGCGGCACTGGCCAAAGGCTTCGACGCCGTATGCGTGTTCGTGAACGACCAGGTGGATGCCAACGTTCTGGAACAGCTGGCCGCCGGCGGCACCCGGGCCGTGGCCCTGCGTTGCGCCGGGTTCAACAACGTCGACCTGAAAGCCGCCGAACGCCTGGGCATCGCCGTGGTGCGGGTACCGGCGTATTCCCCTTATGCGGTGGCAGAACACACCGCCGCCCTGATCCTCACCCTGAACCGGCAGATCCACCGGGCCTACCACCGCATTCGTGATGGCAACTTTGCGCTCGACGGCCTGCTGGGGTTCGATCTGCGGGGCCGCACCGTGGGTGTGGTGGGCACCGGCCAGATTGGTGTGGAAGTGGTGCGCATCATGCGCGGGTTCGGCTGCCGCGTGCTGTGTTACGACCTACACGCCAACCCGGAGGCGCAAACGCTGGGCGCGGAATATGTGAGCCTGGACGAACTGTTCCGGGAAGCAGACATTGTGACCCTGCATTGCCCGCTCACCCCGGACACCC
The DNA here is from genome assembly GCF_030541085.1 of Marinobacter sp. ST-43. Lineage (NCBI taxonomy): Bacteria > Pseudomonadati > Pseudomonadota > Gammaproteobacteria > Pseudomonadales > Marinobacteraceae > Marinobacter > Marinobacter sp. ST-43. The sequence continues at coordinate 14,451 of NZ_JASSVO010000029.1, forward strand.
ATCACCTGATTGATGCCGCAGCCGTGGCCAAAATGAAAAAAGGCGTGATGCTGATCAACACCAGCCGGGGCGCCATGGTGGATACCGCCGCCATCATCGAAGGCCTGAAATCCGGCCAGGTGGGCTACCTGGGGCTGGATGTGTATGAGGAAGAAAGCGACCTGTTCTTCGAAGATCTCTCCAATATCGTGCTGAAAGACGACGTGTTCGCCCGTTTGCTCACATTCCCGAATGTGGTCATCACCGGCCACCAGGCGTTTTTTACCCGTAACGCCCTGGAAAGCATTGCCCACACAACACTCAGCAACCTGACGGACCTGGAAACCGGCGGCGAATGCGCCAACCGGGTGCAGGCCGCCAACGGCAGCACCTGAACTGAGACAAGCCGCCCGCGCCTTCGTACAATGCCGCCATGCCCAGACCCTTCTACAGAACCGGCCCCGACCACCGCGCCGGGGCGCCGGTCAGCTTTTTAGACGTGCGCCGGCGGTTCCAGTTTCGATCCGTCGAGATTGGCCGCTGGGTGACCGAGCCTGAAAAACAGCGCAGTGCCGCCCTGTTCTACGATGCCCTGTGCGACCTGATGACCATCCTCGGCGGCACAGAAAGCCTGATCTCCCTGCGTGGCACTTTGGCTTTGCAATACGGCATTGGCGGCCGCCCCGGGGTGTCTGCCCATTACACCCCCGCCACCCGCAGCTTCGCCCTGGCCAAAAACGCCGGCCCCGGCAGCATCGCCCACGAATGGTTTCATGCCTTCGACCACTACATCGGCGACAAACTGTTCCCCAATATACCCCGGGGCCAGTTCGCCTCCCGCCAATGGCTCACCCGCCAGGACGCCATCCAGCACCCGCTGAACCAGCGCCTGCAAGCCTGTTACCAGGCCATCCTGCTGGACGACACCGGCCAGAACCCCAGCCCTCTGTTCCGGAACTCCGCAAAAGCCGACAAAGCCGCCGGCATGCACTACTACAGCCAGCCAGAAGAACTCTGTGCCCGAGCCTTCGAAGCCTTCATCCAGGACGCTGCAGTGAAGAACGCCTTTTTGGTGAAGGGCACCAAAGAGAGTGAAGAAGCCCGCCTGGGGCTTTACCCACAGGGCGAACAGCGGGACCGGATAAACGCCGCCTTCCGAACCTACTTCCATTCCCTGGGCCGCGCGTTACAGCAAAAACCGGCTTAAAAAGTCGGAGTTATACGAACGCGTTCGCAAAACCCCGGGCAGGCTCCGGAAATTGTTGCTAACCTTCTGATAAGTTTGAAAAGGAAAAGCAGGGCGGGGGGAGTTATACGCCCCCAACATGGAGCAGGGGTGGCTCGAACACGGGCGTATAACTCCGGCGGTAGCCGTGGTGGCTTCAGGTAATCTGCTGATTTTATTGGTGAAGCTGGGGTTTGAGATGGGCTTCGAGCTTTGGAGTTATACGAATGCGTGTTATACGAACGGGTTCGTATAATTAGCTTTTATGCCCGAAAACTTAACTGGATCGCAGTCAATGGGTGTTCTTGAGGTTTTGCAATGAATCCACCGAGAGTATTTGTTTCCTATTCTCATGACTCCGCTGAACATAAGAGATGGGTACTAGATTTTGCGACTACTTTGCGGAATCGAGGTATTGATGCAGTTCTTGATCAATGGGATCTGAAGCCAGGAGACGACCTTCCTCATTTTATGGAAACACAGCTGGAGTCAGCACAATATGTCCTGATGATCTGCTCAAACCGCTATGTGGAAAAGGCTAATGCTGGAGAAGGTGGAGTTGGGTACGAGAAAATGATCTTGACCTCAAACCTACTCTCAAAAATTGATAGCGCAAAAGTCATACCGATTATTCGGCAGCCAGCTGGCACGCACAACACTCCAACTTTTCTGCGCACGAAGCTGTTTGTAAATTTTTCTAATGATGATGAACTTGAGTTTAGCCTTGATGAATTATTGCGGCACTTGCTTGACGCACCCCTGTTTGAAAAACCTGAGATAGGCTCGAATCCTTTTAAGCCAATGGAGAACTCTGCCCCGGATAGGAGTTCTGATGGGATAAAAGAGGTCATGAAAGCTGTTGCGCGCTGCTATAACAAGACGTCGGCTTCTTATATCCATTTTCACAACTTTCTCAGTGAGTTGAGTATGCATAGAATTACCTCAGAGAAGTACTTATTGGAAGCTAAACAAGCAGGCCTGCTGGCTACAGTTCGGAACTTCCCTTCTCGAATAAGACTTACCCCGGAAGGGAGAGAGTATCTTTTTGAACATGGTATTGTGGATCAATAAAGCATAACCATTGCAGGCACGGCGACACCCATTACTTTGCGCCTTCGGCTGCATTTCATGGGCGCGCATGCTGCAGGCGTTAGGTAGCAAAATGGAGCATCGAGCGTGAACAATATGAAATACATAATTGCAGGGATGTTTATTGCTTTATCATCGTCAGTTTTAGCCGACTTAGAGGTCATTCTGGCAAAGGAGTCTGACCTTCCATATGCTCTTTCGCCCTCGAAATATTCGAACTCTTCGAGTAAATACAGCAACTCGATCAGTAAATACAGCAACTCTGGATCAAAGTACTCAAACTCAAGCTCTAAATATGAAAATAGCCCTGCAAAATACAGTAATAGCAAGTCTGGTAACCAAAGGCTGCTTATGAAAAAAGATGGAAGCTACTTTTATATTGGCTATTACGTTTGGGGTGACGAAGGTTTAATCAACTTTTTCTCCTCTTCAGGAGACAGAGTGTTTTATTCTCCGCCAGAAACAGATGCAATTTTCGAAGCCGAAAAAGGTGAGTTTGCTGGTTCTATCGCAACGCTGAAAGATGCACAAGTTCTTGCTGTTACAGAAAAAGGACAGCTAGCTCTTGTAAAAAGTGGTGTAACACTTACACAAGGTTCATCAGCTCCGCAAAGCCAAGCCCAAGATGTGTATTTAATTGAGTATGCCTATAACGATGAATTATTTGTTATCAATGGTGAAAAATTTGAAGCTCAAACCTATTGTCTAGGGTGGGAGCAAGGAGAGTCAGTGATCTTCATTGAAGGCAGCGCACTTGGGGCATGCGCCAGTGCTGAGTTATTTAACCTGAACAGGAAAGAATCTTGCTCAGTTTGGTGCGAGTAATGCAACCTAACAATGGCAGTTCGTTCCGGCCCTGACGGGGCCCCACCGGACGGCCTTTTCTCCGCTTCGCTACCACTGAATATTGGCTACATGGACTCCCACTGCGGTCAAGCAGCGCCATTTGATTTCGAAGCGGTTTGAGACTGCAGCTCTACATTCGGCGGCTGTGTGGGCGTTTTTGCCCGTTATCTGCCCTCTGCAGGTTGTGTTTTAAACTCGGTTTGTGAACTTCCCCTGATATATTGGACACGCATCGGGGTAAGTCCAAGTCCACTGCCCAGAAAAGCCCTTAACAACAAGGCACTCCATAAACCACGGAGGGATTGTATGGAAATCAAATGTATCTCAGGTTTTGCGTCCATAACCAAAGACCCTGCGGCAAGTGCGTCTCTGTATGAAGATGCGCTGGGCCTGCCGCTGGAGAAGATGGACGACTATCGCTTCATGGATAAGTTCCCCGGAGCGAATCATTTTGGAGTATGGCCCCTTTCGATGGCAGCCAACTCTTGTTTTGGCCAGGAGGAATGGCCCGACCATATTCCTGAGCCGACGGCGACCATCGAATTTGAGTTGGCGGATGCAGCGGCTGTAGAGGCGGCAGTGCAAGAGATGAAGGAAAGGGGGCAGGAGTTCGTTCATGAAACCCGCACTGAACCCTGGGGGCAAACCGTGGCACGGTTTATGAGCCCCGAGGGTGTGTTGATTGGTCTGAGTTATGCGCCATGGCTTCATGAATAAGAGCCTGACTGTGACGTCAACTCGGATGCGCTTGTCCGCTGATGCTCCAACGCCCGGCGTAACCGGCTGGCGTTAAATGCCAGAGGGATCTATGTCGGATATAGCAAAAACCCCTGATCCGCCGTATTACGCGGTCATTTTCAGTAGCCATCGCACCGAGGGCGACAATGGCTACGAGGCAATGGCAGACCGGATGGTTGAGTTGGCTGCAAGCCAGCCAGGGTTCCTGGGAATGGAATCGGTGCGTGAGGAATTAGGCATCACCGTTTCCTACTGGGAGAGCCTGGAGTCCATCACCAATTGGAAAAAGAACGCAGAGCATCGAGAAGCTCAGAGACTTGGTCACCAAACATGGTACTCCAGCTTTCGGGTTCGTATTGCGAGGGTTGAGCGCGACTACGGCATTTAACCCGTTCCCGGCCCCAAGTCCGTCCAACCGGGCGGTTATCATCGGCGTTATATCGACAAAAGGTGCAATCCGTGAGGGAGTTGTTCGAATTTGGTAAAGGCATATTGGAGAGTCAGCCATTCAGCGTGTTGCTTGGCACTGAGCTTGAAGTGTTTGAACCGGGTACTGCGGTTCTCACGCTTGAGGTGCGCGAGGAGCTGAAGCAGCAGCATGGTTTCGTCCACGGTGGTGTTCTCAGTTATCTGGCAGACAACGCACTGACCTATGCAGGCGGCTCGGTACTGGGCGATTCGGTTACCTCCGAATTCAAGATCAATTATTTGCGCCCTGCCATCGGCAGAAAACTGGTGGCCAAAGCCACCGTTCTCTCGTCAGGAAGGAACCAGGCGGTTTGTCAGTGCAATGTGGTTGCGGTTGGCGATGACGGAGAGCGTATCGTTGCGGTTGCCCAAGGCACCATCACGAAGGCTGGTCCAAAGGCATAGCCATCTTGCAAGATCTGGTGAGTTGGGGCCAACCATGAGGATGGTGAGCTGTGAAAGAGCAATATCTCTGTGTCTCCTGTGAACGTTCCTTCCCTACAAGAGAGGCTGTTGATGGCGGTGATCAGGGTTTTCGGAAAGGTTTTCTCTGTCCTTTTTGCAGCGCCAATTTGAGTGAGGCAGGTGAGTCGGACGACATCCTTCATCTACGGTTCGGCCCGGTCTATTATCTGGCCATGATTTTGGTGTTTTTGGTGGTCATTGGAGAAGTGGTTCAGATTCCGGTGAGTTCAAACTCCTACATCAACGATTTTTGCACTTTCATACTCCTGTCTGCGATCCCCACTGTCCCGTTTCTAATCGCGAACCGGAAATCCGTTTTTGGAACCAGGACGATCTACACTCGTAGAATTGATAGCCAGTAGCGTAAGCGGAGCCGTTTCCCAACGCGGTTGACCTGACCACAGCTTTTTATTCGATGCTACGGGATGCCGTACTGGTCACCATGATGGCAAGCCTGTCGGGCTTGGGCAGCAGAGATGCCTTTTTCCTTATTGCCCGGAAGTCCCGTTAAATACGAATGATGGAGGGTGTTCGCGAAAGGCATTCCTCGCCTGGGTTTTTCGTTGCCAGATCAACAACGCAGTTACGCCCCTGTTTTTTGGCAGCGTACAGCGCGTTGTCCGCACGGTGCAGCACGGCACTCCACTCGCGGTCACTGGAATCGTAGTGAGCCACTCCGAAACTGGCCGAGAGCGTTAAACAGACATCATCGCCAATCGTGATCTGGGTGCCTGCCGTTTTGGCTCTGAGTTTCTCCGCCACCTCTAATCCCTGCTCGGTGTCTTTACCAGGCAACAGCAGAACAAATTCTTCGCCCCCGAAACGCGCCACCACGTCATGCTTTCGTATGTGCTCTTTGAGCGTATTGGCAAAGCGCCTCAATACCTCATCGCCTACATGATGGCCGTACTCGTCATTCACGTTTTTGAAGTGGTCCAGGTCGCACATGATAATGGCGAAGGGCGCACCTGAACGCTGCGCTCGGCTGAACTCAATGTCACAACATTCGTCGAATGCCCGCCTGTTGTAGAGCCCCGTTAAAGGATCAATCCTGGCGATTTCGGAGAGTTCATCCTGCAACTCATCGGACGCCATCCACATCGTGCAGAAGGATGACAGAATAACCAGTAGTTCTCCGGCAATGATCGTCAAGGCGCTGAGCAACCCAGCCCTCATGAAATCTTGAGGCGGTATGGCGTAGAACGACCAGAAAAAGCGGAAAATAAACAAGCTACTCATCAGCAAAAACATGGCGATGAGCATTTTGGCGACCATGCGGTTGCGGATGTCCCGGTGTTTCAGCAGTCCGCTGGCACCGATCAGGCAGATCGCTGCACAGACCATAGAGAAGGTCTGTATACGGATATTTATATCTGGAATATGAAAGGTATAGAAATACAGTAAAGCAGCAAGCAGGACCACCAGTGTGGTGCTCAGCCAGCGCTCATGGCGCAGTGTGATACCCAGGAAATGAAACAGTCCCCGGTAAATCAGCACAACGCCCATAATGATTGCGATATTGGCAATCACGATGGACAGGAAATCGTAGATTACATGGCGCAGGCCGAGCAGCACGCAGCCGCCGCCGATCAGAAGATAACCTGCGCCCATGGTCCGGATTCCAGAGAACTTGGCATGCTCTCTTGAGTAGGCAAACATACCAAGACCGAACACCAGGCTGAACAACATCAATGTCAGGCTCAGGGTGCGAAAATCAAGCTGAATAGCCATGGGCTTTCCTGTAAAAAATGGCAGCAGCGCCTGCGCTCCACTGAGGCCCATTGTAGCCGTTAAGCCTGCGCCATGCAGCCTGTTGGTGGTGCCTTTGCCGAAGCTTTGCATGCACGCGAACACAGGTTGATACCTTGAATACTGAAGGGAGGGAATGCGATGACGGATTATGTTGGCTCTTGCCTGTGTGGCGCCGTGAAGTTCGAGGTGCACGGAGACTTCGACAGCTTTTACCTGTGTCATTGCCGATATTGCCAGAAGGACACCGGGTCTGCCCATGCGGCAAACCTGTTCTCCCAGTCGGCCCGGCTGGTCTGGCTGGCGGGTGAGGAGGCTGTGGCCTCCTATACGCTCCCGGGCACCCGGCACCAAAAGTGTTTTTGCCGGACCTGTGGTTCGGCAGTGCCCAACACCCATATTCCGGGTTTGCTGGTCGTGCCCGCCGGGTGTCTGGACTCGGAGCTCTCCCGGGTGCCTACCGCGCATCTTTTCACGTCGAGCCGGGCAGCCTGGGATCGTGCGCTGGGCGATGTGCCGGAGTTCTCCGGTTTACCGAAGGCGACTTGACGCAGGCTATCGGGTGGAAGGACGGCGGATAATGATGACGGTTTTACTGAAGGGGCTGGTGGTCTGGGGCGGTATTCTGGTGCTGGCCATCGCCGGTTTCCAGTGTTCGCAGAACCGTCGAGCCGTCCAGCAGGTAGAAGCGGACATCATCCAACTGGGAGTAGCCGAGTTCGGCCACCAGGTTGAGCCCGGCCGATGTGGCGTTCTCTGTGGGCACGCGCAGCCATTAGGCCGATGACGTAATGCCAAGGGTAGCTTTGCCGTCGGGCTGGTGTTGCTAGTCGCCGGCCGGCAGTGAGAGCACGTCCTGCAGAGATGCGAGGCCATCGCTGTCTTCCCAGTACTGGAACTGGCTGGCGATAGGTTGGTCTGCTCCGATGACGACGGTGGCTGAACGGGCAAAGGCGGCCTGGCTGCACAAAAGCAGCAACAACAGGAGAATGCGACACGTGTGTAGCAGGTTCACCGAAAGCCGACCTTGCTCGTCAACCCGAGACTGTTTGTTGTTTTCTTAACTCTGTCAGTCTAGCAATGCTGGCGGGCGAGAAAAGCCGTTGTTGTGGGTTTTAATGCAGCAAAATGTGTCAGGTTTCTAAGTAATTAACGTGGCTGGGCGTTTGCCTCATTGCTTTCGGGCCAAGGTATCCAGCATGCGGTTCACCGCTTCCAGATGTTCCGGCTCATTGTGGCTCATGCCCTGGAAGCAGGCGCAGATATCCAGGAAATCCCGCAGTTCCGTGCGTTGGGCCATTTTCATCAGGCGCTTGGTCAGCCGGGTGGCCTTGGCGGGCTGCTGGGCGATACTGCGGGCAAGTGTCATGGCCGCGTCCATTAGCTGATCGGCAGGCACCACGTCCATCACGATACCAAGCTGTTTGGCTTCGTTGGCGTCGATCACGCGGCCGGTAAGCGTCAGCTCAAACGCTTTCTGGTAGCCGATCAGGCGTTGAAGGAACCAGGCCCCGCCGTCACCGGGAATGATGCCCAGGTTCAGGAAGGTTTCGCCAAACTTCGCGTTGTCTGCGGCCAGGCGAAGATCCGCCATGTTGGCCAGATCAAATCCTGCGCCGATGGCCGGGCCGTTCACCGCCGCAATCACCGGCACTTCCACGGCGTCCAGTGCCAGGGGGATGCGCTGGATGCCCTTTCGGTAGCGCTCGGCGCATTCCGCCGGGTCGCCTGCGAAGTCCCCGCCCCGTTCCGCCATATCGCGAATATTACCCCCGGCACTGAAGGCCGAGCCTGCACCGGTGATCACCAGCACGGATACCTCCTCGCAGCTGTTCACCCACTCGGCGGTGGCAACAATATCGTCGATCAGATGGGAGCCGGTGAGCGCGTTGCGCAGGTCGTGGCGGTTCATGGTGAGCGTGGCCACTCGGTTTTCCAGAGTCAGCAGGGCATCGGTGAGTTGGGGCAGGGTACTCATAGTGGCTCCTTGTTGTTCGCGGTTGTCCCGATTGTGTCCTGACTGGCCGGCGGTTACCAGCAACCTTTGGTGGAAGACGCATCCAGTGTAATGAGGTGATGTGGTGGTTTTCTGATCAAATTTGAAATCCCTGTCACGTTTCTGTAGCCTTTAATTTAATTGAACGTTCAATTAATAAAGATTGGATGGAAAGCCCATGCCGAAAGTCGGAATGAAAGACACCCGCCGCCAGCAACTGATCGACGCCACCATGGAGTCCATCGCTGAACTGGGGATGCAGAACACCACGATCGTGAGCATCAGCAAGCGGGCGGGAATGTCGTCCGGCATCATCAGCCACTATTTCGGGGGCAAGCAGGGGCTGATTGAGGCCGCCTTGCGCTACCTGCTGGACCAGTTAGGCAAGGAGCTGCGGGAGCGCATGGCGAAAACTGATCGCTCCCCGGCTCAGCGGCTGGACTGCATCATCGAGTCCAACTTTTCCGAGTTCCAGCGTTCGGCGCTGGCGGCGAAAACCTGGCTCAGCTTCTGGGCCCGCTCGATGCACGAGCCAGGGCTGAAGCGTTTGCAGCAGATCAACAACGCCCGGCTGTACAGCAACCTGCGTTATTCCTTCGCGCAAGTGCTGCCGCAGGCCGAGGCGACAGCCGCGGCCCGGCAAACGGCGGCGATGATCGACGGGTTCTGGTTGCGCAGCGCCCTGAGCCTGGACCCGGCCGAGAGCTTTGAAGCCGGCGAGCGGCTGTGCAAGCAGTTTGTCCACGAGACACTGGCCCGGGCTGGCGTCTGAGCCAATTTGAATTCCATGGCCCACAAGGCCTGAAGACACCGAACAGAGGTTACCAACGCGCTATGTCTGCATCTCTTCCTGTGGTTCAGAATTTTGTCCACGGCCGGTTTCTGGCCAACAGCACCGGCGAGACCTTCCCGGTGGTGAATCCGGCCACGGGCCAGGTGATCTATGAAGTGGAAGTGGCGGATGAGTCTGTGCAACAGGCCGCCATCGAGAGCGCCCGCGCCGGTTTTGCCCAGTGGGCCGCCACACCGGCCATTGAGCGCAGCCGTATTCTGCTGAAAGCGGTGGCCTTGCTCCGCGAGCGCAACGACGAGCTGGCGGCAGTGGAAGTGCGTGACACCGGTAAACCTTGGCAGGAAGCGGAAGCTGTGGATGTGGTGACCGGCGCCGATGCCATTGAGTTCTTTGCCGGCCTGGCGCCGTCCATCGAAGGTAACCAGCAGGATCTGGGTGGCGATTTCTACTACACCCGCCGGGAGCCGCTGGGCATCTGCGCCGGTATCGGCGCCTGGAACTATCCGATCCAGATCGCCTGCTGGAAGTCGGCCCCGGCCCTGGCCTGCGGCAACGCCATGATCTTCAAGCCATCCGAAGAAACCCCCATGGGCGCAGTGAAGCTGGCGGAAATCTTTATCGAAGCCGGTGTGCCGGCGGGCGTGTTCAACGTGGTGCAGGGCGCTGCCGAAGTGGGCCAGTGGCTGACCCATCACCCGGAGATTGCCAAGGTGTCGTTCACCGGCGAGGTGGGCACCGGCAAGAAGGTGATGGCCGCCGCCGCGTCGTCGCTGAAAGACGTGACCATGGAACTGGGTGGCAAGTCGCCGCTGATCATTTTCGACGACGCGGACCTGGAGAACGCCATCTCCGCCGCCATGGTGGGTAATTTCTACACCCAAGGCGAGATCTGCACCAACGGTACCCGGGTGTTTGTGCACGAGGACCTCTACCCGCGCTTTATCGAGCGCCTGCTGGAGCGCACACGCAAGAACATCAAGGCCGGTGACCCGATGAACCCGGACACCAACTTCGGCGCGCTGATCTCCAAAAAGCATCAGGAACTGGTGTTGGGTTACATCAGCAAAGGGCTGGCCGAAGGCGCCACGCTCAGCCACGGCGGACGGGCCTTTGAGCCGGAGGATTCTCAGGGCGGCTATTTCGTGGAACCGACCATTTTCACCGACTGCACCGACGACATGACCATCGTGAAGGAAGAGATCTTCGGGCCGGTGATGTCTGTGCTCACCTTCCGCGACGAAGACGAGGTGATTGCCCGTGCCAACAATACCGATACCGGACTTGCCGCGGGTGTGTTCACCAATGATATCCGCCGGGCACACCGGGTGATTCACCAGATCCAGGCCGGCATCTGCTGGATCAACAGCTACGGTGCCTCCCCGGCGGAAATGCCGGTGGGTGGCTACAAACTCTCCGGTATCGGTCGTGAGAACGGGCGCGAGACCATTGCGCACTACACCCGGATCAAGTCGGTGTATGTGGGCATGGAAGACATCGACGCCCCGTTTTAACCCTGCAGGCCACAGAGGAGAACGCGTATGAAAGAAAACCAATACGACTACATCATTGTGGGTGCGGGCTCAGCCGGTTGTGTGCTGGCTAACCGTCTGACCGAGGACAGTGAAAACCGGGTGCTGCTGCTGGAAACCGGTGGCAGTGACAAGAGCATCTTCATCCAGATGCCCACCGCGCTATCCATTCCCATGAACACCAAAAAGTACGCCTGGCAGTTCGAGACCGAGCCGGAGCCGTATCTGGACAATCGCCGCATGCATTGCCCCCGGGGCAAGGTGCTGGGTGGTTCGTCATCCATCAATGGCATGGTGTATGTCCGTGGCCATGCCCGGGATTTCGACGAGTGGCAGTCTGAAGGTGCCGACGGCTGGAACTACCGTAACGTGCTGCCCTATTTCAAGAAGGCGGAAACCTGGGCCTTCGGCGGCGATGCCTACCGGGGGAATTCCGGCCCCCTGGGTGTGAACAACGGCAATAACATGCGCAACCCGCTGTATACAGCGTTCATCCGGGCCGGCGTCGATGCCGGTTATCTGGAGACCGATGATTACAACGGTGCCCGCCAGGAAGGTTTTGGCGCCATGCACATGACCGTGAAGAACGGTCGCCGCTGGTCCACCGCCAACGCCTACCTTCGCCCGGCCATGGCGCGGCCGAATCTGACGGTGGTCACCCATGCCCTGGTGCATAAGGTCCTTCTGGAGGGCAAAACCGCCACCGGCGTGCGCTATGAGCAGGGCGGCCAGGTGCATGAGGCCAAAGCCGCCAAGGAAGTGATTCTGTCGGCCGGTTCTATTGGCTCGCCACATTTGTTGCAGCTTTCGGGTATTGGCAAGCGCGAAGTGCTGGAGCAGGCCGGTATTGAGGTGAAGCATGAGCTGCCGGGCGTGGGTGAGAACCTGCAGGATCACCTGGAGTTCTACTTCCAGTTCCGCTGCCAGAAGCCGGTCTCCCTGAATGGCAAACTGGACTGGTGGAACAAGCTCAAGATCGGGGTGCGCTGGATTCTGCGCAAGGATGGCCTGGGGGCCACCAACCATTTCGAGTCCTGTGGTTTTATCCGCTCCAAGGCCGGCGTTGAATGGCCGGACCTGCAATACCATTTCCTGCCGGCGGCCATGCGCTACGACGGCCGCGAAGCCTTTGATGGCGACGGTTTCCAGCTCCACATTGGTCATAACAAGCCGAAGAGCCGGGGTTTTGTGCATGTGCAGTCTGCCGACCCCAAACAGGCCCCGCGCATCCGTTTCAACTACCTGGAACACGAGGCCGACCGCGAAGGCTTCCGCGACTGCGTGCGCCTGACCCGGGAGATCATCAACCAGCCGGCCATGGACGAGTACCGCGGAGCAGAAATCCAGCCCGGTGTGGATGTGCAGAGCGATGAGCAGATCGATGCCTTCGTGCGCCAGGCGGTGGAGAGCGCTTATCACCCGTCCTGTTCCTGCAAGATGGGCACTGATGCGCTGGCGGTGGTAGACCCGGAAACCCGCGTGCGCGGTATCCAGAATCTGCGGGTGGTGGATTCGTCCATCTTCCCGACCATACCCAATGGCAACCTGAACGCGCCCACCATCATGGTGGCCGAGCGGGCAGCCGACCTTATCCGGGGCAGGGAGCCCCTGCAACCTTCGGACGCGCCGGTCTTCATGGATGACCAATGGCAGGCGCGCCAACGTCCGGGACAAGCGAAACGGTCGCTGGCCTAGCGACCGCAGTCCCGGCCCGGGTACGCAAGGTGCCCGGGTAGCAAGCCCTCAGGATTTCCCTATCAGCGCGACGGCATCCCGCCGTTTTCGGGCGACTGATAGGCAAGTCCTGGGTTTGTGTCCGATTCGAAAGAAGCAGCGCTTACAAAGTAGAGGAGGAACACCCATGCTGTGCACTACAATGACAAGGAACAACCGGAGGGAGATCGCATGACACTCTGGTTATCCACAGGCCTGATCTTTACCTTCGCCGCCATAGCCCTGATTCTGTATCGGTGGTGGGACATGCAGTGCATCGGCGTTACGCCGGTTCGCACGCTGACCTTCATTGCCATCCTGTTCACCTCCGGTCTGGATGTGGGGCTGATCATGTTCCCGCTCACCGAGTTCGGTGGTTACGGCAATGTCTCTGAAAACCCGGAATACGCCTTTGCCAACCCGCTGGCCATTGAGTTCGGGTTCTGGGCCTTCCTGATCTGGGGCTTCTATTTCCTGACCTGCTTCTACTTTGCCATCATTGAGCCGCGGGTGAAGTTCTTCGAGATTCCGATGGTGAAGCTGGTCAACAACGTGGTGATTATCGGCACCTGCGCGTTCACCGCTTACCTGCTGCTGGTGAATCTGCCCTGGTATCTGCCGCAACTGGGTGATGGTGAATCGGTGGTGCCGGCGTTCTACATCATCGTGTTCCTGTCCATTGCGCTGGCGGTGTATTCCAGCTCCAAGGTCAAATACATCCGCATTCTGAGTGTTGGTTCCAGTGTGCTGTTCATTACCCTGATTGCGGGTATGTGGTTCCGGGCATTTGTTCTGGGTAAAGGCTCGCCGGCAGATTTCTTTGGCACCGCCGGCATGCTCGGTGAGTACTTTGCCAACATCCATCACTTTGTCCTGCCCATCAACGACTACCACGAGTTTTATCTGTTCTGGTGGTTTGCCTGGAGCATCATGATTGGTCAGTTCACCGCGCGTTTCGTGAGTGGTATCAAAACCTGGCAGCTGCTGATTGCCATGCTGGTTGTGCCGTCCGTTGCCATTGGCGTGTGGTTCAGCGTGCTCTATTACTATCACGCGGAGGGGCTGAAGATTGCCGCCTTCACCAACATCGCCATGATCTCGGTGGGCGTGTTGATGGTCATCAACTCCCTGGATTCCCTGATCCGGCTCTACACCGATAACCTGAACCTGACGGCGCAACGCCTGGGGCGGGTGAATTATGTGCTCTTCAACCTGGTGGCCATGGTCGGGCTGACCATGTTGTTCAAGCTGGATTTCCTGCGGATTCAGTGGGTGGGTGCGCTGGTCATTGCGCTCTACTTCGGCTGCTTTGGTTATATCCTGCTTAGGAAACGTTCAGAGGTGGCTGCCATTCAAACGTCACCAAAAGAAAATATTCTGGACTTCCGCAAGATTGAACTTGCAGGTTAAGGCCCCATATCAATGGCAGGTGGCTGAAGGCCCGGAAGGCTTTTGGCCGCCATGTTTAGCCGAAGTTGATGGCTGTATATAGGCTGTGCCTATGCTGAGATTGGAAATAATCAATTTTCACTCAGATGGTCAAACCCGTATCTTGTGCATCGTTTCCAAACCATCAGTTAAATGAACCGACAGGAGTTATTCTGAGATGGGTATCGTTAACAGCGAAATCAAACCGTTCAACGCCACCGCATTCAAGCAGGGCGAGTTCGTAGAAATTTCTGAAGCCGACGTTAAAGGCAAGTGGGCCATCTTCTTCTTCTACCCGGCCGACTTCACCTTCGTGTGCCCGACCGAGCTGGGCGACGTGGCTGACAAGTACGAAGAGCTGCAGAAGCTGGGTGTAGAAGTGTTCTCTGTATCTACTGATACTCACTTCACCCACAAAGCATGGCACGACACTTCCGAGACCATCGGCAAGATCAACTACTACATGGTTGGCGACCAGACTGGCACCATCACCAACAACTTCGGTGTTATGCGTGAAGGCCAGGGCCTGGCAGACCGCGCTACCTTCCTGATCGATCCGGACGGTATCATCCAGGCTGTTGAAATCACTGCCGAAGGCATCGGCCGTGACGCAGACGACCTGCTGCGCAAGGTTAAAGCTGCCCAGTACGTTCGCAACCATCCTGGCGAAGTTTGCCCGGCCAAGTGGAAAGAAGGCGAAGAAACTCTGGCTCCGTCTCTGGACCTGGTTGGCAAGATCTAAGTTTCCCCGATTCGGTGAAACTTACAGAAAGGCCCGCACTGCGGGCCTTTTTTGTAGTGCGCCAGGCATGGCGCGTAGCGCCTTGACGGGCGCTGTTCCGGTACAGGTGGTGCTGGCCGGATGACTTGGGGGTGCAAGTCCCCTGTGGGCCCGGCAAGGGGAACCACTAGCCGG
>NZ_JASSVO010000002.1:0-367250 GCF_030541085.1 Marinobacter sp. ST-43
CTACCGGCTGTTCCAGTACATCGGCGGCGGCCACATCCGGGTCGGTGCTGGCCAGCTGTAACCGGCCATGGAACAGATCAGACAGCCGTTCGGTCAGCGCGAAGCCGACAACGACAAAGTGGTCCGAGGGGAATTCGCCTACACGGGCGGTGAACTGCAATCCGCTTGCCTGGGGCATGACTTCGATCCCTGAAGATTATGTTGAACTGACTCATCCTGAGCAGTCCCGATTATAACCACCGACCTGCAGAATACAAACCAACCATGCCTCATTCCTGAGGCATTCGCCTTAACGCTCAGCGTCTCTGCTGGTTGGACAACCACACACTCTGATACGGCTTCAGGGTGATTGATCCAGCCAGATCATCCACCTCCATTCCGGAGATCAAGTCTACCCAGCGATCCGTTCCGATCAGATTGATATCACTGAGCGCCACCTGCTGCACCTCGGGACTGATGTTATGGATACAGAACACCGACTGCTCCCGTCGCATGCTCTGGCGCCAGAACCCGAACAACTGCAACCCCAGGTGCAAGGTGAACTGCGTGGCGTTCGGATGGAACGCAGGTTGAGCGCGGCGTATGGCAATCAAACGCTTCAGCTCCCGGAATGCCTTGCTGTGGTGGGTCAGTGGATCTGCGAGGGTTTCCTCCAGTTGCGACAACTGCCATTGACTGCGGTTAATGGAGCGCAGGCGCCCGGTATGCTCCACCCGCGCCTGATCGTTCTCCGTGGCCAGCAAGCTGTGAATATAAAAGGCGGGAATGCCCTCGAGAGCCAGCATGATGGTATGCGCACACAGGAATCTCGCGAGCTGCCAGTGGTCAGCACCGCCTTCTGCGGTTCCTTTGAGGGCATCCCAGAGCGCAATGTTCATCTCATAGGGCTGATCCCGCCCGTCGGCCGTCCGGCGGTAGGACACCTTACCCCCAAACGACTCCATGGTGTTGATCAGGCGTTGCTTTTCATCTTCAGTCAGCAGGCCATCTGTGGGCCGCAGTCCAACGCCGTCGTGGGAAGCGATAAAGTTCAGATAGGTGGTGCCCAGCTGCGCCGGGGGCATACTCATCAGCCAGGTTTTCAGATGTCGGCAATTGCCGGTCACCAGCGTGTTGATCAGCAGAGGCGGCAACGAAAAGTTATAGATGGCGTGGGCTTCGTTGGCATTGCCAAAATAAGTCAGGTTCTCCCGGTTAGGCACGTTGGTTTCGGTAATCACCACCGCGTCCGGCGTGTGATGTTCAATCAGCAAGCGCAGAATTTTGATCAGCTCGTGGGTTTGCTGCAGGTGAATACACGGCGTGCCCGGCTCTTTCCAGAGAAAGGCCACGGCATCCATACGGAAAATCATCACACCCCTTTTCAGGTATTGGCGGATGATCCCCGCAAACTCCAACAATACCTGCGGGTTGGCAAAGTTCAGGTCTACCTGATCGTCACTGAAGGTGCACCACACATAGCGCTCGCCGTCGTCGGTCTGCACCGGATTGAGCAGCGGCGACGTACGTGGCCTCACTACCTGGCTGAGGTCGTCTTTCGGGTTGCCTTCAAAGAAATAGTCCTTACCCGGGTCGATGCGCTTCTTATAGTTTTCGAACCACCGGCTGCGGGCCGACATGTGGTTGATCACAAGATCGGACATCAACTTGTAGTCCCGGGCAATGGCCTCAATTTCCGGCCAGCCACCGTGACTCTCATTCACCGCCAGGTAATCCATCACCGAAAAGCCATCATCAGAGCTGAAGGGAAAAAAGGGCAGTATGTGCACCGCGGAAACGGAGTCCTCAAGGCAGTCATCCAGGAAGCGCTTGAGCGTCACCAGTGGCTTCTCGTCCGGTTGCTGGAGCGTGTCCGCGTAGGTTATCAGCAACACATCGGTTTCGTCCCAATGGTTCTGGTGGGCCGGTGGGGCGTCGGCATTGGGCGCCAGCCCCATGGTGGCCAGTAACTGCTCCGCCAGAAAGTCACAATCTACCGAGGGATAGACGACCTCGAGCATACCTTGCAGCTTGCTCTTCAGTGGCTGAGTCATGGCCGATATTCCTGATTGTCCAGTTCAACAGCCTCCAGCAGTTGCTCACGAATGTCCGGAATGGCACTGGTCACCCGGTTCCAGCTGGGGATGAAGGGGGTGTCCATGGGGTTATCCAGGAAGTAGGCACCGGCGCGCATCACATTCTGGGCAAACAATTCCACCGCCTTTTCTTCCTTGTGCCGATCAAAGCCGAGCCCGTTGATCACGGCGTCGTTCTGATAGGTTTCCACAAAATCCAGAGCAATACGGAAATAGGTCGCCTTGATGGTGCGGAACTTTTCATTGGAGAACACTTCGCCATTGGTGGCCAGCTTTCGGAACAGGGCCTTGGCGATATCCACACTCATTTTGGACAGCCCTCGGCTGGCATCCTCCGGCGAGAGATCCTGATGCTTGTGATCGTAGACATCAGCAATATCCACCTGGCACAGGCGATTAGTGGCGTAGTTTCGTTTCATCTCCGAGAGCACACCAATCTCGAGCCCCCAGTCACTGGGAATGCGCAGGTCATTGATAACATCTGTGCGGAACGAGAATTCTCCGGCCAGGGGATAGCGGTAGCTGTCGAGGTAGTCGAGAAAATCGTTCGGGCCGCAGACTTTTTTCAGGGCACGGATCAACGGGGTTACCAGCAGGCGACTGACACGGCCATTCATCTTGCTGTCGGCGACCCGGGCGTAATAGCCCTTACAGAACATGTAGTTGAATCCAGGGTTGGCCACCGGGTAAATCAACCGTGCCAGCAGGTCCCGCGAGTAGGTCAGGATATCGCAATCATGCAACGCCACCGATTTGCTCACTCCGGAGGCCAGCACATAACCGAAGCAGTACCAGACATTCCGCCCCTTGCCCATTTCAGTTGGGGCCAGGCCCTGCTCGCGAAGTTTGAGGTCGATGGCCCGCAAACGCGGCCCATCGTTCCACAGTACCTTGAACGGCTGAGGCAGCTCGGAGAAGTACTCCAATGCGTGCCGGTATTGTGCTTCATCGGCACGATCGAGCCCGATCACGATTTCTTCCAGATAAGGCACCTTTGCCAGCTCCTGGACAATGTGTTTCAGGGCGGGGCCTTCCAGCTCTGAATACAGCGACGGCAACACCAGTGACATGGGCCGCGCTTTACGGAACTGAAGCAGATCGGCCTCGATGTCTTCTACCGGTCGTCGCACAAGATTGTGCAGGGTCGTTACTATGCCATTCTGGTAAAAGTCGCCCATGGCGCCTCTCCTATGCTTTTGGCCACGCCTGGCGGCCTAGTAGCCGTACTCGAAAAGAAGATTGAGTACGCATTCGTTCCATCCCTCCGGGCCGGGCTTCAGGGAGCGCATGGGGTGCTTCTGCGATGGCAACTGGACCTGATCGCTGTTCACCCCGCGAATCACCACCGGGATATCCGCGGCCTCCAGCATGCGCTGGTCGTTCGGGCTGTCTCCCAATGCGATGGTGACTAGCGGCTCGCCCCGATAGTGCTCCCGGTATTGCTCCAGCAAAAAGCGGGCCCCCTCGGCTTTGTCGAAGCGCCCCATGGCGTGCCAGAAGCGGCCCCCCTGCACCAGACGGAGCCCCTCACGACCCAGTGCCGCACTGAATTGGTCCAGCTCCGGGTCACTGCCTTGCCAGATCAGCGGCTCCGTACCCAGGCGCTGCCGGGCCCGAGAGGCCTCCACCTCATCCAGGCCCGTAACCTCCGCCAGTTCCGCATCCGCCATATCCGAAAAGCCCCGAAACTGTGCACCTGCCTTTCTCTGCACCATAAGCGTGCGAAGGACCTGCTGGTGATCTGCTCCAAAATTCATCACCTGTTCTTCGGTGCGGCCCAGACAGCCCGCCGGGATAACCGCCGCCGCACCGTTCTCGACGATAAAGGGGGCCCGTATGCCCATCGCGTTTTGCAGATGGCGCATCTCGGCGGCGGTTTTACTGGAGTTAAAAATCAAGGGGATACCGTTAGCGGCCAACTTTGCCATGGCCGGCGATGCGGCCCGCCAGCTGTAGCTGTGATGGTCCAGCAAGGTGCCGTCCAGGTCGGTGAAAACTATCAGGTGTGGTTGCATTTGGTTCACCTGCTCTGCAATCTGTTGTTAGGCTTCAACCCTATACATACGCAGTATTCATACCAAAGCCAGGTCGTTTTATGAGCAACAACAGCTTTCAGGTGGAACATCGCTACCTGGAATTACCGGACAGCTTCTACAGTCGGGTGCAGCCATCCCCCCTGTCTGAACCGCGAATGGTCTGCTTTAACCAGGCCCTGGCCAGCGATATGGGATTTCTGGTGCGGGATGAAAATGACTGGGCGGCCATTGGTGCCGGCGCCGAACTTCTGGAGGGGATGGACCCGGTCGCCATGAAGTACACCGGGCATCAGTTCGGCATGTACAACCCGGAACTGGGCGATGGCCGCGGCCTCTTACTCTGGGAAACCGTGGGACCGGACGGTACACGCTGGGACTGGCACCTGAAAGGGGCAGGCACCACGCCCTACTCCCGCTTCGGCGATGGCCGGGCAGTACTCCGGTCAACCATTCGTGAGTATCTGTGCAGTGAGGCCATGCATGGCCTGGGAATTCCCACCACCCGGGCGTTGTTCATGATCAGCGCCAAAGACCCGGTGCGCCGGGAATCTATTGAAACCGCCGCCGCTTTGATGCGGGTAGCGAAAAGCCACATCCGGTTTGGCCACTTCGAGTTTGCAGCCCACCATGAAGGGCCGGACGCCCTGAAAACACTGCTAGAGCATGTGATTGCCCTGCACTTCCCTCAACTGATCAGCTTGCCGGAGGACCAACGCTACGCCCGCTGGTTTGAGGAAGTGGTGGAACGCACCGCCAGACTAATTGCGAAATGGCAGGCCGTTGGTTTCTGCCATGGGGTGATGAACAGCGACAATATGTCCATTATCGGAGACACTTTTGACTATGGCCCCTTCGCCTTCCTGGACGATTTCGACGCCGGCTTCGTTTGCAATCACTCCGATCACGAAGGCCGCTATGCCTACAACCGCCAGCCCCAGGTAGGCTTTATCAACTGTCAGTACCTGGCCAATGCGTTGTTGCCGATCATGGACGAAGATACCGTTCGCCGGGGACTGCGACGCTATGAAACCGCCTACAACGAGCATTTCAAACACCAGATGCTCGCCAAGCTGGGGCTGGAGGAAGCGGATGGGTCAGATATGGGCCTGATCATGGACACCTTCAGCATGCTCCACGAACACCGCGTGGACTACACCCGGTTTTTCCGCGGCCTGTCCAACCTGCACGACCATGGCACCGCGCCGGTTCGTGATCTGTTCGCAGACCGCAGCGTGGCTGACGAGTGGCTGGAACGTTACGAAGCCAGACTACAGAAGGAAAGCCGTGGCCACGATGAACGGGAATACACCATGCGCCGGGTAAACCCGAAGTACATTCTGCGCAACTACCTGGCCCAGCAAGTCATCCTGGAGGCGCAGAACGGCGACTATGAGCCAATGAAGGAACTGCTCAAGGTGTTGGAAAAGCCCTTTGATGAGCAACCCGAGTATGAGAAATACGCTGCCCTGCCACCGGATTGGGGGAAACATCTGAACATCAGCTGCTCTTCCTGAACGGCCGCTATTTCACCAGGGCATCTTCCTCATGTTTGACTGGCGCCAGCGCATCCAGCCTGGCGCCGTGTCGCATCATAAACAGCACCAGAAGAATCGCAGGCACGCCCATCAACCCCGCAATCAGGAAGAACTCGGCGTAGCCAAAGTTCGCCACCACAATCCCGGAAAAGCCCCCCAGGAACTTGCCCGGCAGCGTCATCAGCGAGCTGAACAAGGCATACTGGGTGGCGGTGAACGAGGCACTGGTCATGCTGGACAGCCAGGCAATCAGCGCCACGTTGGCAATACCGCCACTGAGGTTATCGGCACTTACCACCAAGGCCAGCGCCGCGATATCCGGTGGTTGCTGGGCTAGCAGCACGAATAGAAGATTGGTTGCCGCCGTCATGACGGCACCTGCCAGCAGTATCCGGCGCACGCCATAGCGCACCACCAGCACCCCACCGACCATGGAGCCAACAATGGTCATAAAAAACCCGAACACCTTGGTGACATCGGCCACCTGGGTTTTACTGAAACCCATAAAATCCAGATAGAACGGATTGGCCATCACCCCCATGGCAATATCCGAAATGCGATACACCGCCACCAGCACCAGAATGGCCACCGCCAGCTCCCGATACCGACGGAAGAAGTCCAGAAACGGGCCAGCCACCGCGGCATAGAACCAGCCAGTTAACCTGGCCAGGCGTTCCGGCAGGTGGCTTCGTTTCTCCACCTCTTCCTCAATTCGATGGGCAATGTCCTGCGCAGCCGCAAAATGGTTTACTTCCGGCTCTTTCACGATCAGAACCGTCAGGGCACCCACACCCACCAGCGCTGCCATCACCTTATACGACACTTCCCAGGACCAGAACTCCGCCACATACAGTGCACCGGCGCCAGCCACCAGCAACGCCAGCCGATAACCAAAGATGTATGTGGCCGCTAACGCCGCCTGCAGGCGCTCCTGAGCAATCTCAATGCGATAGGCATCAATGGCCACATCCTGCGTGGCGGAGGAAAAAGCCACCAACAATCCGAACAACGCCAGTGTCTCCGGAGCCGCCAGGGCGTTCGTCTGGGACATCAGGTACAACCCGGTGGCAATGCCCGCCTGGGCCAGCAGAATCCAGCTGCGGCGCTTGCCAAATAAACGGTCCAGCACCGGCAGTTTCAGCCGGTCCACCACCGGCGCCCAGAACACCTTGATGGAATAGGTAATGCCAAGCCAGCTGAAAAAACCGATGGTGGCGGTCTCCACCCCAACGTCTGCCAGGCGGGCATTGAGGGTGGAAAACACCAGCAGAAAGGGCAGCCCCGCCGAGAACCCGAGAAACAACATGGCAATTACTTGCCAGCGGGTGTAGGTGTAGGCGGTATCCCGAATCAGGGCTACAACATTGGGGGGAAGATAAATAAGAGCCTCTCCGAATCAGTCGCGAAAGTTGTTGAACTGCAGCGGGATGTCCAGTTCTGCCTCACGCAACATGGCAATGGCTTCCTGCAGGTCGTCCCGTTTCTTGCCGGTAACCCGTACCTTGTCGCCCTGAATGCTGGCCTGCACTTTCATCTTCTGCTCTTTGATCATCTTCACGATCTTCTTGGCCATGTCCGTTTCAATACCCTGCTTCAGGGTGAAATGCTGCTTCACCAGCTTGCCCGCTTTGCTTTCGCCATCTTCCGACAGGGCACGCGTGTCGATGTTGCGCTTGGCAAAGGCCATTCGCATCATGTCCACCAATTGCTCCAGCTGGAACTCCTGCTCGGCGCTCAGCGTCAGGCGCTTGTCTTCCAGTTCGATGTCCGCCTCAACATTCTTGAAATCCCAGCGGTTACCCAGTTCACGCTTGGCCTGGTCCACCGCGTTGGTAACTTCGTGCATTTCGATTTCTGAAACAATGTCAAAAGAAGGCATAGTCGTTATTCTCCAAAGGCCACGGAGGGGTATACTGTGGCGACAATTTGATTACGGATGTTCGAAACCGCCAAGAATACCAAGAGCTGTGGCGAACCGCATCTGACAATGGACTGGTAAGAAGTAGACAAACAATGCCAAACCTCGATCTTCCCATTCTCGTAGTAGACGACGCCAAATTCAGCAGTATGGTGGTGGGCCGTACGCTGCGAAATGCCGGATACCGCGACATACGCATCGCCAACAACGCACCGGCTGCCCTGAAACTCATGGAACAACGCCCGGTCAGCGTACTGATTGCAGACTGGCTGATGCCGGAAATGGACGGCCTGCAGCTTACCGACCAGGTGCGCCAGCAAGACGAGCAGAACAACCACTACACCTATGTGATTCTGCTCACCGCCCGCGAGAGCGTGGAAGCCCTGTCAGAAGCGTTCGACCGGGGTGTGGACGACTTCATCTACAAATCAGACATGACCAAACAGCTCATCCCCCGTATCTTTGCGGCGGACCGCATGGCAGACCGGCAGAACACCCTGCTGCGCGCCAACGCCCTGCTGGTGGAGAACAACCGGGAACTGGAATCCAGCAACATCATTGATCTGGAAACCGGGCTGACCAACAACAAATACGCGCGCCAGCGCTTGCAGAAAACCCTGCGCCACGCCGAATCCCGGGGCGGGTCAACCGCCTACGTGATGTGCGGCATCCGTAACTGGCAAGAGCTGAAGCGCAAACATCCGCCCAGCGTGATGAGCGAACTGTCGATCGGCATCGCCCGGCGCCTGAGCACATTGATTCGCCCGATTGATGCCCTGTGCCGGGTGGGTGATAACCAGTTTGCGATTGTCTCCTACTTTCCCAACAGTGATCACTGCACCACCACCGCGTTCCGGCGCATTTTTGACGGCATCAACCACAAAGCCTTGAAAACCACCGCCGGCTTCATCTCTGTGGAGGCCGGTATGGCCCTGTGCAAAGCCGATGCCCAGGACGGCACGCCAACAGTACAGGATTTGGAGCGCACAGCCGTGCAAGGATTGGTAGATGCCTATGAAACCCGTCGTTTCACCGAAACCACCCCGGAGATACGGGCAGGTGTGTAGCGATCACAAACAGTAACACTGGGACACACTTCACAAACAGACAGGAAAGGCGATCAGGCTTATTCTGGCATTGTGGAATCAAGCAGTATCCACCCATGGCGGAGGAGCCGAGTAGTACCTCCGCCGCCATATGGGTACCGCAGGTGGATTCCTCAGGATCAACGAATTTTTCAGGCACTTTCGTTCTTTCCGAATTTCTTAAGCCAGCTTTTATAAGCTGGCTTTTTTATTGCCTGCGAAAATCCCCCGGCGTCTTACCCGTCGCTGCCTTGAACTTTCGATGAAACGACGTGGTTTCGCTGTAGCCCAGGCGCAAGGCAATATCCGGAATACTCATGTCGGTATTCTGCAAATAGTCCTCCGCCATCTGCTGGCGCACCTCATCCAGCAACTTCTGATAAGACATCCCTTCCTGGCTCAGCTTTCGCTGTAAGGTACGGCTGGTCATCCCCAGATCCTCGGCGACCATATCCTGACGGGTAATGCCCTCGGCGAGCTGTTTCTGGATACTTTGCTTTACCTTGCTGGTCAGATCCGTGTCGGTGTCGAGCAACGCCAACTGAGACAATGCGTGTGCTTCCAGGGTTTTTCGCAATAGCGGGTCTGGCTGACGCAGGCGGGTTGCGAGCAGTGCCTGAGCAAAGGTGACACTGTCCTCCTCTGCATCAAACTGTACAGGGCATTGCCAGCGCAAAGCATAGGCCTTCTCATGCTCCGGGCCGGGAGAAGGCCGCCTCAGGCGAACTTCCAGCGGCGTGGCGTCCGCGCTGTCTGCCAGCCATCGCGCATAGTTGATCCAGGAGGCAAAGACATTGTCCACCACCTGGGGCCACACCACAGGATCGGTAAAATTGCAGGTCCAGATCAGTGTCGCGGAATCGCCCTTCATCTTGAGGCGGGTGGTACCCATATCCCCCACCAGCTTCTCGTAGGGCGCAATACGGGTAACCGCTTCCCCCAACGTGGCGCAGCTCATGGTGATGTAACCCAGCACACTGTAGGAACCGGGTTGCACATAGTCGCCGGTCTCCAATCCCAATACCGGGTTACCGGTATGTTCGGCCAGAAGGTGAATGAACGCCTGGAGCTGTTCGCCGCCGATTCGGCCCTCATCGGAATTCAGAATCTCCGGCTTCAAGCCCGCCTTTTCAAACAGCGAATCAACCGCGATACCTTTGGCGTCGGCGTAGCGAACATACTGCCGCAAAGCGGCCACGGAAGCTGTGCCCAACGCATTCATGGTGACGACTTTCGTTGTTGGAATTATTTGAAAAGTATAAACAGAAACGCCCGGTTATGAACCGGGCGTTTTCAGGGCATCAACAGACCATCAAAGCTTGCGACCTTTGCCAGCGGCAATCCGCAGGCGCAGCGCGTTCAGCTTGATAAAGCCTTCCGCATCTTTCTGATCGTACGCACCCTGGTCTTCTTCAAAGGTGGCGATCTTCTCATCGAACAGAGAATCGTCAGATTTACGGCCGACCACGTCCACATTACCCTTGTACAGCTTCAGGCGAACGGTGCCGTTCACGTAGTTCTGGGTCTGGTCGATCAGCGCCTGCAGGGCTTCACGCTCCGGAGACCACCAGTAACCGTTGTAGATCACCTCGGCATAGCGCGGCATCAGGCTGTCTTTCAGGTGTGCCACCTCACGGTCCAGAGTAATGGACTCGATGGCGCGGTGGGCGCGCAGCATGATGGTACCACCCGGGGTTTCGTAACAGCCGCGGGACTTCATGCCCACGTAGCGGTTCTCGACGATGTCCAGGCGGCCAATACCATTTTCACCGGCCAGCTTGTTCAGGGTTTCCAGCACCACGTGGGGCTTCATTTCCTGACCATCAACGGCAACGATGTCGCCTTTCCTGTAGGTGAGTTCCACGTAGGTGGGCTTATCCGGCGCGGCTTCCGGAGAGACGCTCCAGCGCCACATGTCTTCCTCGGCTTCCGCCCACGGGTCTTCCAGGTTGATGCCTTCGTAGGAGATGTGCAGCAGGTTGGCGTCCATGGAGTACGGGCTCTTGCCCTTCTTCATTTCCACCGGAATGTTGCGCTCTTCACAGTACTTGAGCAGCTTCTCGCGGGAGTTCAGATCCCACTCACGCCAGGGAGCGATCACCTTCACGCCGGGCTTCAGGGCATAGGCGCCAAGCTCGAACCGAACCTGGTCGTTACCTTTACCGGTAGCACCGTGAGAGATGGCGTCTGCACCAGTCTCGTTGGCAATGTCGATCAGGCGCTTGGCAATCAGCGGGCGGGCGATCGAGGTACCCAGCAGGTACTCGCCTTCGTAGATGGTATTGGCGCGGAACATCGGGAACACGTAATCGCGCACAAACTCCTCGCGCAGGTCCTCAATGTAGATTTCCTTAACGCCCAGCGCTTCGGCTTTCGCACGCGCCGGTTCCACTTCCTCGCCCTGACCAATATCGGCGGTAAAGGTTACCACCTCACAGTTATAGGTATCCTGCAACCACCGAACGATGACGGAAGTATCCAGGCCACCGGAATAGGCCAGCACCACCTTTTTAATATCAGACATGCCCTTGCTCCAGACTGAACAGAATGGATGTGTTGAAAATAAGGGCGCTATTGTACGGGACAGCGGGGGGAATGGCTATTGGGCCGGGGTATTAGCAGCTCAAGAGGAAACATCGGAGTCGGTGCCCCCACTCGACTCCTAATAGATACAGCAAATTCTTTGATTCAAATAGCTTGCTGTTGGCTCATCGCCTCTTCGCGAATGCCGTCCCAGCCTTCCTTGATGGAACGGAGCAGCCCTGAAACCTCATCCAATTTTTCAATGTCATTATGAGCGTTTGCCTGCCAGAGCGCCTTCTCCATGTACTCGTAAAGCGCATCAAGTCGCTCTGCGAGATCCCCACCCCGCTCCTTGTCGAGAAACCCACGCAGCCCTGCGACAATGTCAATCGCCTTTAAGATCAACCTGCCTTTAGCATCGTAATCCCTCGCCTGTATTTTGGCCTTGGCCATGTTGATACGTTCAAGTGCACCGCTGTACAGAAGTTGAATCAACTTGTGCGGGTCCGCATCAGTAATACTGGTTTGGGCATTGATTCGCTGGTATTGCTGAAGGCCGTTCATAGGAAACCTCTTAAAATTCAGCTTTGCTTTAGGCCTGGCCAGTGCTCTGAGGAGCAATTGACGCTAATTGTTGGCTCACATAATCACCCGTGCTGTTAAGCTGAGCGATCAGGGAATCTGCTGCCGAAAATTGCCGTACCAGCCTCTCCTGATACGCCTCGATACGCAGATCCAGACGATCTCTTTGATCCTGAATATCCTCGAGGGTCCGGTTCAGTCCCTCAGTACGGGTAGACAGCAACCCATCGCTTGAAAGAAAACCTGCTATCGTATCTTCGATTTTCGCAGCGATACCGTCAGCGCCATCCTGCTCTGCGAAAAGAGCTGTAACCGACTCTGGGTTAGCCTCCAGCTTCTCCTTGAAGACCGCCTGATCGAACTCAAGCCTCCCAGTGCTGGGATCCGTTTTTATCCCGATGTCAGCCAAAGTACGCACGGGAGAGTTTTCGAGACCAGAAGGGATAGCCGTTAAAGAAGACCTCAGATCGTTTTGTATCGACCTAACACTGGAATCGCCGGACAGGACTCCCCCAACCCCAGCGTCGGCATTGTAGCCAGACGCCTGCTGAATAATACCCCTAAGTGCATTGAACTTGTCCACAAAGTCCTGAACTCGACCTGCAACCGCATCAGAATCGCGAGCCACGTTAACCGATGTCGTTCCGACTGTCTTGACGTCAAAAACAACCCCATCAACAACGCCCTCGACCCGGTTTGTCGGGCGACTGATCGCAATCCCATTTACTTCAAGCAGAGCATCCTTGGCCTGCACGGTCTCCTCAAGATTGGAGGCTCCGCCGCCAAACGAAAACTGGGATAGTCCAGCAGCATCGGAGTTGTTTCCGTCGTCATCTGTTACTGATACTTGAATAGCGTTGTCCACACCGCTTTCGTTCGAGGAAAGAACAAGGCGAAAGCCAGACCCCGTGTCGACCACTCCAGCGGATACACCGGCATTTGCCTCATTTATGGAATCGGCGAGCCCCTGAAGCGTGTTATTGCTTCCATCAACGACCACCTCAGTAGTTGACCCGCCCACACTAATTCTGAGAGTTCCAGTTCCAACCGTGGTCGTGTCGCGGTCAGCAAATTCAGAGGAAGCAAGGGATTGCGCCCGGGCAAGCTGCGTAACTTCGATATTGTAAGAGCCCCGACTCGCAACCGAGGCATCGACGGTGACATCAGCAACCGCGTCGTTCGACGAAGAGGCAGTCAATGCTTTCATTCCATCCGTCGAGCTTAGCTTCTCGATCGGAGACCTTAGAGACTCCAGGGCGTTCCGCAATGCACCAAAGGCCGAAATCTTGGCCTGCGTTTCCTGCTGCTTTCTGTCTAGACGAACCTCTGTTGGTTGGCGCTCCGCATTGACCAACTGATCGACCAAATCCGCGCTAAAAATACCGGACCCGGCGCCTAACGATGTAATTGATGCCATACGAATCGCCTCCTGAAAGGCTCTCTATTCCACTTAACAAGTATATCGGCAAATTCCGGCAATTCTTTGCCTCTTACCAAATACCAAAATGCAAAGAAATGTAATCCTGACTCATTGCATATTTGTAAGTGCCGCCGAGCCTTTCTCAGACACGGCGGCACCTAACAAACGTCGCCCAAGGAAAGGCCACCGATCAGTCGGCCTACACTTTCACCTCGAACAGAGTTAGTGGTTCATCCTGCTGCAATTTTTCTGCCAACCTCAAAGCTACCTCATCCGGAATTTGGCGAATGACCTCTTGGGTTTCTTGATCAACCACTCTAACAACAGTTTGTCCCGAGTCACTGTTCACCTCAAACTGCAGATCTCTCTGAACATTCTGGACAAAATCATTAAGTTTAGAAACGGCTTGATCAAGCTCTTCCCGGTTGGCTTCTGTCTGCTGCATGCGACCAGTTGCAGAGAACACCAGAGAAGAATATTCGGTCAGTTCGGTAGAAGCCACCCTACCCGGAGCAGAAGTATTGGCTTGAGCGGAGACATTCCTCCCTTCAGCCAGAGGTGACGCAGACGCCCGAGCCGGAGCTTGCTCACTGGAGCGAACCAGCTTCAAATCCGGGCTGTTCAGGTTCACGTCATTCATAGCTCACCTCATTTTCCTTTTACGACGCCAACCGACCTTTCTGTTGAGAAAAGCCGGTCAGCGTCGCAACGCCTCATTTACTGCAGGAGAGACAGAACCTGGTTGGGTCGAGCATTCGCCTGGGCGAGTACTGAGATACCAGCCTGCTGCAGAACGTTCGCTTTAGCGAGCTTAGCGGTTTCAGCAGCGAAATCCGCGTCAAGGATTCGGCTATTGGAAGCACTGAGGCTTTCAATGTTTGTGCCGAGGTTGTTAACAGTGCTTTCAAATCGGTTTTGAACAGCACCAAGGTCAGCACGGAAACCGTTTACCTTTGAAAGTGCGGCGTCAATCGTTGCCAAAGCATCACTCGCAGCGCCAGCCGAGGAACTGATATCAAGACCACTTACACCCAGACCGGAGGCAGTCATAGTGACGTCGAAGTCAATATCAATCTTCTCGCCAGCATTAGCGCCTACCTGGAAGGAAAGAGTACCTTCTGTACCAGTAAGAACATTGAGTCCGTTGAACTTAGTATCTGTCGCAATCCGCCCAACCTCAGCAACACGCTGATCCACTTCAGCTTGCAGGGCAGCCCTGTCACTGTCTGTGTTAGAGCCGTTGACTGCCTGAACAGCCAGCTCACGAATCCGCTGGAGGTTGTTCACAGTTTCATTCAGACCACCTTCTGCAGTCTGCGACATGGAAATCCCGTCATTGGCATTTCGCTGGGCGACAGTGAGGCCACGAATCTGAGTATCGAAGCGGGTTGAAATCGCAAGGCCGGCCGCATCATCTTTGGCAGAATTGATCCGCAAACCAGAAGAAAGACGCTCCAAAGCCTGATTGGACAGCTGCTGGGAATTGCTCAGCTGGTTTTGAGCACTAAGTGAGGCAACGTTAGTATTGATACCGAGAGCCATGGTTGATCTCCTGTAGATTTTATCTGTGTCTCTCAAGGAAGGACCGCGAACTCTTTTTAGCTGTCCGGCCCCGTTACCCCTCTTAACGGCCTGCTTGGTTTTTACTTTAACGAGCTGAACAAAAAAAATGTAACGATGCGTAACTCTAGTCTGAATCCCACTCAGAGGGCACTCCAGGCTCTGGATTCACAAGTCTGCTTGATGTCATCGAATCTTCCTCCGGCGCGCAATCTCTGAACACAACTGAGTCAAAGTGCCTTGGAAGGCTTGCCAGAAACTGAACAAACACATCCCTCCATTTTTTCGAGAACTCAACCAACTCATCATCCGACTTGCAGGCAAGCCCATGACACATTCCTATCTGAAGGAAACGCTGAATCGTCCCCTTCATCATCTGCCAACCAATCAACTGGACGGTAACAGAGGATTCCCTGCCGCTGTGCGCACCTACTCTATTTAGATAGCTACGAACCTCATTGGAAGCCACAATCAGATCAGACCGTCCTTCCAATCGGCTATGTCGGAGTATCGAACTGAAGTGCTGGGCAGAGGATCTGATCTCCTCACTTAGATCACGCAACTTCTTGCTCAAATCTTCATTTGGCAAGGGCGATGTGGAGAGATCAAGGCAACCCTTTTCTCTGGAATCATCCCCAGCATCCCTCCCAAGGACGTCCCGGAGAAAGCTCTCCTTGGACAGCCACGAAACCCCCTCTATCTCTGCACCGTCTGAGCAATTGAACACCTGCAGACCGTCCGCAGGCGTCGGAACTTCTGCAAGGAACTGCTCTACCGATCGCTTCGCTGAGTAATAGTCGGCTCGCGTAAGTACGGTCCCACCATCTACACCCGGAACTGGAAACAGCGGCCTTTTTTCGTTACTTCCATGCATCTCTTTTCGAAACTGGCTACTGAATTCAGACGACTTCTCATTCCCATAAACAGAGTATTTTGAGTGATGGGCTTCTTTCGTCTTTTGCCCATAATCAGTGCCAAACAGATAGATATTGCGATAACCAATCTCATAAGAGAGAACTAGTGCAGCGTTGGTACAGGTTGGATTGCAGTAGTCAAAATTCGAATCGGTCACCCCAAAAAACAAGGGAATATAAGATTTTTTGGG
The DNA here is from genome assembly GCF_030541085.1 of Marinobacter sp. ST-43. Classification (NCBI taxonomy): domain Bacteria; kingdom Pseudomonadati; phylum Pseudomonadota; class Gammaproteobacteria; order Pseudomonadales; family Marinobacteraceae; genus Marinobacter; species Marinobacter sp. ST-43. The sequence continues at coordinate 15,840 of NZ_JASSVO010000002.1, forward strand.
GAAGAAAAAACTATGCCTCTCGAACAAAGATTGAACCAACGGATTTACGCTAATCGATGCGATCAAAGTGATGCCAGCCAACCCGTGAAGTTCCGAGAGATCTTTCAGCATCTCGTAGATCATGTAGTCAGCATCAAGTTCAACGTGGAAATCAGGCCTGATACCGTTAACCAGCAAAGCCCGTAATCCTGTTCCCGCACTGACCACCACAACTCTATCCCTAGCTTTCCGGATATCACTGATACGCTGATCAATAGACGGCCCGCTCCCTACTACGATAACAGGAACGTCACTGAGCACTGAACGCTCGCGTTGCAAATAGTTCCCGCCAGCCTTCATATTAAAAATCACGTTCTTCAAACCACGAAGTTCGAAATCGTAATGCCCCCAGTTGGCGCCAATTATCGGAAGATCACGCTCAAGATCTTTGGCGACCTCATACAACTCGCTTCTGCCGAGATGGTTGTAGTAGATCGAGAAATAGGGGTAAAGCGGAACAGATTCTGATAGCTTCGCACCTAGAACTCTCCGAACGTTCTCCTGATCATCCGAGGTAGCAATGCAGAAGGAGATGGATTGACCCTTTCCCCTGAACTTGCTGCAGATCGCTTCCCAATCCACTGTGAAGAGGGTCAAGTAAAAGACCTCCGCGTTGGGCTCGAAGACAATAGCATCAATTACTTTGGAAGTTCTGATCAACTCCTCGATGTGATATGCCAACCCACATCCCAAGAAAATAACGGAAGGAAATGAATCACCTCGGTAATATCCAGAGAACTGCTCTTTGGTCAGATTTGAGCGGGCTATCGCCTTAAGAAGGAAGTAGCTTGCAAACCTGTTCCCAGCTGACGCTCCAGAGAAAGTCGGAGACGAGGTAACCATCTTTTTCTCTCTCGGATTCTCCGCCAAAAATCTCTTCACTTCCTGGATCGAGTACGCTTTTGCTACACCACGGTAAACAGACTCTCCTCCAACAACTAGATCAACGTCCTGAGTTTCTGGAGAAATCACTACTTCAGAGTCGGAGGGCTCAAACTCTGCGAAAAAATCGTACAGCTCGGGACGATATGTCTTGAAATATGTCAGGTTTTTCTTTTTACGGGCGATAAACTCTTCTATCGTTTTCTCGTAGTTTTCGTTCATTCATATCTCCAAGGTCCCTACGAAGCGCAGGAATAAAGCTACCGTCAGGGCTCAGCCGGCGCAGCAAAGGCGCCAGTCAAAGCATAAAGAAACTATAAAGCTTGGACTCTCCGAGAAAACGGCAAAAACTTGCCGAATCTCCACATTGCCCCCAAAAAAATCTTGAAACAAAGACCTCTTAATATACTTTTATTTTATATAACAGCACCTTACACCCGAAAAACCAGGCATGGCACGTATTTTGATTGACCGTAAAAGACAGCAACAGTGGATACGCCGTGGCTCCGGGTGAGCATCAAGGCGTGTTGGTTCGCAATAAAAGGAAAACTACCATGCCACAGATCATCAATACCAATATTGCGTCTTTGAACGCTCAACGAAACCTGAACTCCACTCAAAGAGACGCCAATGTAGCTCTGGAACGCCTTTCGTCTGGACTTCGAATAAACTCCGCTAAAGACGACGCCGCCGGCCTCGCAATATCTACACGTTTTGAATCTCAAATCTCTGGGCTAAATGTTGCTCAGAGAAACGCAAACGACGGCATATCTCTCGCCCAAACCACTGAAGGCGCGTTAAACGAAGTGGTATCAAACCTCCAACGTATCAGAGAGCTAGCTGTCCAGTCGGCGAACGCCACGAACAGTGAGTCAGACCGGCAAGCACTGGATAATGAAGTTCAGCAACGAATTGAAGAGATCAACCGGATCGCAAACCAAACTTCATTTAATGGTCTGAAAGTGCTTGACGGGTCATTTGGCGTTGCATCTTTTCAGGTTGGGGCCAATACGGGCGATACTATCAGTATCAATCTAACCGCCGGCTCTCGTGCCAGTGATATTGGTTCGATCGCAACAGCCACGGCCTTGAATGTTGATTTCTCCGGAACAAACGCCATCGCTGCTGGAGACACGCTTTCTGTAACCGTCGGGACATCGTCACCGCAGACCATCACTTTCACGGGTGAAGAGACAAACATTGCCGAAGCCGTCGAGACTATCAATGGTCAGTTAGACAACGCCTCCGCAATCGTTTCTGCCGACGGAACGGCTATTGAAATCAAGTCGTTACAAGACCTCAGTGCTATTGCTCTCGACACCACCAATGGAACGACAGCCCTTGATACAACAGGAACCGATACTGCGGCTACGGCTGGAGATGCTGGTGACAACTTAGAGTTGGCAGCCATTGATACAGTCAATGGCGCAAATGACGCAATTCTACGGGTTGATAGTGCGCTAACAACCATCAATTCCATTCGGAGCGAACTCGGCGCCATTCAGAATCGCTTTGAATCAACCATCGCAAACCTGAGCACCACATCAGAGAACCTTGCAGCGTCAAACAGCCGAATTCGCGATGCAGATTTCGCGGCGGAAACCGCCGAGTTGGCCCGAACCCAGGTCCTTCAGCAGGCTGGCCTGTCCGTCCTGGCCCAGGCCAACGCAAGGCCTCAGCAGGTTCTGCAGTTGCTACAGGGTTAATAAGGCAGACCGGGTGATGTCGGATTACGCCTCTGGCTAACCCGACCTACTTTTTCATCGCAGTGACTGCCGCGGCAGGTTTTATGAGGTGTCCCATGCAAGCCAACCATCAACTACAGATATCCCATTCCCAACAGGCCCAGGTTGCCCGCCTTCTTCTTCAGGCCAACCTTGCCTATGGGGAGTCCAACAGCAACGGCCTCAGCCACATCCAGCGGCTGAAGGCCCGGCAGGAATGCCGGGGCTATCTGAACGAGGCGCTGGCTCTGGAGCCGGAGCATGCCGGTGGGCTGGGCCTGCTTGGCCGTGTGGAGATGGACGACGGGCAGCTTGAGAAGGCACACAGCCTGTTCAACGCGAGCCTGAATCATCAGCCGGGCCAGGCGCAGCAGTACTGCAACCTGGGTTACTGGGCCCTGAAAACCGAGCGACCGGCGCTTGCAGAGCAGTATTTCCTGCAGGCCCTGGACTGCGACCGGCAATCTGCCGCCGCTTTCTGTGGTGTTGCCCATGCCAAGCGGCTGCAGGGGCAGTTCGATGTGGCCTATCTGTATTATCGCAAGCTTCTTGAAACCGGCGCTGAATGGGATTCCGTATACAGCGGCATGCTGAGCTGTGCCCAGCATCTGGAGGTGAACAAGGCCGATTCAGCCCTCGCCCACGATGCGATCGCCTTGCTCCAGCGGGATGGTTTGCCGCATCAGGAACTGGGTCGGTTTGTCGGCGCGATCATCCATCAGCAGTATGATTTGGATAACCCCGATGCACAGATTTTCCTGGATGCTGCCAGCGAAGACGAACTGCTGATCCTGGCTCTAGAGAAAACCCTGATGCCGAATCCGGCGGTGGAAGAACTGGTAACAATGCTGCGTCGGGCGATCATTGCCGAAGTCGCACAAACCGTTGAACTTCGGGACGAACTTCAGCGCCTGACACTGGCCATCGCTCAATACGCCGACAGAACCGGCTATGCCCTGGCCGCAGAAGACGATGAAGAACGACTGGTCTCTGCCATCAACGACAGCATCCAGGCACAGTTTGCCCTTGGCGAGGAGCAAGACGGACTCATCGGCTCGCTAATGATCAGCACGATGTACGGCGCACTTTTTCACCAGCCGTTCGCCGTGCAACTTAGTCAGTGGAACCTGATGGACTGGCCCCTGGCATTGCAGCCAGTATTGGCCGCCAGCTATTACAACCGGGCCGAAGAAGAAGCCATCAAGCAGAATTTCGATGAGAAGGCCGAGGAGCTCTGTCTGGAGAAGAACGATGTTCCCCAGGCATGGCCGTCCTGGTCGCGGTTGGCCTATCGCACAGAGAGCAGTCTGAAAACACTGATGGCCACCGAACTGGGGCTGGACACCGATAATGTTCCGGCCACTCTGCGCATCATGGTGTGCGGTGCGCAGTCCGGCCAGCGAGCGATGGAGCTGGCTCAATATCTGGACGACGTGGAAGTGATCGCGGTTGATGAATCCCTGGCGAACATCGCCAAAGGCACCCGCATGGCCCAGAGCCTGAACATGGACAACATCGTGTTCTGGCCCTGGTCCATCGCTCAGCGTTTTGTGGCCGATGGTCACAAGGTCCATTGGGTGGAAGTGGGCCGCCTGCCTTCACCGGCCATGACGGAACTTTCCCTGGCAGCACTCATCAACAGCGCCTCCATTGCCGGTGCCGTGGTGCACATGCACACCAGCATGGCCGAGCAAACCGCCGGCGACAAACAGATCCGCCGATTGATTGCAGAACACCAACTGCAACCTACCCGCACCAGCCTGCGCCAGCTTCGCCGTATGGTACTGGCCAACAAGCAAGACGCGGTTTGGTCAAGTCTGCTGCAAGACGACGACTTCTACAGCCTCGGCGGCTGCCGCGATCGATGGTTCCGGCCGCAGGATGCCAACCAGCTCAAAGAACTGTTGGCCCTGGTGAGTAATGAAGTGGAGTGGAAGCTGGTCAAAGCCCGGGATGAAGACGGCCACAGCCTGGCCACCGGCCCGGTACAGCGCCAGATCCAGGCGGAAGCTCTGGGGAGTGAGGTTCAAAGTCTGATGGGGCAGAACCTGAGCGTGTATTTTCAGCGTCGGCGCTAAACAATGGGGGTCAGCCCTCCGGACATTTGCCCAGGCAAAATGTCCGGAGCGCCTGGCCCAAATTCGTTTGAGCATGGTGCTGGTTTCCGGTAGCTTTCCCTTTTTTGAATCTACCGGTGCCAGCTCTCAGCCATGCAAGTCTCGCAAGCAAACCTGAACCTCAACTTTGACGCCAACAGCCTGCAACGAGGCAAGCGCTATTTCAGCCAGGGCCGGGTACAAAACCTGGTTCGTGAAACCGAAGGCATGAGCATACAGGTGCTGCGAGCGGAGGTTTCTGGCAGCCAGCGCCAGTTCTATATCACCGAGGTTCGGTTCGACCGCTACCTGCCCGGAAAAATAGACACCTTCTGCAGTTGCCCGGTGGGGTTCCGGTGTAAGCATGCGGCGGCCGTTATACTTCAGGCCAATTACGAAGCAGGCCTGAGTGCTGAAAAATACGAACCGGAACCCGATACTCGTTACAAATACCCGACGGCGGAAACATGGCTGGAACAGGCGGCCTCAGTTTTCAGTTCGATCGACAACGCTTCCAACCCTGAGTGTCTGGCGTATCTGCTCCACATAGAGCCGCACCGCAGCCAGCAGAGCCTGTCAGTGAACAAGGTTCGGCGTCGTAAATCGGGAGAATATTCCAGTGGCTCCAAAACCACCGTGTGGAGCCGTACCAACCTTGAATACGATCGCCCGAAATACCTGCGAGAGAGCGATATTGCACCGCTCACATGGTTAAACGCACTGCCCACAGCATTTCGTGTTGCACCGGTTCTGGAGGGGACCACGGGCGCCTATTTTATTGAATCGGCGCTGAAAACCCGCCGCTTCTTTCTGGAATCCACTCGAAACCCGCCGCTTCAACTCGGAGAGACTCTAGAATCCGGCTTTGAGTGGATGCAGTTGCCAGATAAACAACATTGGCAACTGGTCAGCAAGGCGCTCCCGTCACACATCCGGCTGCTGAACACCTCGCCCGCCTACTATCTGGACGAAAAAGAGCTCCTGATCGGGCGGGTGGAGAACTCGCTGGATGCCCGCACTACAGCGCTTCTGCAACAGTGCCCTCCCTTTACGGAAAGCCAGCTTCAGCAGGCTTTGCCAGATCTTGCGCCCATACTGGAAAAAGCCGGCGCCGTTCTGCCTGAATCTTTCCAGGTGCCCTCCATGGTGCAGGCAGCACCCCAGCCGATACTGCAGCTGTACAGCCTTCAGCATCCCGCCCCCGGGACACTGCCCCTGCTAATGGCGAGGTTAATGTTCAGCTATGAAGGCCACCGGGTAGCGTTCTCGGAACAGGAACCCCGGGTTCTGGTTGATGGCAACAATGGCCCGTTGCTGGTCATTCGGGATGAGGATGCGGAAATCGAATGGCTACATCGTGATTTGCCCGATTTTAAAATGGCGGGAACAATGACCGATCATCTCGAAGCAGACATGGTTAACGCGCTACCGTATGGCAGCTTTCTCGATTTCACCTTGCCAACCCGTAACCAGTGGCTGGATTTCATTGCCTTCGATTTACCGCGACTGGATGCAGGTGGCTGGCAAATTGAAATGGACGAGAGTTTTGATGTACCTGTTATTGAAATAGACCAGCTGCACGGCAGCCTGAAGCCGGATGAAGAATCACCCGGCTGGTTTGATGTAGAAGTGGGCATTGACTACAACGGCACACAGATTGACCTGATTCCGCTACTACAACAGGCCCTGGTTTATCTCGACCTCAACAATGACAGTGACGATGCCTTGCCTGAAACCCTCTGGCTCCATAACGGCGACGCCCTTATCCGGGTTGTTTCAGACCGCATCCGACCATTGGCCCGAACCCTGTTGAGCCTGTTAGGGAAAGAACGTGGCGGCAAACTAAGGCTGCCGAAACTGGATGCAGCACAGGTAATGGGTGATCTGGCGGCAGACTGGCAAAGCAACGCAGAACTGCGCAACCTCAGCGAAAAACTCACGTCCTTTCAGGCACTAAACCATGTTCCAATTCCCTCAGAGGTTCGGGCAGAGCTGCGCCACTACCAGCAAGATGGCCTGAACTGGCTGATGTTCCTGCGAGAATTCGGGCTCGGTGGCGTTCTTGCCGACGATATGGGCCTGGGCAAGACCCTACAAACCCTCGCCTGTATTCAGGCCGAAAAAGCCGCAGGTCGGCTTTCCGCGCCTGCTCTGGTGGTATGCCCGACCACGCTTATTGCCAATTGGGAGGCAGAAGCCGAGAAATTCACCCCGGGACTGAAACGCCTGGTGATCTATGGCCAACGTCGTAAACCATTCTTCGACATAGTAGCGGAGGCCGATCTGGTGATCACGAGCTACCCTCTCCTGCACCGGGATCTGGAACAGCACCAGAACCAGTCATACAGCCTGGCTTTTTTCGACGAGGCCCAACACCTGAAAAACCCGGCAGCCGTGACGTCCAAAGCGGCTCGCCGCCTGCCAGCCGAAAACCGCATCGCACTTACCGGCACACCAATGGAAAACCACCTCGGGGAGCTATGGGCCCTGTTTGATCTTATTCTGCCGGGCTACCTGGCAGACCAGAAAATCTTCCGCGAACACTACCGAAAACCTATTGAAGAACAGGGCAATCAGAGCCGTTATGCGGAGCTGAGCCGCCGGGTGCGACCATTTATGCTGAGGCGCACGAAAGATCAGGTAACCCCCGAATTGCCGGAAAAAACCGAGATCGTGCGTCACGTTGAGCTGAATCGCCAGCAGAAAGATCTGTATGAGACCATCCGCGCCACCATGGATAAGCGCATTCGCAAATTGCTTGCCGAAAAGGGCGCAGCAAGAAGCCAGATAGAAATACTGGATGCGCTCCTGAAACTCAGGCAAATCTGCTGCCATCCCGCTCTGCTTAACCCGGAAGAAACCGCCGGTTCGGCCAAACTCGACGCTTTAATGGAGATGTTGGAACAACTGCTGGATGAAGGACGCAAGGTCATCATCTTCTCTCAGTTCACCAGCATGCTGGCACTGATCGAAACCACTTTGAAGGCGGCAGGCATAGGCTATGAAAAACTCACCGGCCAAACCAGAGACCGCGCCACACCGGTTAAACGGTTTCAGAATGGCGAGAGCCCGGTCTTCCTAATCAGCCTGAAAGCCGGTGGTACCGGCCTGAACCTGACCGCCGCGGACTGCGTTATTCACTATGATCCGTGGTGGAATCCCGCAGCCGAACAACAAGCCACAGACCGCGCCTGGCGCATCGGGCAGGACAAACCTGTCTTCGTGTACCGTCTGATTACCGAAGGCACGGTAGAAGAGCGAATTCAGGCACTACAGGCAAGGAAGAGCCAGCTTGCAGACGGTCTGTACGGCAAAGCTGATGCCTTCAGCTCGGCCATTACCGCCGACGATATTTCCGTCCTATTCGAGAAATAAAAGGGGTCAGCCCCCCCGAACATTCGCCAACGCCAAATGTCTTTAGGTCTGACCCCACTTACATATAGGGAATCAGGGATTCGCCATAGAGATGTAAGTCCTCCAGTATCTGCTGCTTCTTGGGCGTCAGCTCCGTATCAGCCGCCAATCGCTGTAGCTCCTGACCATAGGCCTCCAGTGAGCGCCACCCCTTTTTCGGCTGCATCAACCGTTCGGTACGAAACTGCTCCCAGCGCTCCATTTCCTCGCCAATCAGGGTATCCGGATAGTTGCGGGCACGGTAACGGAACAGCATCTCTGGCAGGCGCGCGTCTTCAAACCTCACTTCCTGCTCGGCCAGGGTATCCACGGGTTGGGTCAGCAACCAGTTGAGTTTCTCCCGGTCGGCTTTGCTGATAAAACCGCCAGCGTAAAGTTGCTCGTCGGGATCAGTCAGGTGGCTGCCCTGAAAATCCTGTTCGAATGCCTGGGCAATACGAGCAGGAAGATCCGGGGCTTTGCGCAATTTGGCCAGATTTGCCCGAAGCACATCACCATCTAACTCCAGCTCGGCCAACCGCTCCTGTGACAGCGTGGAGAGCATGGTCGCCGGCGCCAGCACAGGGCACTTGTTCAATTGCACGCCTTTCAGTGGAAAACGGCTAACGCCCTCCCCCAGTTCCGCCTGAGACGTAAATACCCGTTCACGGATTTCCTCTACCGAGGCGTTGATCAGCGCCTCCGGGTCTTCCCGGAGATCGTAAACGATCACCTGGTTCTTGTTGCTCAGGCTCTCTGCCAACGGTGCCACCAGCGCACAACAGCCTCTTGTAGCTGGATATTTGGCAGAAATATGAAACACCGGCTTCATAGCGGCGGTATCCAGCATTTGCCTCGCGGAATGTTTGTCTTTGTTGTTCAGAACGAAATCGAACAGCTTGGGCTGTTTTTCCTTGATCAGCTTTGCCACGGCAATGGTGGCCAACACATCCGACATGGCATCGTGGGCAGCCTCATGAGCAATGCCATTGGCTACTGTCAGCTCTTCCAGCCGGAAACTCGGGCTGCCATCTTCTTTCCGGGGCCAGTTGATACCTTCGGGCCGCAAAGCATAAGTCAGCCGCACCATATCAATAATGTCCCAGCGGGAATTGCCGTTCTGCCATTCCCGGGCATAGGGATCCCGGAGATTACGGTAAAGCGTATGGCGGGTGACTTCATCATCAAAACGCAGGCTGTTATAGCCTACGGCGCAGGTGCCAGGCTGACTGAAAGCCGCGTTAATCTGGGCGATAAACTCCGCTTCCGGAAATCCGTCCTCCAGCGCTTTCTGAGGAGTAATACCGGTAATCAGGCAGGCTTCAGGAGAAGGCAGGTAATCGTCGGCTGGCTTGCAATAGATCACCAGCGGGTCTTCGATGATATTCAGATCCGCATCGGTGCGCACACCCGCAAACTGGGAGGGCCGGTCATGAACCGGGTCTACGCCAAAGGTTTCGTAATCGTGCCAGTAGAAAGAGCGGATCAAAGGAAGACTCCTGCGTGTTGGTTCAGAGGCAGGAGTCTAGCAAAATCAAAACAGCTTGGTACCCATATCCGTCTGATGGGTGCGCAGGCGGTCAATGCCTCCACCCGTCAATTGACTCAAATCTACCGTCATATTCGTTGGCAGGTTAATAAATACACCTTTCCCTACACTGATGGTGTTGGCACCATCCAGTGTCTGCCAAGCGACATTATCATCGCGCTGTAAACCGATAAAAAACCCATCGGTAAAGGCAACCTCGCCTTCGGCGGAGCCTTCCTCGCCTACGATAACGGACCGCAGGTTGGTCAGTGGTGCGCAGTTTACACCCGAAATACAGGTCATCGTTTCACTGCCATTGGGCGCAATACCAATATGGGACGCCCGATAATTAGTGGCCGTCTCTCCTTCCCCGGCAAACAACGCGGTATCGTATATGGTGCCCGACACATCTTCCCGAACCTTAAGCCCGGAAATATTACCGCTGAAACTGGTGGTGTTAGACGACACCGAACCCCGAGCTTGCTGAAACCCCATGCGGAACCCGGCAAGACCGGCGGCATCTTCCGCCAGTTCGATGTAGGGCATGCGTGCTTCGAAAGGAATTTCCTCGCCGGCGTTGTAGGTTTTGCCGTTGAAAACCTCGCCATCGTTACGGGCGATGTGACCAAGGGCCAGGTGGGTGGCAGAGAAATCCGTGCCGCCATTGATCTGGCCGGCCTGAATATCATCAATATTCACGCGGGTTTCCACATCCATGGTCAGCGTCATGCGCGTGAACTCATGGTTCTGGCCTGGAATATTCTCAATCTGCATAAAAGCCTGCCCGGTTACCTTACCCATTGCATTATCTGAAATGGGTTCAAGTTCTGCCTGGGAAACGGGCGAAATACCCAGGCAAAGCATGGTAAGGGCAGCGCATCCGTACGCTTGCGTTGTCATAGATTGTGTCTCTGATTGTTTTAGTGAGTCAGTTTCGACACCCGACTCCATGCCTGCCCGCTGGTTTTATTATTTCGGTGCTGGCATGCGGCCCGTTATTCTTTGTAACAAACTGTTTCTTTTTGACCGCAACACGACTATACCCGACCGAGGCTCGTATATTGAGTGAGGTACATCACATTCATTCATTACTTGGCCGTCATTTGTCGTTCAAGCTTGATTTCCGTCACAGGATTACAATTACCCCATGGGCAACAAGTAACTTAGCGAACGTTTAATGTAGCCCGCATATACATAAATCTCGATATTGGTATACTTACGCCCTTTCATTGAAGGCCCCAAACGGCACCCCATGACCACCAGAATATTGATCTGCGACGACTCTGCCCTGGCGCGCAAACAAATGGCCAAAGCTCTGCCACCCGGCCTGGCAGACGACATCCTGTTTGCTGGCGATGGCAAAGAGGCCCTCGAAATCCTGCGCGATCAGAAAGCCGAACTGCTATTCCTGGACCTGAACATGCCGGAGCTCGATGGCTACCAGGTGCTTGAACACATTCGCAAGGAAGACCTGCCGGTTCTCACCATCGTGGTCTCTGGTGATATTCAGCCGGAAGCCCGGGAACGTGTGCGCAAACTGGGTGCCATCGACTTCATCAAGAAGCCAACCGACACCGGCGTTGTCTCCCGACTGCTCGAAGAGTACGGCTTCTATCGCCCCTCGGAGCTGGAAGACACCGCGCTGAACGACGCCAGCCTGCATAGCCGAGAGGCAGAAGCTCCGGAAATCTCCGTGAGCCTGAGCGACTACCTGCAGGAGATCTCCAACGTGGCCATGGGCCGGTCGTCAGATCTGCTGGCCCGGCTGCTAAAGGTGTTTGTCAAACAACCTATCCCCAAAGTCGCTTTTATCGCCAACTCTGAGCTGCACATGGCGATATCGGCTGCGCAACGAGCAGAAAACTATTCAGCCGTTTGCCAGGGCTTTACAGGCGCGGGTATCGCCGGTGAGGCACTGCTGCTGTTTGAAGACGCCAGTTTCCGGGAAATGGCGGAACTGCTGCACTACGATGTGCTGGAAGGCGAATCCGTGAACGTGGAAGTGCTCATGGATATGTCGAGCATCTTGTTTGGCGCGTTCATCAACGGTATTGGCGATCAGCTCGACCTGAAGCTGGGCCTGGGTCATCCGACCGTTCTCGGCCAGCACCGCCCGGTTAACGAACTGTTGGATCATCACAGCAAGCGGGAAGAACAGCTGCTGTGTATTGAGATCAGCTATGCTCTGGAAAACCGGGATATCCGATGCAACATGCTGATCCTGCTAACCGAGGACTCCATCCCATTCCTTGAAAAACGCCTCGCGTATCTGGTGGATTGACTATGGCCTTTAATCAGGACGCCAACGAATTCCATTGGCTGATGGACATGCTCGAATCCGTCGAGGTGGGGCTGGTCGTGCTGGACCTGGATTTCCACGTCCAGGCATGGAACGGCTTCATGGAACACCACAGTGGCATTACCGCCAGCCAGATTCAGGACAAGGTTTTGTTCGAAGCCTTTCCGGACATCCCGGAAGCCTGGCTTACCCGAAAGGTAGACGCCGTCGCCATGCTGAACACCCGGGCCTTTACGTCCTGGGAACAGCGCCCTTACCTGTTCAAGTTCCGGAATACACGCCCTATCACAGGCACGGAAGAATACATGTTCCAGAACCTGACCATCAGCCCGATCACCGCTCCGAACGGAGAGGTGGAGAAGGTGTGCCTGCTGATTTACGACGTAACCGAATTCGCCAGCAGCAAACGGGCCCTGGAACGTGCAAACGAACAGCTGGCGAAACTCAGCATGACAGACCGGCTAACGGGGCTGCTGAACCGGGGCACCTGGGAAAACCTGGTGGATGCCGAATATGAACGTTTCCGGCGCTATGGCCAGGCCACAAGCCTGGTGATGTTCGATATCGACCACTTCAAACCGGTGAATGACACCTACGGCCACCTGGCCGGAGACGAGGTGATTCGCTATACCGCCGAAGTCACTCGCAATAACATCCGGCAATCGGACAGCGCCGGCCGCTATGGCGGTGAAGAGTTCGGCATTATTCTGCCAGAAACCGATGCCGAGAGTGCCCGGGTCATTTGCGAGCGCATTCGTGAGGCGATTGAGAACAGCACGGTTAGCACAACCGCAGGCGATATTCGCTACACAGTGAGCATGGGCATCGCGCAATTAACTGAAACGCCAGAGAACTATATGCAGTGGATGCAAAAGGCAGATGAGGCTTTATATAAAGCCAAGGAAAGCGGGCGGAACAAAGTCGTACTCAGTTAATATCCCCCTCCCTCTATTGAGAGAGGGGAATGGGCAATTAATCCTGCTGCCAGCTCTGTACCGCTTCCTTACCGTGCTTTTCACGCCACTCATTCAGGGTCTTGTGATTACCACCTCGGGTTTTTACCACTTCACCGGTGTGCGGGTTTTTATAGGTTTTCAGCGGACGCTTGGCACGGGTACCGGTTGCAGTCTCGGCCTTGGCGCCAGCGATAGAAGGATCAATAGCAGACAGAATCTGCAGAACGTCCTTCGGTGATTTGTCATACTCTTTCATCAAATCACGAACTTTGTTTTCGAATTCCAGTTCGCTTTTCAGTGCCTGGTCCTTTTCGAGCTTCTCCAGCTCGGCGGCCAGCTTTTCCATCAGCTGCTTCTTCTGGTAATAATCATTAATCTTTGCCATGGAAATAAAACCTTTTATCGTGGGGTTTTAAATACTGATTGAATATGACCGAAAGTCGAAACAAATAATAATAGAGAAACCGAAACGAGGCAAAATAAATTACTTAAATCCATTTAACAAAAAAGCCGGCACAATGGCCGGCTTTGTATTTCACCTAAAGATCAAAGGCGTAAATCAGCCTGCCCTAACGGCAACACACCCTTCAAATCAAATAAAACGCCGTTGCTATTGGTATAAGCACGCAGTTGCTCCGCTGAAAGAGCGGCATATTCGCGGTGCGGTACCGCAAGAAATACCGCATCATATTCACCGGCTTTCGGTTCCGGAACCAGAGAAATACCGTACTCATGTTCGGCTTCTTCATTATTGGCCCAGCAATCGGTGACATCCACCTGACAACCGAAATCCTTTAACTCATTAACCACATCAATAACGCGGGTATTACGCAAGTCCGGGCAGTTTTCCTTGAACGTTAGCCCCATGACCAATACACGAGAATTGGCAATGGTATGCCCCCTCTTGATCATCGCTTTGACCAGTTCAGCGGCAGCGTACGGCCCCATATTGTCGTTCACACGGCGGCCAGCAAGAATAATCTCTGGATGGTAACCAATGGCCTGAGCTTTATGGGTGAGGTAATACGGATCTACACCAATACAATGCCCGCCGACCAATCCGGGTTTGAACGGCAGGAAATTCCATTTAGTACCAGCAGCGGCCAACACTTCATGGGTATCGATCCCGATGCGGGCAAAAATCATCGACAGCTCATTCATCAGCGCAATATTCAAATCCCGCTGAGTGTTTTCAATAACCTTTGCCGCTTCCGCTACCTTGATGGAACTGGCCTTATGGGTTCCCGCAGTAATGATGCCGGCGTAAAGATCATTTACCTCATCGGCAATCTCGGGCGTGGAGCCGGAGGTTACCTTCATAATGGTGGTAACGCGGTGTTCCTTATCGCCCGGGTTGATACGCTCCGGACTGTAACCGGCAAAGAAATCCTGATTAAACTTGAGGCCGGACATCTTTTCCAGAACCGGCACACAGACTTCTTCAGTCGCACCGGGGAACACCGTCGATTCATAAACAACGATGTCATCCTTCTTGAGGACTTTACCCACACTCTCACTGGCCTTTACCAACGGGGTAAGGTCTGGCGATTTGTATTCGTCAATCGGGGTTGGCACGGTCACGATGTAGACCTGGCAATCGGCAATGCCATCCAGAGAATCCGTAAACGACAGTTTCGACGACGCCGCCAGTTCATCCCGGCTCACCTCGCGCGTGAAATCAATGCCATCCTTCAGCTCGGCAATCCGTTTGGGGTTGATATCAAAGCCAACCACCTCGCGCTTTTCGCCGAATGCAGCCGCCAATGGTAAGCCCACGTAACCAAGGCCGATTACCGCAATCCTTTTCATATATTCTCCTGCCTTAAATAAGGTCTAAGCGCTTGGGCGAACGATCGCATGATCAGCGCATGCCCACCCCGTTATCCTACTGGAATCAGAATATCAGAATCCGGCGCCATTGCCTCCAACGCCAGCTTAAAAGCGCGCTTGGCACCCGAATCGCCATGGACAACGCGAATTTCGGCGGGCGTCTCAGGAATACCTGCAATGAACCGAAGCAAATCATCTTGCCCGGCGTGAGCAGAATAACCACCGACTGCGTGAACGCGAGCCGAAATGCCATATCGTTCTCCGTCCAGCTCCACCCATCCACCACGCGGCCCGTAAGTCAGAATATCCCGACCTGGCGTTCCAGCCGCCTGATACCCCACAAAAACCACGTCATTTCGGGCATCGCCCAGCATCGCCTTGAGATAATTCACCACCCTTCCACCAGCACACATACCAGATCCTGCAATAACCACGCAGGGACGATGAGTGCGAGCCAAATACTCAACCGCATTCAAATGGTCCTCGTGGGAATTGATCACTGTGAGCTGCTCAAACGACAGAGGATGCCGGCCGGCACTGGCAAGTTCCCGGGCCTCATCATCCCAAAATGGCTTGAGATCCCGATAGATTCGGGTGAATTCAGCGGCCAGCGGGGAATCCACAACAATTTCCAGATCCTGCCATCGGAGTGGTCCAGAGGAGCCTTCTGCACTCGACTGCAAAATCTCAGTCTCCCCAAACTCGGCAATCAGTGCTTCGATCTCATAAAGCAGATCCTGGGTGCGACCGATACTGAATGCCGGAATCA
Organism: Marinobacter sp. ST-43; assembly: GCF_030541085.1. Taxonomy (NCBI): domain Bacteria; kingdom Pseudomonadati; phylum Pseudomonadota; class Gammaproteobacteria; order Pseudomonadales; family Marinobacteraceae; genus Marinobacter; species Marinobacter sp. ST-43. Next base: position 31,356 of record NZ_JASSVO010000002.1, read on the forward strand.
GCACCGTACCGCCGTCTTCCAGGGCATGCTCAAGAACCGATTTCAATCGATAGCGGCGGCTCTCCCGGTCTTCGTGGTTCTTATCGCCGTATGTGCTTTCGATGATCAGGCGATCAGCCTTCTCAGGTGATAACGGCTCGGGCAGGAGTGGTGCATGACTCGCGCCAAGATCCCCGCTGAAAACAATACGTTCGTTGCGATGGCCATCGTGGAGCTCGCATTCCACATAGGCAGAACCGAGAATATGCCCGGCCCTCTGCAACCTGACTCTCAGCGCAGCATCGCCCTCAGAAACCAGCTCATACCACTGACCATAGGGCAGCGGCACCAGTTTGCTGCGTATACGGTCCAAAACCCGGGTAATCAAAGCCCGATCCCGCGTAAAGCCGATCTTCAGCGCGTCTTCGAGGATTTCCGGCAGCATAATGGCTGAGGGTTCAGAGCAGACAATGGGCCCCTCAAATCCGGCTGCCAGAAGATAGGGAATCCGCCCGACATGATCAATATGGACGTGAGTGACCACAAGGGCGCGGATATGATCAATGGGGAAGTCTATCGCCAGGTCCATGGCGGAGGAGGCCCGGCCCTTTTCCTGCCCCTGGAACAGGCCGCAATCAACCAGAATGCCAAAATCCGGAACCCGGAGCTCATGGCAGGAACCTGTGACGCCATTAACAGCGCCGTGGTGTTTTATTTCAATCATTCAACAGTCCTTGTTGATGTCCCAAACGGAACGGTTCCAGGCGGTTAGCTTAAGCGGAGGACCTTGCCATCTTTATCGTGATGTTCGGGAGTTGCCGCCCCTGCTTTACACCAAACCAGATCAGCCACATCACCATTCGGCGCATAGGCTGTTCGGGCTTCTATCAAAATACTCAATGCGGCTTTACAGTCAAAGGTCTGGCTGGCTCGTGTTAGTCGCCCCAGATATTCCTCAACTTCACCCCATGTCAATGACACTTCGCGCGCCATCAATATTCTGGGATGAGCCGTACCCTGCGGGTTATCGCCTATCAGCAATTCCTCGAAAAGCTTTTCGCCCGGCCGCAATCCGGTATATACAATTTCAATGTCGCCGTCCGGAGAATCCGTAGTTTTCTCCTCAAGCCCCATCAAGTGGATCATCTTACGGGCAAGGTCGGCTATTCTTACCGGCTCTCCCATATCCAACACGTAAACCTCTCCCCCCTGCCCCATGCTGCCAGCCTGCAGCACCAACTGGCTGGCTTCCGGAATGGTCATGAAGTAGCGGATGATATCCGGATGCGTAACCGTTACCGGCCCACCATCACGAATCTGGTCTCGAAAAAGAGGCACCACAGATCCAGACGAACCCAGCACATTTCCGAAGCGCACCATAGAGAAAACAGTCTGACTCTGGCGTTGCGACAAGCCCTGCAGAACAAGCTCTGCCATACGCTTGGTAGCACCCATCACATTGGTGGGGCGAACCGCCTTATCCGTTGAGATCAACACAAAACGCTCGACACCCGCCGCAATGGCCGCTTCTGCCGTGTGCCAGGTACCAAACACGTTATTCTGTATGCCCTCGATGACATTGTGCTCCACCAAAGGCACGTGCTTATAGGCGGCTGCGTGGTATACCGCTTGAACACCAAACGCCTTCAAAACGGCCTCACACCGCCTTCTGTGGGTCACACTCCCAAGAATTGCGTGTACCGTTACATCCAGACTTTCGATCTGGCTAATGGACCGAAGTTCTCGTTCAATGGAGTACAGCGAAAACTCGGATTGCTCAAATAACACTAACACCTTTGGCTTGTGTCGAATGATCTGCCGGCACAGTTCAGAGCCAATGGAACCGCCAGCTCCGGTTACCATAACTGACTTTCCGTAGAGGCTTTCGGAGACAATGGCAGTATCCGGCCGAACGGGGTCACGCCCCAACAAATCTTCAATCTCCAGATCCCGGATATCGTTAATGCGAGCCTGGCCCGCAACAAGCTCAGACATCGACGGCACGGTCTGAACCGGGATGGACAGCTTCTCCAGGGACGAAAGCAGCTGCTTTCTGTTCACCGGTACGGCATCTTCCAATGCCAGTAATGCTCGGGAGGCATCCAACTCCCTCACCGCCTTTTCCAGATGTTCAACCGAATAGACCGGCAATCCACCAATAACCGAACGATGATTGCTGCTTAACAGGGAGACAAAACCCACCGGGCGATACTCAACCCCTTGGGAGAGAGCCGATGCCAATTGCATGCCCTTGGGGCCGGCGCCAACAATAAGCACGCTGTTTTTGGCCTTTTCCCTAGGCCGTCGGACAATGGCACGAACCGTAAAGCGTGTTCCGGCAACGAGAAGAAACGCAAAGGCGCCGTATATAACAGGAACGGAGCGCGGCACCAAGGCCTGAAAAAGGAAACCAAACACGATAAGAGCCACGCTTGAAAAAGCCACTCCCACAATAATGGCCAGAAACGCATGCTCACTGAGATAACGGATAACGGCTCGATACAGACCCAGCTTGATGAATGCGCCAATCGTTACCAGAACCGCCGCCAAACAAACAATCAATTGCTTGCTGTCCGGCATCCAGCTAACAGTTTCGAACCTTAACGCAAAGGCGCCCCAGACCGCGACGGAAAGCAGCAGGAAGTCCGCAGCCACTGAAATAAGTCGCTTTACAGGCCTGGGCCAACCCAGAATAGAATTAATAGCGCTGGATATCATGGTCTACTCCCGCGATTTAACGCGATCCCCCGCCCCTTTGCCTGTTATCGTTTGCAAGATGTAGCGAAAATAATGCTTCAAATTCAACGAGCGAAGCATCGCGGCATCAGTTTCCGCAAGCAGTTGGGGGGTGGACATATCAATATCATTTACCTGTGCCAGCCCGGTAATGCCCGGCCGGGCATCGAGCACCCCGCGGCTCTCCCGCTCCTGAATGAGCTCCACCTGGTTAAATAAACACGGCCGAGGGCCGACCAGGCTCATCTCGCCCTTGAGCACATTCCAGAGTTGCGGCAGCTCATCCAGCTTGGTTCGCCGGAGAAACCGGCCAACTGGCGTAATAGACGAAGAATCCGCCAAGTGACTGGCGACCGATTTGGTCTCCGGCGCCATGGTACGAAACTTCACCAGGATGAATGGCTTTTTATAACGCCCAACCCTCTCTTGGCGAAACAGAGGTGAGCCAGTATCAAACAATCCAACGACATAAATAGCCACCAGAAACGGAAGCCCAAACACAAGCCCCATAGCGGCAAATAGAATATCCAGAACTCTGATCACGCGGACTCTCCGGATTGCGGGCGTTGATGGAAAGCGTCCACCGTCGCTTTCAGTCCTTGCTGAACTGAATAAGGGGCTGACCAGTCCAAAACGTTACGAGCCTTGCTCGAATCGATCGTCAATTCTCCCGTCAAACGGTCCACAGCCTCTGCCTTGCTAAACACAGCTCCCGCCAATCGAAACAGAAAAACCGGCACAGGTATCAGCCAGGCCGCTTTCCCCTGCGCTCGCCGGAGGTTCTTCAGAAGTTCAGCCAAAGAAAGCGTTACCTCATCACCAATCAGAAACGTCTCACCCGGCGCCCTGGGCTCACCAACACACCTCACCAAAAAGTCTGCGAGATTACCAACGTAAACCATGCTTCGTTTATTCTTCATAGAACCAAATGGAAGCGGTACCGGCAAGTTACACAGTTTCAATAAACTCAGGAAATTACCCTTCACGCCCGGCCCATAAACCAACGGAGGACGCACCACCACCAGCTCCAAGCCCACTTGCTTACAGAAATCGCGCAACTTCCACTCGGCCTCAGCCTTTGAACGAGCGTATGCGTCCTCCGGCGACGGCTCATCAGTCTCCCTGAATGGAGCGCGGTGGTTGGTGCTCTCACCATTGACTTTAACCGTACTCACAAACACCAAGCGCTTAACCCCGGCTTTGCTGGCCTCAGTAGCCAAATTCAGAGCGCCATCAACGTTCACACGCCGAAACTCTGCTAGCGGATCCAAAGAAGTGTCATTCATCACATGAGCGCGAGCAGCGCAATGAATTACGACATCAACACCCTGAAGCGCTTCAGCCCAGCCGGCTGGCTCACTCAGTTCCAGGCCGGAAACAACCCGGCAAGCTGAACTGTCAACGCCCCGCTCCGAGCGACCTGCTGCCACAACGTCGTAAAGCTCAGGGTGCTCTAAAAGGCGCTTTACAACGGCACCGCCAACAAAACCCGAAGCCCCGGTTACCAATATCCTTTGCCTGGTCATGGCATGGGCCGCCTGATCAGCTCCAGCAATTTGAACGGAATCTTGCTTAAAACAAGCAGCAGATTGGTGTATACGCCGTTATCTCTGCAGGCGCGGACAATCTCCCGATTCAGCCGGATGCTGCTTCGGATACCGCTGGTACTGACTCCACCGGCACGCATGCGAACGAGCACTCTATCCAGATACTGCCATTTTAAACCAGCCACCAATAACCAGCGAACAAACATGTCGTAGTCTGCCGCAATACGCATATCCAGACGGTATTTACCTACCCGCTCATATGCGCCTTTCCGGACAAACGTTGCAGGATGCGGCGGCATCCATCCGAAACGGAGTTTCCAGGGCCGAAAATGGCCGCTCTTGTAATAACGTGTTACTCGCTCGAGATTGTCAGGCTCAACGAAGACCACATCACCGAATACGATATCAATCTCTGGATGATCCTCGAATAGACGCACAACCGCAGAAACCACCTCTTTATTTTCAAAAAAATCATCCGAATTCAGAATCCCAATAATATCGCCGGTAGCATGGTGAATCCCCTTATTCATTGCGTCGTACAAACCGCGATCCGGCTCCGAAACTACGGTACTGACGCTATCACGGTACTGATTCACAATGTTTACGGTGCCATCACTCGAGGCACCATCGACCACAACATGCTCAAGTTTTTCATAATACTGCGACCGCACAGACTCCAATGTGCCACGAATCGTTGCCTCACTATTGAAGCATACAGTAATGATCGATACAGATAGCTTATTATTCATAAAACTCACAAAACGACAGTTGAACGATCCGGCCGGTAAAAATACACGAATGGCCCCAGCAACAAATAATCAAAGATATTTCCGAGATAAATAATATCGAGCGATGCGCGAGCAATGAAAACCGCTGATATTACTGAAAGGACAAAAAGGCCATTAGATAGCATCAGAAGAACAGCCACCGAAAGAGCTAGAATAATACCAATACTCACCAAACCAAAATAACTATGGGCACGAAGGAAGGCATTGTGAGTGTTACCACCGTGATCAACAATTGAGTCCACCGCCGAAAGCTCCGTACCCAAAAACAAAGAGCTCACGTTCGTTTGATCGGCATACTCTCTCAGCATCTCGCTCCGGGGGCTCTCAAAGCCAGCAGAAAAGTTAGTGCTGCCAGAAATATAGTTTAGGAGTGGATCGAAGCCCAGCGTCAGCAAAAGAACTGAAAGGAGGCCCAGGAAAAACGAGCCTGCGAGGCCAAAGTTCAGATACAGTACCAGCGCGAATAGCACCGCACCGCCCACAATGTTAGCCCTACCGTATAGCGGGAACATTAATAAAAGTGCCAGTGCACCTAACAGTATTGAAGGCTTTGAGTTTTTTTCATAGCAGTACCACACATAGCCTGACAAGAGCGCCAGCAACACTGCACCTACTCCATTCCTGCTGTATCCCTTAAACACACTGTTGAATTCACTCGGCCCGAATTCCAGGACTGCAAAGAGGTAAAGCAAGAAAAATGAAAACAGGGAAAGCGGTATTGTTATGAAAACCCACCCAAGATCATGATCTCTAATCAATATCGCCAAACAAAGCGACGAAAAAAGTGACAAGATAAAAAAAAGGCTTGCGAGAAAATTAGAGTCCGCCTTTACTATGGTAATCCCAAGCATTATCAAAGCAACAACAAGGGGTATCCAGACACGAACTCGATAAACCGAAAGAAAATAGGTAAGAAAGAAAGCTCCAGTCAAGCCGCTCAGCATCCTAAAGGTGCCGCTTCCCAAAAAAACCGCTGAAAAGCAAAAGCCTAAAAAAAACAACGCCGCCACTGTTAGGAGCGCCCGATCCAACCTTATCGCCACGGGCAGGCTAAGACTAAGCCTCACCGATCTTCTCACTTTCGTTAAGGAAAGCTTCTATATCTGAAAACAGCTCCCAGTTTTCCTTTATCCATGATAAGTCTTTATCCCACCACTTTATTGCCAACAGACTCTTGATTACATCGGCATCGAACCGGTATCGAATGAACCTGGCAGGCACACCGCCCACCAATGAATATGGCTCAACGTTTTTAGTAACCACAGCGCCAGCAGCTATACAGGCGCCGTCACCGATGCGAACACCATCGCAGACAATCACACTCTGTCCAATCCAAACATCATTACCGATAACAACACGTTCCGACTCGTTGAACTTATCCCTATCAGAAAAGCTCAGGCCTGATGCATTGGATTTTGAATAAAAGGCAGGATGAGTAGATACATAATTACGAACGGGGTGTTTACCAAGACCTATTCGTACATCCGGACCAATTGAACAAAACTTACCAACTTCGGCATTGCTAATTCGACCTCCATTTGCGACGTACGAACAGTCCCCTATGACGGCATTATTCACACGGCAAAATTTATTAATTTTTGCCAACTCTGAAATAGAACTATTTCTGATCAAAGATAGAAATGCCACAACTAACTCCTCCCCCCCTTCTCAAAGGCATCGATAAACGAATCGGGAGTTCGGTTAATAACTCGAACATCTTTTCGGATGGCAATTCTGGCGAGAACCTTATAGCTTTTATGCAACAAGTAATACGCTCGAAAAATATCTTCCACAGAAAAATGAATCCCATTTTCAGAATCTTTCAGTAGCGGAGTCATTTTAGGATTACCATCATAAAAGTGGACATCCTTGATCATTAGCTTGTTTTCATTGTTCAGATGAAGGTACTTATGCCAGCTATGATCAGCTCCCTCAAGAAATATCCTTGAGTACCCAAGCAGAACTCCAACATAGATTGCGGCCACCATAACATTCTGGGCCCGTGGCATAATCACTTGATGTTCCATTAGCCACAACGAGATGGCTCCACCATCTAAAGGAAATCCTGCATCTCTAAAATAGATGATATGAAGCTTTTCCGAGGACACCAAATTTTCAATTTTTGCTTCGTATCCTTTGAACCGTAAAGGAATATAAAGTGTCATCGACCATGTTAGTTTTTCGCATATAGTGCGAAAAACTCTACTCGCCACCGAATCAGGATCTTCCAGCCCAACAACAAACAAAGGATCGAAAATGACATAATGACGGGGTTTAAAGAACTCAAAATGACTGTTCAAGGCAAAAAGATTTACACACATGAAGTCAGTGCCCGACTCTGGTTCGGGCGAGGCTTCAATGTATTGGTTTAACCCCGGGCCATTGGCGAGAATCACCAACGAGGTATTCCGATTCTCCAGCGGAGTAATGGACGCATGTCTAGATTGGACCGGAAGAAATGACAGGAAAAAACGAACAGCGTAGCTCAATAACCTAGACATCACGCAACCTCAAACCGCACTCATACGCTTTCTTGCATGGCTAAAAAGCGCCCACACCAAAGTAACGATACTCGCCAGGACACCGGCTAAGAACCCTCCAATTACAACAATAAATAGCGGACTCCGGGAGACGGGCTCCAAACTAGGTTGCGCCACAGTAATGGCTTCGGGCTCTTTTACAAATGAAATTTTCTGCTCAATTTCTGCCTTCCTTTCTACAGCGTCGGGTAGTGCAGCCCCTGAATCTTCCATCGCCCGCAACAGTTCAATCGTCTCATTTACGCTGGCGAGTTGCGCCTTTAATCCCTTCAGGTAACGCTCAGCCGCGTTTTTTTGCCTCTGTATTACCTCGTTCGTCACGCTTTGATGGACTTGCTCCAAATCATTCTGTTCTGCTGGTTCCGCTTTGGATGTCAGCTTCAACAGCATCGTATCGGCGGGAATTTCAATAACGAGTTGGAAGGGCATCCTCTGCGATCTTTCATCTCTGTAGATCGTTTCAGTTGTTGGTAAAACAGAGTATTGAAGCCAGCCGACCAAAGCACCTGAAGACTCTATCGGTTCCTCCGAGGACTTCTCAGCCAACTGCACAAGCGTCGTATATTGATACTTCTCAGGGAGAACCAGAGCAACAATCAACGCCAGTAGCAGAATGATCGAAAACGCCAAAAAAAACACTTTTTTAAATCGGATAAAAACCGATGCCAAATCGATCAGGCTAACTTCCTGAATCTTGTCGTTCGCTGTAGGAGCAGGAGAATGCATAGTAGCTATATACCCAGTATGTTGATCAGACGCTTTTGGTGCCTCCGTTAGCCTCGAACAGCCGATTCATGCTGCAAGAACCACTCGTAGCTACCACGCAACCCTTCTTCAAGGGCAATCGATGCATGCCACCCCAACGCCTTCAACCGGCTCACATCCATTAACTTCCTCGGCGTGCCATCCGGTTTGCTGCTGTCAAAAACCAGCCTTCCAGAGAATCCGGTTACCCTGGCAACCGTCTCTGCCAGTTCTCGAATGGTGCAATCCACACCAGTACCTACGTTAATATGGGAAAGCATTGGCTCGGTGTTTTGGGCATAGGTTTCGTAGTCCAGCTCCATCACGTGCACACTGGCCGCAGCCATGTCATCCACGTGCAAAAACTCACGCATAGGCTTGCCACTACCCCAGATAACCACTTCCTCATCGCCGGCCTTAACCGCTTCATGAAACCGCCGCAACAACGCCGGAATCACGTGGCTGTTTTCAGGGTGGAAGTTGTCATTCGGGCCGTACAGGTTGGTGGGCATCACGCTGCGGTAGTCCCGTCCATATTGGCGGTTATAGCTTTCGCAAAGTTTGATACCGGCAATTTTGGCAATTGCGTAGGGCTCATTAGTGGGCTCAAGAATACCCGTTAGCAAAGCGTCTTCACGCATGGGCTGTTCGGCGAACTTCGGGTAAATGCAAGACGACCCGAGAAACAACACCTTCTGCACACCGGCCTGGTGAGCGGCATGAATCAGGTTGGCTTCGATCATCAGGTTTTCATAGATGAATTCCGCCGGGTAGGTGTTATTGGCGTGAATACCGCCCACCTTGGCCGCTGCGATATACACCTGCTCCGGCTGATGCTCGGCAAACCAGGCATGTACTGCTGCCTGGTCCAACAGGTTCAATTGATCCCTGCCCGCAGTCAGGATGTTGGAGTATCCCAAGGACTCCAAACGGCGAACAATCGCCGAGCCCACCATGCCACGATGGCCAGCCACAAATACCTTCTGATTGCGCAGTTCTGCCATCTTAGTTCTCCACCGATACCGGAACATCATGGCCATGGGCCTTGAGTAAGGCGTGGCGCTTCGCCGCCTGCAGGTCTTCCTGAACCATCTCGGCGCACATCTCCTGCACAGTAATCTCCGGCACCCACCCCAGCTTCTCCTTCGCTTTGGTTGGGTCTCCCAACAAGGTTTCCACCTCGGCTGGTCGGAAATAGCGGGGATCCACCTTCACAATCACGTCGCCCGGCTTCACTGCTGGCGCTGCATCACCAGACACCGCTACAACTACGCCAATCTCATCCACACCCTCACCATCGAAACGAAGCTCAATACCCAGCTCCGCCGCAGACCACTTAATAAACTCCCGAACCGAATACTGAACGCCCGTCGCGATGACAAAATCCTCGGGCTGATCCTGCTGCAACATCATCCACTGCATGCGCACATAATCCTTGGCATGCCCCCAATCCCGGAGTGCATCCAGATTGCCCATGTACAAACAGCCCTCAAGCCCCTGAGCGATATTCGCCAGGCCACGGGTGATCTTACGGGTAACAAAGGTTTCACCGCGCCGGGGCGACTCGTGATTGAACAACACACCATTACAGGCATACATGCCGTAGGCTTCCCGATAATTCACGGTAATCCAGTAAGCATAGAGCTTGGCAACGGCATAAGGCGAACGAGGGTAAAACGGCGTGGTCTCTTTTTGGGGAATTTCCTGTACCAGGCCATAAAGCTCAGAGGTGGAGGCCTGATAGAAGCGGGTTTTCTTCTCCAACCCCAGCAAACGAATGGCCTCTAACAGGCGCAGGGTGCCCATGGCATCTACATCTGCGGTGTATTCCGGCGACTCAAAGCTGACCGCCACGTGGGACTGCGCGCCCAGGTTATACACCTCGTCTGGCTGAACTTCCTGCAAAATGCGCGTGAGGTTGGAAGAATCTGTAAGGTCACCGTAATGCAACACAAATCGCTGATTATCAGTGTGAGGATCCTGATAGATATGATCTACCCGCTGGGTATTGAACAACGAGGCCCTGCGCTTGATGCCGTGCACCTCGTAGCCCTTTTCAAGCAAAAACTCTGCAAGGTAGGAACCATCCTGGCCGGTAACACCGGTAATCAACGCCTTCTTCATCGTACGACCCTAGAAATTTTACAAACAAAAAAACAGAAACGGGCCTTCGCTCCGCACGAAAGCCCGTTTGCTCGGAGATTGGCGCAAGTTTACGCCAACAGCACGACTTTTTCAGTAACGATCACGTAACATGTAAATTCCGCGCGAGTATCAATCAGGCCCTGCCGTACTTATCCTCAAATCTCACAATGTCATCCTCCCAGGTACGAACCAGATTGCACCTCAATTAACTCAAGGTCCACAACCCCCGGGTTCTCAAGCGCATGAACTTGACCGACAGGAATGTAGGTAGACTGGTTTTCTGTGACCAAATAGGTTTTCTCCCCATTCGTCACCTTCGCAGTACCACTAACTACAATCCAATGCTCAGCCCGGTGATGGTGCATTTGCACCGAAAGCTTGGCGCCCGGCTTCACAGTTATACGCTTTACCTGGTAACGGTGACCATTATCAATGGAATCGTAAACACCCCACGGGCGATAGACTTCCCGATGATTCAAGTGTTCATGGCGACCATCCGCCTCAATCTGGCTGACGACTTTTTTAACATCCTGAACTCGATCTTTGTGGGCAACGAGAACCGCATCCTTGGTTTCAACAACAACCAGATCCACTACACCGACTGTCGCTACCAAGCGATGATCGGCCCGCACCAGACACCCCGAGCTATTCTGTTGGATCACATCTCCGGAAACCGCGTTACCAGATTCGTCTTTGGCTGAAACCTCCCACAATGCAGACCAAGATCCAATATCACTCCAACCGGCATCCATGGGCACAACCGCCGCAGAAGATGTCTTTTCCATCACCGCGTAGTCCACAGACTCCTCAGGGCAAGCTGCAAAAGCCCCACGGTCGACTCGAGTAAAGTGCAAGTCCTTTGCGGAACTCTCTAAAGCAGTCCGACAGGCGTCAAGAATATCGGGACGGAAACGTTCCAGCTCTTCCAGGTAACGGTTGGCTTTGAAAAGAAACATTCCGCTGTTCCAGAGATAATCACCGGATTCAAGGTAGCTTTGAGCCGTGCCGTAATCTGGCTTTTCGACGAAACGCTTAACAACAAAACCGCCGGTATCCAGCGCTGCGCCTTTCTGAATGTAACCGTAACCAGTTTCGGCTTTTCCGGGAACAATCCCGAAGGTACCCAATTTACCAGCCTCAGCAAGAGGCAACGCCCGAGAAACTGTATCTCGGAATGCCGCCGCGTCGGCAATCAAATGATCCGCCGCCAGAACGAGGAGCATATCGTCCTCTCCCCCGGCAACAGACTGCAGCGCAGCAAGCGCAATTGCGGGCGCGGTACTGCGCCCCATTGGTTCCAGAATAATCTGGGCGCCATCCTCACTCGCTAACCGCAACTGCTCGGCCGCCAGAAAACTCTAATCAACGATGCAACCGAAACACAGATGTTTACACTACCACTCTTCGGGGCATTCTTTACGCCAGTCTGCAAAAGCAGACTCAAGCGAATAGCGATACTCGTAGCCGTTGTCCATCAAAAAGCGAGGTTCAATGTTGTTGGAACGGACGAGTTTTCGTATGCGAACCGGACTAAATGGGTGCTTGATCCCAAAAGGTCTGGCAAAGGTATCAATTCCGTATGCGATCATCAGTAGTAAGCCATAAGGCACCGTCGGAACCCAAACTTTCATGTTCGAGACGCTGGCAACCGCAGCCACATAGTCTTTGATAGAAGGGCCTGGGTTCATACTCATATTAAACAACGAAAAATTTTCCCCCTCGGCAATCTGCCTTTCTAATACCCACGATATGGCCGCACAAAGCTCTTTCACATAGGTTCCAGCTTTCCTGGTGTCTTGATTGCCCATATAAAAGAAGTAACGATTCAAAACCGCTTTAATCAACCGAGAGACATTTCCTCCCTCTCCCGGGCCAAACACTACGCCGGGTCGCACAATCACCAAGTGTCGATTGTCTGCGTCGGCAGCCAACCACTTCTGGTGTATCTCCTCCGCAACAAGCTTGGAACAACCATAAGCACTAATGGGAACGGGCAGAGATTCCTCATCCTTCGGGCTTTCACTCGGACCATAGGGCGCAATCGAGCTGGTAAAAATCAAGTTATTACATCCCACTTTCTCTGCCCAAGCACAAACATTTTCAGCACCCCGCAAATTTGTCTCGTAATACTCATAACCCTCATGACCAGGCTCTCGGTGAACAGCAGCGAAGTTTGCAATGAGGTTTACATGTTCTTTCGGACGCCAATCGATCGATGAACGAACGTCCCCAATCACTTGAGTAATAGAGCGTGGAGAGTGCAACAAAGCTCGGCGAAAAGAGGAATCCTTTGAAGAAAGGCTTTCACAATCGAAAATATAAACTTTACTAAACTTTTTTTCTTCAACCAAATGCTTCGCAAAAAAACTGCCAATAAAACCATTTCCACCAAAAATTACAGCAACCTTCACCGAATAAGTCCCTATCGAAAAAAATATTAATTAGCTCAAACGAAGAATCAAGCTCTAAGAACCCGATTATAAAAGACTTTTATCATATCCGACGACAAAAACCTCAAAGGAGAGCGAACCACAACATTAAAAGAAAACCAAAACAAACTAATAAAACCATTCCTTCTCATCTGATTTAATGCGCGTACCTCTTCAAGCATGTATTTAAAACCACTCCTACGCGCCATCATATCGCCACCGCCCCTAACATGTAAAACAACATCATTAGAATTTACAATTTTTTTCCCTTTGGCGAAAAGAGCCAAACATAAGCCCCAATCCTCAAAACGGCCAACGTTTTCAGGATATCCACCAACCTCAAGAACATCTGCCTTTCGAAACACGATAGTAGGGTGATTTATAGGGGTGCGAAGCCTAGAAAACTTTACGATATCCTCAAACTCCGTTGGCACGCGCCTAACACCTTCGCTAATGCTCATGTTTGAGTCGAACACTATGTGCTGCCCTCCCATCAAAGACAGATCGCGCCTCCCCAAAAATTTTGGAATCATAGACTCGAACCTATTCTCCAATGAAATATCATCCGCATCCATTCTTGCAACCATTTCAAACTTGCAATGCTCAAGACCAACGTTCAGGGCTTTAGCAAGACCAACATTCTCAGTAAGCTTGATGACCTTAACCTTCTCAAACCGATTCGATAAATCGCTAATCGCCCCTTCTAGCAGAGAAGGGACCGGACCATCCTGAACAATCACAACTTCAAGGGGCGGAAGGGTTTGATTTAAAATACTCTCAGCAGCCTCAAGGAAGTGTTCGGCGGAATCACCTCGATACACAGACATTAAAACAGAGAATTCATACATTTTTAAAACCACCATGCGATTGAAAAGAGCGCAGAAAGATAATAAAAAACAAGCCAAAAGAAGCGATCAGAAATTTTAATGACCAGAATGCATTAAAGTTACCCATGTTATACACGTAAAAAAACACAAACAGACACTGCATTGAAAGCACACTTGACAAAATATATCTTCTTGAAATCGCCCATGAAAAAATACTGGAGAAAACGAAATAAGTAAAGGCAAAGAATAGCTGTATTACGATAACTCCGAACCACCCGAAACTATATAAAACTACACCAGGATACGCTGAGGAAAAGGACGCGTTATTAACTTGACTAAATGCTTGCAATACTTCTGGGGGAGCAATTGCGTGCATTGCAATGGACATTCCGGAAAAATTGTGCTCCTTCCATAAACTTCCCCCACCTAAATCACCCTGAGCAAATAACAGATCAACTCCCCATTGCGTGTGCCCTTGCAACACAAAGCCACGATACAGAAGTCCTAATAAAGGAGATCCAAGTGCCTGTCCTAATTCATATTTATATACGTAGGAATACAAAACATATAAAAAAATTAAACTGCAAAAAAAGATAATAAAACGCCTAAAAACTATTATATCCTTACGACGCCAGCCTATTAAGCTATGCGCAGAAAAGACGAAGATAAAGAACACCAAACTCCCTAACACTGGGCCCGTAAACTTCTCACCAGCCAGGAACAAATACACCAATAACGCCAAATAGAAAAAAAAGGCTAGACTTTTAAATTTATAGCTAGAAATGCTAAAGAATGAATAGAGCGAACCAATTAGAAAAAATGCATAAAAAAAACGCTCTGAAGTCAAATATTTCAACCATGGCATTGCAGAATTTTCCATATAATTAAAGCGCGTAATATTCCCACTAAATAATGGAGATGGCGACAGCACTGCATTCAGGTAGCTAATCAGAAGGCCAAAAGCCACCCAGCCCATGATAAACAATGAAACACGATTACCAAATGAGGAATTATTATGGGAGATCATTATTAGTCGACTACGGCGCACACTCAAAAAACAAAAAAATAGAATAAAAATTGCGTGCGAAATGAGCGTCCTTAACGCAGCACCAGTTTGGAATGAAACTAGTTTTTGCTCAGTTATATAAAACCCATACTCGACCACTAAAACAGAAACTGTCTGCCAAGATAATGAGTAAATTGGGAGAAGTAGAGCGTAAAATACAGGCCTATCAAAAACGAACCTGTACGGAATGTAAATTAAAATAAGTAGAAAGAGCAGTACGGCAAAACTATAAATTATCATTCAAATAGCCGAGCCCTTAGTTTACCCACGTCCTCTTCACTATATAAATTTGACATCACTGAACCATTTACCTCAAAAGCATCAACGCCAATTTCAAAAAGAGCATCCGCCAAGGACTCGTTTACCGGGCTCTTTTTCTTTACACTCTTCAGTACATTTTGGTATAGAAAATTCACCTCCTGATCTCGATAGATAAATGCAGAAAGCCCCGAGTTCACCCACTCGATCAAAAATGTTGAAGGGGGGCTCAGAAGAAAAATGTCAAAGCCTTGTCGGTAGTATTGTAAAGCAGTGCAAATGAACTCCTTGGCGTTTTCCGAGCTTATTATCAGATCCTGAAAATGTTTTTCGTAACAAAACTCATCACGAGGATGTTTTTTAATTATTACCTGGTAATCGTCAAAATATGGCGAACAAGCTAACTTCTTGATCAAATTTATTTGATTCTCGTGCATGTGAGCAAGACCATGCGTATTGTATGCTTGAGTAGCGACAACAAGAATACGTTTCTTTCTTGTGATCCAGCCACTTGGGGTGCCCGAGGAATCAGAGAAATTTTTATTATAATAGAGACCGACACTATAGATGTTTTTTACTGAATAGCTTTCTAACATCGCCTTATTCGCGGGACCAATAACTAGTGAATAATCGGCAGAAAATGGATTCAGAAACCGAAGCTCTCTTAAAAATTTCGGCATCTTCTCTAACAATCGGAAGGACCAAATAGGTGAGGATCCTATATCGCATAGCAGCCCTCTATTATAAACAATTAACTTAGTTTTTTTTGGCTTTAGCAGGAGGGCGACTCGATGATAAATAATTTGAGCACCAACCATAATAAAATCAGGTTGGTGCTTTCGAATGACAGAAATAAGAAAGATAACCTTAGATATCGCTCCTTTTCTATCTTGACTTATAAAATAACAATTAATCCCTGCAGACTCACTAAGCTTTATACACTCAGTACGCTGAACATTGCTTCCAGCATAAATAAAGCTCTGAATACCTAGCTGAGCAAATAGAGCAATACAGTCCTGAAATTCCTCTCTATTTTCGGTTAAAAGTAGTATATTCTTCATGCCACCCCTAGCATCAAATTTCTCTTAACAAGACTCAATAATAATGCATTCAATATAAAGAACTAGTAAACCAGGGAGTGGCATAATATCCATGAGCAAAATGACATTGAATTCAAGTAGTTTTGGCGCATCACCCCCCCACCGTCAAACATTTTCTAAAACGTCTTCTAGAATTCTAAACTGCCTTTATCTAGATATCAGGTAGTCTGAAATTTCACCTACTCAGAACACTCCCCAATATCTAAATGCTCCTTTAAAACCGGAGTTTGTGCGCTTACTTTAACTTTTAGCTTTTTCCCAATTATCTGATCGAGATATTTAGGCGAAATACCGTAACCTGGTCGGATACTGCGGACTGAGTCCCTCTTAATTACCTCGCCAGGACTCAGATTCTTCGTGAAATAAAGAGAACGCCTAAACTGAACATTTCCTTGCTCGCTGGATTTACGACCGTAATCTACGCATCCCAAAGACTTCCATGCGGTTTTGCTGTCCCTTGCAAGTGCAGAAAGATCTGCGGGCTCCAATGAAAAGCTATCATCCGGCCCTCCACCATTTCGATCCAAAGTGAAGTGCTTTTCAACCAGTGATGCCCCCAAAACCACACTTGCTATCGCTGTAGTGTTGTCCAACGTATGGTCAGATAGCCCTGTCACCAAACCAAAGCGATCCATCATGTCTGGTATGGTTCGCAGGTTGTAGTCCTCAGCAGGTGCCGGATAGCCACTCACACAATGCAGAATAGCCAGTTCCTTGCAACCGCCCTCTCTAGCCGCGGCGATGGCTTCTTCAATTTCTTCAGCGTCCGCCATACCGGTAGAGATGATCATTGGCTTGCCAGTAGCGGCAACATAGCGGATCAGGGGAAGATCGATGGCTTCGAAGGATGCAATCTTATAGGCGGGCGCGTTCAGGTCCTCCAGAAGGTCTACTGCGGTGGTGTCGAAGGGTGAACTGAACATGGTGATGCCCAGTTTGCGAGCATGCTCGAACATAGGCTTGTGCCACTCCCAAGGAGTGTGGGCCCACTCGTATAGCTCATACAGGGTTTTGCCATCCCACAACCCACCTTTGATCTGGAAATCCGGCAGGTCGGAATTCAGTGTGATGGTATCCGGAGTGTAGGTCTGAATTTTAACGGCGTCTGCGCCGGCTTTCTTGGCCTCTTCAATAATCCGGAACGCCGTTTCGATGTTGCCGTTATGGTTGGCAGACATTTCAGCAATGATGTACGGCTCGTATTCATTACCAATGGGACGACCAGCGATTTCAATTTTCTTCATGGTCTACTTTCTCCAGACTAATCTTGTATTTCTGGCCACGGTGTTCAAACCAGGCGGGGTAACGTTCAGGATCGCACATCCTCATCAGGTCGAACTGTTCGGCAATACTTCTGTGAGGGTCCAGTTCGCTGTGCATTGGCGTTCGGCGCTCGTAATAGGTGGGAGCAATGCTCGCATCCTGAGGCTGGGGTTGTATTTGCCCAAAGCCTTCAACAGCTTCGTTCATTAAATCAATCTCTGTTTGAAACAGCATATGGTTTACGTCGTACCATAGATCGGTTTTTTCGATCGGTATCGCTCGTTTCAACCATATTTTACCGCTGTCCACCCGATCTTCAGCTTCAAGAAGGCTGAGCATGATGGCGTCAGCGCCATTTACAATCTCCCAGATATGCGGGCTCCAGCCTCGCCCTTTCGGTAGATCGCTCGCGTGCAACACCAGCGTGTGCTCATACATAGCCCGGTGCTCAGCTTTGATCAACTCGGAACAGGAAACGAGAAACAGAATATCCCCACCAGGCAACTCACTGCGTTCTCGCACCAGATGTATCTGGTGCTGCCCTCGTTTTGCATCAGCCCATTGCTCCAGGTAAGTGTTCACCGGGTGCTCTGGGCTGCTGCACAGTATCGTGATATTCATCGCATTTCGTTCCTGCTTAATTCCTTAACTAACCGAGTGCTCCCCCCACCATCGCAGATAGCATTTGCACGGCCTGATAGCTCGACCATGGAGCTGCTGGACATGCGCAACCTATCAAGCAACGGTCCCAAGCGCCCGGGTAGCTCTTCTTTGTCGAGCAGATAGGCGGCTCCGCTAAGCTCCAACGCATGGCCGATTTCTCGCTGGTTTTCGGCTAGTACCACCATAATCGACGGCAATCCCAGACAACAACGCTCCCATGAGGTACTTCCGGCAGCACCAATGCAAAGGTCCGCCATGTACATCCGTTCCGCCATATCCGAAACATTCACGCTTACGCTGCTCCGGAACGGCAATGCTTCCGATTGCTGGCGAACCGTTTCAAGGGCCGGAGCTGATGCCCCCATCACTATGTCCAGCTCAGTTTCCGGTGGCAATGAGCTCTGCGCTAGTGCATCCAACACTTGGCCGGTTACGTTGTTCTGGTCCACACCACCCAGTGTAATCAAGATGCGTTCGAGTTTAGGAGTTTTCCTACGTTCGAGGCTGGCTTCCCGAAGTTCGGCAAATTCCGGCCTTAGAAGTGCGTAGTGAGGGCCGATGAGGCGGGTACAGGCTTCTGGAATCAAGCCATCATAGTCCTGAGCCTCTCTGCCCAGGTTTTGATCTAACAGCAATTGGCATTCATGGGGCCGGTCAGCAAGGTCATCAATCACCATGATGTTGTTCACCTGAGCGGCTACGCGGCGTTCCCAGCGCGCATCAAGGGAGTAGTGATCTACCACCAACCAATCGGTTTTTTCGCCGTTCAGTGCGTTAAGGGTTTCCTCTGCATCTTGCTGCCACGGCACCCCCAACCACTGGGCGTGCTCGGGGGTAGCAGCATCTTTGCTACCAGTACTGCGTAAGGCTTCCGTCTCCTGACTCAGCAGATGGAGCTCAAACCCGCGCAGGGCAATCACTTCAGAGAGGTTTCCCGGGTGATCCCGGCATATAAAGAGGCATTCATGCCCTTGAGCGCGCAGCGCATCCGCAAGGGTAAGGCAGCGCATAACGTGGCCGGTGCCTATTTGAACGGAGGCATCTGCCCGGAAGGCGATCCGCATTATTGGGCGCCCTGCTCTTGCATGGCTTTAAACAGCCACTCGGCTCGTACCCAGTCTTCCGGGGTATCGATATCCTGAACCCGGTGCCTCGGTAGCGTTACGGGGGCTGCATCCTCTGAGAAGATCGGGCGCTCTTGCGTCCAGGCCTGGGCGGTTCCCCAGTAGAACTGGCCGGCATCGTGCCAGGCTTCTTCAAGATCCTGGGATCGAGTTCCGAAGTGTTCCGGATTAAACATGGCTACTCGCCCGCCACCGGTGATGCGAATGGCACGCTGGATGGGGAAGGCGTAGCTGGTTACCGAAAAGGCATAGCTGCAGGCTTCGCTGTTCAGCAGTTGCTGGCCCCTTTTAAGATCTTCCGGAGCGACAAAGGGAGCTGTAGCGTAGATACAGCAAGCTTGGGTCACCGCGTAGCCATTATCGGCCAACCATTCAACCGCATGCCGGATAACAGGAATGGTTCCGGTGTAGTCGTCCGAAAGTTGGGCCGGGCGCATGAAGGGAGTTTCAGCCCCGTGTTGCCTGGCAACAGCTGCAATGTCTTCGTCATCCGTGGAAACGATCACCCGGTCAAAACAGCCGCTTTCCATCGCGGCCTCAATAGACCAGGCAATCATCGGCTTGCCGCAGAACTCTTTGATGTTTTTGCGCGGAATGCGCTTGCTGCCGCCGCGAGCGGGAATGATTGCTACAGCACTCACTATCACTCTCCCGCCAGCGCATTGCGAAGCGCCGAAACCACTTCGTCTTGCTGATCGTCGGTCAGGCCCTGAAACATTGGCAGGCTGATGGCTTCCCGGTAGTAGGCCATGGATTGGGGGAAGTCGTCAGCCTGAAACCCCATCGCTGTATAGAAAGGCTGCGTGTGCACCGGGATGTAGTGCAGGTTTACGCCTATGCCCTGTGCCCGTAAAGATTCAAACACCTCTCTATGAGTTCTGGAAATACTGTCCAGCTTCAGGCGAATAACGTAAAGGTGCAGGCCGGAATAGCTGTCCGGGTGCTGCCAGGGCAGCACGATAGGCAAATCCGCCAGCAGTTGGTTATACCGTTCTGCCAAGTCGTGCCTGCGGGCGACAAAGGCATCCAGCCGCTGCATCTGGCTTACACCCAGTGCTGCCTGCAATTCGGTCATCCGGTAATTGAAGCCCAGATCCACTTGCTGATAATACCAGGGCCCGTCAGGTTCATGGGTCATCAAGGCTGGGTCTCGGGTAATGCCGTGGCTGCGCAGCAGGTTCATCTTTTCCGCTAACTCAGCATCGTTCGTTACCGCCATACCGCCTTCAGCAGTGGTCACAATCTTGACCGGGTGGAAGCTAAATACGGTTATGTCACTGTAACGGCAGTTGCCAATGAACTCGCCCTGGTATTTGCCACCAATCGCGTGGGATGCGTCTTCAATTACCTTGAAGCCGTACTCTTTCGCGAGGGTACCAATCGCTTCCATGTTGCAGGGCTGGCCGCACAAGTGAACCGCCACCACCACTTTCGGCAAACGGTCTTCCTGCTTTGCCTGCTCGAGCTTTTTCTTAAGCGCAACCGGGCACAGGTTGTAGGTTTTTGGGTCGATATCCACGAAATCGACCCTGGCACCGCAATACAACCCGCAGTTAGCGGAGGCTACAAAGGTAACAGGCGAGGTCCATAGCCAGTCGCCCTCCCCCAGGCCCAATGCCAGGCAGGCAATGTGCAACGCTGAAGTGGCACTGTTAACTGCCAAAGCGTGGTTAGCGCCGACATGCTGGGCTACAGACTGCTCGAATCTCGGCACCATCGGGCCTTGAGTCAGGAAGTCTGACTTCAGCACCTCCAGTACTGCATCGATATCCGCCTGGTTAATATCCTGCTTACCGTAGGGAATCATGGTCAGATCTTGCCAATTTCGCTGTTGTGGCGATCAATCCAGGATTGCAGCTCTTCGTCTGTCATCCATTCGGTGTTGTTATCACTGGCGTACACAAAGCCTTCAGGCACCGGCTTGCCGTCTTTGATGCGCTCTTTACACGTTCCCCAATCATTGATGTTGGGCAGAATTTTGAAATGCTCGGGGTACTCGTAGGTGAAGTATGAATCCTCAGCACCAATCATCTGCTCATGCAGCTTCTCGCCCGGGCGAATACCTACGATTTCCTGCTTGGCTTCTGGAGCAACAACTCGGGCCAGATCCGTGACTTTCATGGACGGAATTTTCTTCACGTAGATTTCGCCGCCCACCATGTCTTCAAAGGCGTGCCATACCAACTCAACGCCCTGCTCCAGGCTGATCATGAAACGAGTCATGCGCGGGTCGGTAATGGGCAGTACGCCTTTGTCTTTGATAGACATAAAAAACGGGATAACTGAGCCGCGCGACCCCATTACGTTGCCATACCGTACCACGGAGAACTTGGTTTGGTGGCCACCCGCGTAGGAGTTACCTGCAACAAACAGCTTGTCAGACGCCAGCTTGGTTGCACCGTACAGATTGATTGGGCTGCTGGCTTTATCGGTGGAGAGAGCCACAACGCCCTTGATGCCTTTATCGATGGCGGCATCGATCAGGTTCATGGCGCCGTGTATGTTGGTTTTTACACACTCGAACGGGTTGTACTCGGCGGTGGGTACAATTTTTGTGGCGGCTGCATGCACCACGTAATCCACACCATCCAGCGCACGATACAAGCGGTCTCTGTCGCGGACATCACCAATAAAAAATCGCAGGCGGTCGTCACCCTGGAACAGCTTGGCCATCTCCCACTGCTTCATTTCATCCCGGGAAAACACGATGATTTTCTTGGGGTTGTACTTTTCCAGGGTCATTGGAATGAATTTATGGCCGAAGGAGCCAGTGCCGCCGGTGACGAGGATGGTGGAATTTTCGAGCATAGTCACTTTCTCTGGGTTTTACGGTAAAGATGAATGGTATCACCGCCAGTCGGCGGGTGTTAATCGGTAGAACTGGAAGGTTTTCCAGGCCAGCATAAATGCGAAGGCGGATATCAGCCCAAAAGGTACCGCTAGTTCTCCGGCTATCGGCGCCAGGGCAGCAGTACTGGCCAGGAAAACCAAGAATCCTGCGATATGAGCCACAATCAGCGCTTTGTCTTGGCCTCTGGCGTACAAACCGTAATGCGGGATCATTCCCACCACAAAAAGCCCGGTGGAGAGCAGCAACCAAGCAAACAGATCAATACGTTCAAGATAAAGCGGTTTATCCAGCCACTGCAGCAACGGCATGGCCGCCAGCCAGGCGCACACAGAGAACAGCGCAGTAAGTACTACCGTCTGCCAGGCCAACTGGTGGTACTTTTTCCGGAACTCTGCGGCATTGTTGTTGGCATGGGCGGCGATCATAGCCGGGTATAGGAAAGTAAACACGCCCGCATCCATAAAGCCCAGCAACGCCATGCACATACCAATAAACAGCACGTAGGCACCCAGCACATCAAGCCCTGCGAGGGCCTCGAACCAGTAACGGTCAACAGTATAGATTCCACGCAGAGCCAGTGTAGCAATCAGCATGGGGATTGCGATCTTCAGGCCTTTTTTCAACCACCCCCAATCTACCCTTTTAAGCCAGCCACCCATCGGTATTCGCCATAACACGACAACACCAATCAACATCCCAACACTGCTACCGGCTATCCAACCTGTAAGCACGGTTGGCAGTTCCTGGCTGGGTTCATTGAGGAACATAACTGCAACTACTGCCACACACCAGGCGCCAGCGCGGAAAAACAACACCCAACTAGCAACGAGTTGCCGTTGCAGCGCCACCAGAAGGCGGTTCAGTTCCTGGGTTATATGCTCCAATACCAGAATGACCAGAAACCAGGGAAGCAACCACCAAGGGAGCAATTCCAGGGCGAACAAGCCGAAAGTAAGCGGCAAGAATACCGCGTACAAGATTAGACTGAGAGCAACCTGACTCTTAAGCAGCTGGCCTCGGTTTTCCGGCTCTGTTTTCAGGATCTCACGGGTGGTAAAGATGTAGAAATCAAAGCCCAGAAAATAGAGCGCATAACTGATGGTAACCGTCAGCAGGCCATATAAGCCCAGCTCGGCGGGCTCCAAAAACCTCGCCAGCATGAAAATCAGCAGAAATTTGCTGACTAAGGTAGTGCCCCGCAGGCCGAGGTTGGTGAGCCTGATGACCAGGTGCTTCATTACGCGGTTGTATCGCCGGTATTGCTTTGGCTAGAGCTCTCACCATCGGAACCTCTGATAAAGGCTCTGATAAACACAATAAATACCCCGAGCATGCCACCCAGAAGCGTTGCTATTACGCAGATCAGCGCCCGCTTCGGTTCGGCCTTTTCCTCCGCCACAACCGCGGGGTCTACCGTTTTGAATACATACTCTTTCTGGGCATTGGCCAACATCACTGTGCGGGTTTCATTCTCGATGAGCTGGTAGAACACTTGCTGCATGCCCGCGATGTTGGTTTCGTCCAGTTTTTGCTCCAGGTACGCTATCCGGGCTTCGGCTTCTTCCACATCCTGCTTGCGCATGTGCTCGTTGATATCTTGCACCAGCTTTTCCGCCCATTCCTTGGCCAGGATCGGAGAATAGTGTTTCACGCTCACCGTTATCATGCCGGTGTCTTTGGCTTCGCCAACACTAAAGTGGTCTTCCCGGAAGGCTTCTACCATTTCCCAATCGGTGGGTTTATGGCTCTCACCATCGCTGTCGGGCAGCCATTCGCCCGTTTCGGGATTGTACTTGTCTCGGTCGTACACCCAGTCTCCGGTCTTCTTATTCCAACCTTCCACGGCCATTAACGGAATTTCCATATCATGGCGATGGAAAAAATCAGTAAGGAAGGCTCGGGACTGCAGCACTTCTTTGGCAATAACGGTCTGATTCGAGCTTCCGCCCCCCAGATTAATGCCCGCGAGGCTGGCCAAACCTCCAAACTGGCTGGCCAGGCCACTGAGGCCACCGCCCTCTTCCTGGGCCGGCGCCACTAGCACGCTGGACTGGTAGATGTTGGGTTTGTATAGCGCATAGCCAACGCCTGCAGCCGCGAACACCAGTGTCGTCAGCATTATTATCCATTTGCCTCGCCAGAGAGTGGCGAACAGTTCGCGCAGGTCGATTTCATCATCCGGGTAATAGGTCGGTTGTGGCGCTGTCTCGTTCATCAGAGGTTCCCCACAGCTGCGGCGCCCAGTGCCATCTGGTAAACGATCTGGCTGACGTTGGTCCAGAGTTCGAGCTGATTCAGGCGATCTACATCAATCGGCATGATAATGGTGTCGCCAGGTTGCAACTGCTGGCTTCGGCCACCAAACCATCGGCTGCGTTCCGGGAGCATAACGGAGCCATCGGCTTTGACCACATAAACTCGGTCTTCATCTGCTTGCCGGGTGGGACCACCGGAACGTTCGAGGTAGTCATCCACGGTCAGGCCTTGTTGGTGCAGATGACTGGTGGGGAATTGAACTTCCCCGAAGACAGAAACCGCTTGGGGAATCGTGGGTATGGTCAGGCTATCGCCGTCTTGCAGGCGAATCGGCTGATAGTCTTCATCGCTTAAAACAGCCGCAAGATCAATCACCATTCGCCCAACCGGGCGGCTGTTCTGGACATCCTCCAAGAGGCCTTCAACCTGCTGGATACGCTGCGAGGTTTGGCCGCCAAAGTTGTCACCCTCTAGTTGTACGCCTAGTAAATCGCCCTGCAGGCGCTCTTCGGCTTCGCGCAGGCGCTGAGCTTCCAATTGACGCAGTTTTTCTCGTGTAAATACGGCTCCGCGAGGAAATGCATTCTCTGTCAAACCACCGGCGCGTTGGAGTACATCTTTGAGGCTTTCGCCATCACGGAAGGTGTAGATACCCGGGTAACGGACTTCTCCTTTGAGTTCAATGGTGCGCGTTTTGGCGAACTCAGGAATGGACTTGATCAGTACCCTGTCGCGGCTTTGCAATTCGATATTGCTTCTACCTGCCATGGCATCCGCCAGGTTCACGTTAAGAATGCGCGTTTGGCCCACGCCGTTCTCATCTACGGTGTAACGGGCTATCTCGCCTTGGTAGAGCGACGCCGAGTCTTTCAGGCCACCGGCCACAAAAATCGCATCCTCCAGCCTTTGGGTAGC
The DNA here is from genome assembly GCF_030541085.1 of Marinobacter sp. ST-43. NCBI lineage: Bacteria > Pseudomonadati > Pseudomonadota > Gammaproteobacteria > Pseudomonadales > Marinobacteraceae > Marinobacter > Marinobacter sp. ST-43. The sequence goes on from NZ_JASSVO010000002.1 coordinate 56,587, forward strand.
AGGCAGGGGGTACTCACCGGGGTATCGCACCGGACCACTGATCGCAATGGTTTGCTGTGGCCGGGTCGGGCTGGCCTGGGCCTTCAGGCGCTGGATAACGGGCTCGAACAGTTTTTCACGGGTGAAGGTATCACTGGCAGACACTTCGTCGGCTTTTGCTTTGCTCTCCGGTTGATGCGCCAGATCGGCTTCGCTTTCGATATCAACTTTTCCCGCGTCTGAGAAAAACAGCAATCGGTCTTTTTCCTGCAGCTGGAGATCCTGCTGGCCACCGGGGTTACGCACGGCTTCTCTCAGCTGCAGGTTCAGTACAGATATGGTGTCATTTTCAGGATCTGTGCGTACAACCGCAGCGTATTGTTTGTCGGCCACCGGAAGCAGGTCTGCGTCCAGATTCTTGATCAGGGAGCTGACACGCATGCCAGGAATCCAGGCAAATTTGCCGGTTCTCGCTGCCGCGCCCTGAACTTCTACATACTGGCCGGTAATGTCTGCTATGGAAGGAATGGTAATTCTGTCACCGGCCTGGATCGGGGCTTTTCTGCCATTATGGCTGGTGTAATCGGCCTCTGCGATGATGCGCAAAAAGTCTTCGTTTGTGCGTTCTATGTTAATGCGTTGCGGGTAGGCCTGAGGCGTGAGGCCGCCAGCCATGCTGACCAGTTGTTCAAGGGAGCTTTCATCATCCAGCTCATAAAGCGCTGGCCGGTAGACTTCGCCCTCAATACCTACTCGTTTCCCCACTGGTGGGATAAAAATAACATCGCCCGCTTGCAGGCGGTTGTCGTTGCGGCTATCACCTTTGAGCAGCAGTTCGTACAAATCCAGAGTGCCTAATAACTTACCATCGCGCTTGTGCTGTACGTTTCTGAGGGAGCCGGTTTGTTTGATACCGCCAGAGACATACAACGCATTGGTGATGGTAGAGAGCGAGCTAACCGTGTACGAACCGGGATTTCTTGCCTCTCCGAGCACAAAAACTCTCATGCTGCGCAGTTCGCCCAGTGAAACACTGGCCTGTACCCCAATGTACTGTTCTGAAACCCGCGTTCTGATTTGCTCCCGAGCCTCATCAAAACTCAGCCCGGCCACACTCAGGGGACCGGAATCCGGAAAGCTGATGGTGCCATCCCGGCTTACGGGAAGCTCAAGGTTCTGGTTTTCTTTGCCCCAGAGTTGAATGCGCAGCACATCTCCAGGACCCATCGTATAGTCTGCAGGTACCGGAATCTCCGTTACCGGAGCAAAGGTGCTGGGGTCTCCAGCGAACAGGTCATAGCCGAAGGGCTTAAGGCCATTGTTCTTGTCCGCCGTTTTTTGCTCTTCTGCCTGTTCTGCGAGCGCCTTGTCGCGCTCCTGATCGGTAATCTGATTCACCGGTTCTACTACTTGCACCGGTTGAGGACGGCTGGATGCCGCGTTCCCGCCAGTCAGTGCGTTCAGGTCTACGCCGTATTGCCTCGCAAGTGCCTCCTGTTGGGCTTTGGGCAAGCTTTTAAACTGTTCAATCTGGGCAGGCGTAATCGACTGGGCAGCAGCCACCATGGGCAGCAACAGTACGAGGGTGAGCAGGCGTTTTTTCAGGTTCACGGTTACGTTATTCCGGTTCTGAGTTTGTGTCGCGAAGTTTTAGAATCTGTAGGTCCAGCTTGCACTGGCGGTCCACTGGTCTTGTTCACCACCTAAAAGCTCGATTTTTTTATCGGTAGCTTGCAGGTTAAGGTCCAACCAACCTTTTAACACTTCGGTTCCGTACCCGGCTTTGACAATGGCCACTTTCTGGGCGCCGTCCGGGGCGAAGTAGAAAATATCGTTATCTGGCTGTGACACGCGGTTACCTCCATCGTTATTGAGGTCTGCGTAGGTCAATGCCAGCGAGACGTTACTACCATCGGGCAGGAAATGAAACAAGCCGGCCGTAAGCGCTTCGGCATCACCATCGAAGGTGGAGCCCATATTACGGCCGTAGTATTGGTAACCCGTTCTATAACGAAAATGGCCGTAGGCGTAGTTTGGAATGGCTTCGCCCACTATATCGTCTGCAAGGGTATTGGTGAATTCGAAGAACCATTGCTGGTCTGCGCCCAGGAGTTGGCTGGTCCAGTCTACACCAAACAACCAGGATTTCCGTGACGGGATGTATCCGGCCTCGTCTTCTCCCATCATCTCCATGTAGACGCTCATTGCTTGATCCTCCACAGGGAAGCCATAGCGGATATCGATTGCGCCGATCTGGTTGCCGGGATCTGAGCCGTCGTAGGAGTTGTCATTGCCGATGAACGCATCCCAGAAGGTGGAGAATCCACCGGGATAGCCTTCCCCTCCAAACATTATGGCCCGCGTAAATCCAAGATCCAGGCCCTGAATTGGGCGCAGATTAAGGCGCATGCCCACCAGCCGAATATCGGAAACGATTCTTTCCTCTTCCATCTCGCCGGCGAAGACTGTGAGATTCCAGGGCCCAATCCACTTCAGCCAATCGGATTCCGGCGCCGAGGTGTCTTTTCGGTTCAGCCAAACCGCTGGCATGGGCCGGGCATTGGTGGAGAGTACCATGGCGGATTGCCATCCAGGCCCCCACCATCGCTCGATAGCGCCGGCACCCACCACCCAGTTGCCTGGGGTTGCCGCGAGATATGAGCCGTCTAATCTGAGGGTTTCATCGTCGGAGGCATTGGCCACCACACTGGGCTTGACTCCCAGCGCGACATATTCGCCCTGCCACTGCAGATTAACCGAGAGCTCACCTTTCTCCTTTGGCTGACTGGCAAATCCACGAATTGATGTGGCTTCCGTACTGCCGGAAGCTTGAATTTCAAATCTCACTCCCGGGCTGCCCAACTGTTCCCGCTCGAAATTCAGATACGCTGCCTGGGAGCTAACGGCGCCAGCGTCTGCGGCAATCGAATTGCTTACGCCGCTATCGATATCTGCCCACATCACAGGCCATGTCGTTACGCCTTTGTCGTAATGCCCTCGGTCGGCCAGTTTTTGCAGCGAGTGCCGTGCTCGGGCGTCCCCTGGCTCAAGCCAGGGGGCCGCGTTTAGTGCCGTTGAAGCCGCAAGCATTACTCCGGCGGTGATCAATTGTCTGCGTCGGGATACAGGCATTCCGGGCCCTATCGTTTCAGTAGATGTTTTTGGAGAGAAGAGTCAGAGGGGTTTTAATCAGAATCTTGATATCCAACCACAAGCTCCAGTGGTTGATATATTCCAGATCCAGCTCAACGCGCTTTTGCATCTTGTCCAATGTTTCGGTTTCGCCGCGGTAGCCGCTGATCTGAGCCAGACCCGTGATACCAGGCTTGATTCTGTGGCGGGCCATATAGGCAAGAATCTTGTCGGAGTAGTAATCGTTGTGGGCAACAGCATGTGGCCTGGGGCCTACCAAGGACATATCGCCCTTCAGCACATTGAACAACTGCGGGAGTTCATCGAGGGAGGATCGGCGCAGGAAACGGCCGATGGGGGTAACACGTGGGTCTTGCTTCTGCGCCTGCTTTACCTGCGCATCGTTGTGTACCTTCATGGAACGGAACTTCAACACTTCAATGATGTTGCCGTTCCAGCCATGACGCTCCTGGCGGAAAAGTATCGGGCCCGGGGAAGAATGCTTAACGGCGATGGCGCACGCCAGAAGCACCGGGCTGAGCAAGATAATGCCCAACAGTGCCAATGACTTGTCCATGAACGACTTCATGAGCGCACTGCCTGGGTACGCGGTGAGCGGGCTTTCGTTCAAGTGTATGGCCGGCATTCCGCCCAGATTGTGAATACTGTGATTCAGCAGTTTCAGGTTGGCGAAATCCGGCACCCAGACGACGTCTACACTGGCATCCAACAAGTCGACGTAGAGGCCCTCTATCTGATCCGTCTCCCTTGCCGGTAACGCAATATAGACACGGGCCACCTGATTCGCGCGGATAATATCGCGCAACTGGCTTACGTAACCGAGCGTTGGGAAGTAGCTTGTTTCTTCAAGCTCGTCGTCCTGGGCATCGTCAAGCACCACCAGGCCAACCATGTCTTCGCTGCGCTCGTATCGGAGTTTACTGGCCAGGTTATAGGCCAACTGGCCTGAACCAATCACCACGCACGTACTCGCTGATCCGAGTTTCGTTTCTACTCGCCGGGCCAGCTTGTGGAGCGGCATAAAGGCAATAGCTTGCAGCAAAAAGCCACCAACGATCCATTGGAGCACGACTTCCCGTGAGTAGGTTTCGCTGGTTTTTGTGATAAAGCCAATAAACACCAAAATGGCCGCAAGGGTAGCCCAGGCCGCTGCCAATCTAGCAATGCCAGCGAGATAGCCATTGCGGGTGCTGAATGCCCGATAGACAGCGTATAAAGGAATTGCAAGCAGGGAGGAGAGCACTGCCAGGACGCGGTAGGTAGAAGGAACGTCACCGGATTTATCCAGGGTTAAAACCAACAGCAGGCCCACCTGGATAAAGGTTGCTACAGCCCACTGCCCCCAGAAAATAAACTTGATGGGGGCCCTGGTCATCGGGGCCAGTGGGTACTCATGCTGAGGCCTGGATAACCGGACACTCGCAAGCTGATGCGGGTGAAACTTGGTTCTTGAAAAGTCGTTCATGAAGCTTTCTGGCACGCTACCGCCCCACCGACCAGGGCCCAGTGTTTTAAGGTCATAGGAATTGATTTTCTAACGACAAGGATAGAACGGCTACAACGGGAGAGAAGTTCCCAACAGCTTCCTTGTCAGGGAATGAATGAAGTATTTCAAAAGCATGACGATTCTACGGCAAGCGCTATGACAAGCAAGTGACAAAAAGTCTGACACTTGGGTAATCCGGGTGCCAAGGCAGTAAACATTTGTTAAACATTAGAAAGCGCAACCAATTCGGTCACATTTTCAACACATCGTCGTCAGACCGCTTTCAAGTTCTGATAACGGAAACAGGCACCTTTACCTGCTGCTGCTTCTGCATAAAGGAAATCAGCACAATTGCCCGCTCTTCACCATCGTAGGTCTGGAAAATTGCGCTAATACCTTTAAACGGCCCGTCATCCAGCTCTATGGCCTGACCGGGCTTGATGCCGCCCTGCTCTGCCACCTTATCCATGCTACTTTTAATGTGAGCAATCACTTCGTCGTCAATCGGTGCCGGCCGGTTGGCGAAGCTGACGATGCGCAGCACACCGCGAGTGGACCGGAGCTTAGCCCACATCGGGTCGCTTTGCTCCAGGTTCACAAATACATAACCAGGAAACAGTGGCTCCAGTTTTTTGGTGCGTTTACCTGCCTTGATCTTCTCCACCTCGATTTTCGGGTAGAAGCAGGCGATATCCTGATTCTGCAGGTGCTGGACCGCCCGGTCGCCCTGAGCCGGCTTGTGTTGTAGTGCGTACCAGGTCATGGGTTAGAAATACCAGTTTCCCGCGGCAATGAAATTGGGGTTCAGGATGTTTTCTTTTCCGTAAACCAAGGGCTGGCCCTCCGGCGTTTGCACCTTCCCCCCTGCGGCGACGAGCACCGCGTGGGCGGCCGCAGTATCCCACTCGCTGGTTGGGCCCATTCGTGGATAAATATCAGCATGCCCTTCGGCAATTCTGCAGAATTTCAGGGAGCTGCCAGCCTGGACGGTTTCGTGCGATCCCAGGGCCTCAATAAAGGCGCGGGTTTCTTCATTCAGGTGGTTTTTGCTGGCGACCACCCGCAACGTCTCTTTGGGTTCTGCCACCCGTATGCGGTGCACCCGGCCAGTGCGGTCCCGCATGTGAGCACCCTCACCTCTGATGCCCCAGAAAGCCTCTTTCAGGGCCGGAGCGGTGACCACGCCCATTACAGGCTCGCCGTCTTCAATCATGGCAATGTTGACGGTGAATTCGCCCGTGCGCTGGGTAAAATCCTTGGTGCCGTCGATGGGGTCGATCAGCCAGAATCGCCGCCATTTTTTCCGCTCTTCCCAGGAAATCTCCGCGCCCTCTTCCGAGAGTATCGGAATGTCCCGGCTGATTTGGCGCAGGCCCTTGACAATGATGTCGTGGCTGGCGATGTCCGCAGCGGTGATGGGTGAGCGATCTTCCTTATAATTCACTTTGAAATCAGACTGGTAGATATGCAGCACTTTTTCGCTGGCTTCATCAGCGATTTTGATCACATCTGGCAGTATGGAGCTGTAGTGCATCAGATCTCTACCTCTTCGAACAAATCCGGAACCTCAGCATCCCATCCGAACTTTTCCGAGATGCGCTTGCGCATGGTATCACTGGCTACCGCTTCGCCGTGAGTCACATACACCTTTTCAGGCTTCAGAGTACCTTGCTCCAGCCAGTGCAGGATTTCCCGATAGTCGCCATGAGCACTCATGGAATCCATGTTATGGATCTCTGCTTTCACCGGCCAGTACTCACCGTGAATCTTGACCGATTCGGCGCCATGCACCAAGACATCGCCGCGTGTGCCAGGTGCCTGGAAGCCCGCAAAGACAACGCTGTTTCTGGGATTTGGCAGCAGGGTTTTAAGGTGGTGCAACACCCGGCCGCCCGAGGCCATTCCACTGGCTGAGATGATCACGCAGGGATATCTCACGGCATCCAGCTCAATGGATTCCTCGACGGTGCGAACGAACTCTGTTTTGTCGTCGATCAGCTCGCACTGGGCGCCGTTAAGCTTGTGCTCTTTGTGATGTTTGCAGAAAATTTCCGTGGCTTTGATGGCCATGGGGCTGTTGAGATACACCGGAAGTTTAGGAATTCGCCCCTGCCCCATCAGTTTGTGCACAACGTACAACAACATCTGGGCCCGGCCCACGGCGAAAGCAGGCATCAATACGATCCCGCCGCGGCCCGCGGTTTTAGTAATGATCTCTTCCAGATCCTTTTCTGGATCGGTTTCACCATGGGTGCGGTCGCCATAGGTGGATTCACACACCAAAACATCGGCATGACTGATGGGCTCTGGCGGGCGCATGATGATGTCGTCCTGGCGCCCTACATCGCCACTGAACACCACGGTGCGGGAGGAACTCTTGTGCGTAACGTGCACGCAGGAGGAACCCAGGATATGCCCGGCCGGAGTGAACTGAACCTCAAAGCCCTTCACCGGCTCGAATTTCTCGTGGTAGTGCAGGGATTCAAAGTGCTTCAGGGCTTCCCAGGCGTCTTTTTCGGTAAACAGAGGTTCCGGTTTTTCGTGCTTTGAGAACTTTTTCCGGAAGGCGTACTTGGCATCCTCTTCCTGCAGGAACCCGGCATCGGGCAGCAGTACTTTGCAGAGCTCATGAGTGGCTTTGGTGCAGTAGATCTTGCCTTTAAACCCGTTCTTGACCAACGCAGGAAGGTAGCCGGAATGGTCAATGTGCGCGTGGGTGAGCACCACCGCATCAATAGTTGAAGGATCTACCGGAAACTTGGCCCAGTTTCGGCGGCGCAGGGTTTTCACGCCCTGGTACATGCCACAATCCACCAGCATGCGGTGATTGTCGTCGGAAAGCAGATAGCGGGAGCCGGTGACGGTGCCTGTACCACCGAGGAAGCGGAGTTTCATAGGCGCGTAAGTCCTTGTCTGGTTGGCGATAGACAAAGCTTAACGCAAAAACCGTGGGTGAGTGAGGGGCTATGGACCGGAATTTACACACCCTCAAGACGGAACACCGCCCGATTCGCGTTTTTTTGATCTTTGGCAAGATCAGTTGCTGGCCCCCCGATTATTCTTTGGCCTTTCCGAAGAAGTAGGTGGCTTATGTTCGGTAGTTCGCACTTGAGGAAACTGATGATCGTCGTCGGCCTGGCGGCCTCTCCAATGGTTTCAGCCAGCCCTGCCGACGATGCGATGTCACAACTGAACGCCATCGTGGCCGACGACGCCAAGCGCCAGGCCAGCTACGAGGCCGGTCACGAGCGCATCCGCTTTTGTGGCTATTGTCACGGCGAGGACGGCAACAGCAAGCGCGAATACATACCCAACTTGGCCGCCCAACATCCGCTCTACCTGTTCAACCAGTTCGAGAAATTCCGCGACGGTACCCGCGAGGACTATGTGATGTCCAAGCTGGCGAAAACACTGTCATTGGAGGAGCGAATTAATATTGCGGTTTATTACAGCCAGCAAACGGCGAAGCCCCGCACCGGCAGCGACCCGACCAAGGCTGACGCTGGCGCGAAATTGTTTGCTGTGCGCTGCGCCGGTTGCCACGGTGACAAAGCACAAGGTTTCAGGGATATGCCCCGCCTGGCCGGGCAACCGGCTGAATATCTCGGGATTGCGTTGAGGCGGTTCAAGGAGATGGACCCCACCAAACACAGTACGCCGATGATTGGGGTGGCTGGGGTTTTGTCGGAGGGCGAGATTGAGGCTTTGGCGGGGTATTTGGCTGGGCGATGATCAGACCCGCAGCAAATGAGAGAAGCTCTGACCAGGCTTGTGCCTGTCCATTATAACCGCCGCATGATAACCGCCGAAATGAACTGCTGGTCTGACCCGTTTACTCTTCTTTCATAATACGAACGACCCGTTCGTCCATGCAGCTACGCACAAATGCATTCATTTCACGCTGGTCGCCGGACTCGTAGAAGCGGAGCATAAGTTCATTGAACTCGAGTTGGCTTGAAGCCGGGATATTGATGGCCGGATAGCCGTTGCTCAGCAGGTGGCCGTTCATCATAAAACGCCCCATGCGCTTGTTTACATCGTAGAAAAACTGGCAACGGGCCATGGTCAGGAACAGGTGGACAGCCTGATCGTAAACATCATCCATGTGTTGTAGTTCATCGATCATGCGGTCAAAACATTCCGGTAACTCACTAGCCGCCGGTGGCTCGTAATCAGTGCCGGCAATCAATACGGAACCACTGCGAAAACAGCCCCACTCCAACGCTTCTTCCCTTGCAGCAACCGCATGCAGAGCCATGGCGCAATCGGGCGATAAACTGAAGCTCCCTTCCCGGATCATTTGAAAGAGCAGCTTCCAGGCCTCGCCCTGATTAACGGCGATTTGCTGATCGCTCAGCCGATGCCCACCCACTGTGACACCCTGCAGCAGGGTTTGTACCTCCGGTAACGTAAAGTTAATGCCCTCCAGGCGCACTGCATCGTAAACAAATACCGACACCGCACGTTGTGCAAGCATAAGTGCTTTTTCGGGGTTGGGTGGCATTGACCAGTGGTTGTCTGTGGCGGTGGGCATTTCGGCTCCGGTTGGCGTTGCAACTTTCAGTTGTTTTCAAAACTGCAAATTTACCATAGCGGGCGTTAAAAGCTGAGTTTGCGATCGCTAGCGCCTGCCCATGATCACCCCTAAAAGCCCAAAAGCAGCATATCCAGTGCTGCGGCAATGTCATCTTGCTGCTCAGCAAGGCTACCGGAGCAAAAACGCAATTCGCTTTCCGGCACAGCCGCCATATATTGAGTCGCCATGACGACTTCCAGGCCGTTGATGCTAAACACAGGATTCAGCCTCTGAGCAGGAAATGGCGCCGACGATTTGGGCAGTAACGGCACAACTACTCGTGTGTTCAAGCCACTGAGAAGGTCTGACTGAACGTCCAGCAGATATCCCGCCCCGTTTTTATTTTCAAAGATATCGAAACGAGACATCAGAACTGGCGATGCCGTGCAAGAGGCAAGCCGTTGGCTTCAACATAAGAGTTCGAGCTTTCAAGCGCTTCAGCATTCTCGTTAAGCCATTTACTCCGCTTATGGAGTTTAACCGCTTCCGCAATTCCTGCTTCTGCAGACCGAGAGACATTGATTCCAAGGGATTTTGCCTCTTTGAGAAGAGTGCTATCCAGCGATAGATTCGTTGGTTTACGTATGGACTTTGTAGTTTCGGCAGTTTGCATGGTGTTGCCCTCTCGAGAAATGTTCTACTCAGTATATGCGCATGGTTCTTGGGCATCAATTTTGTGGAGACAAGCTAGTAAGCTAGTGCCTGTCCAGGGGGCAAGCTAGTGCCTGTCTGCGGCAGGCACTGTCTACGGGTCAGGCTAGCGGCAGGCTAGTGCCTGTCCAAGATCAGCCTTGCGCAGTAGATTCCCTCGAATGTTGTGCATTATCCCAACCTCTCAATATCGGACTGACTATGGGTTCTCAGATACTCCTGAAGTGCCTTGTCCATTCGGGTTTGCCAGCCGCTGCCTGTGGCGCGAAACTGCTCAACGACCTCCGGTGAAAGTCTGATAGTTATCCGTTCTTTAGTGGTCTCCGCTTTGGGCCGACCAACCGGACGCAACCGGCGGAACTCTTCTTCCGTGAGCTCGCGTGTATCTGCGTCTTGTGTAATCCCCTCGTTAATGCCTGACTCTTCATCGCTCGAAGGCAGTGTAAACTTCCGACCTGATTTAGATTTTGTCTGCATAAAGCCTCCATAAACCACATCCAATCCCATTCGAGCCTGGCGGCATCAGCTAACGAAACACCGTGCTTTTCAGTGTTTTTCTCATCCTTCCTTGGATCGAATTCAATATTCATCTGGATTTATTGTACATACAAAAATAGAGTTTGAGAAATAGCAGAAATAAGGGAAACACACTAAAACACCAAAATACTGTACATATATACAGATCCGAATTATTGATGCATGATATGAGCATGTCAACAGTCACGGAAGACAAGGACCCCACCATGCCAAAAGCCAGAGCAGAACTGGTCAGCGTTTCAGATACCCCCTTCTACCACGTGATCTCACGCTGCGTGCGCCGCACCTTCCTGTGCGGGCAAGATCGCGCCACCGGGCGCTGTTATGAACACCGGCGAGGATGGATTGAAGAGCGAATCCGGCTTCTGGCATCAGTGTTTGCGGTGGATGTTGCCGCTTATGCGGTGATGTCGAACCACTATCACCTGGTGGTGAAGCTCAGCCCGGATGACGTGGAACCTTGGAGCATGGATGAGGTACTGGCGCGCTGGTGCAGCCTCTATAAGGGGCCACCACTGGTACAGCGGCACCATCGGGGAGATGAGTTGTGTGCGGCCGAGCTTCGGCGAGTGGCGGAGTACGCAGAAACCTTCCGGCAGCGGTTGGCGGACTTGAGCTGGTTTATGAAATGCCTGAACGAGCCGATTGCGAGGCAGGCCAACCGGGAAGATGAGTGCACCGGGCACTTCTGGGAGAGCAGGTTCAAGTCTCAAGCGTTGGATACCGAAGAAGCCCTCCTTTCCTGCATGGCCTATGTCGACCTGAATCCAATCCGCGCTGCCATGGCGGAGATGCCAGAAACCTCCGAACACACCAGCATCAAGGAGCGAATTCATCCCACCTTTGATCTGGCAGAAGCCATTGCCCGGCAAACAGAACAGCAGGCGCTGAATGAGTTTTCGGTGCCGTTAAAACCGCTACTGGGTTTTGAAGGCGTGATTCGAAACGGCTTCCAGCGAGGCATCCTGTTCAGCTTTGAAGATTACCTGGAACTGGTAGATTGCACCGGGCGGATCAGCCGAAGCGACAAACGGGGCGCTATTGATGAGAAGGCGCTACCGATTCTGGAACGGTTGAATCTGGACCCGGAAAGATGGTGCCACCGGGCGACCGCGTTTGAGGGCAGTTACCAGGATTACCGAAATCCTGGACGGCGACGACGAGCGGCTTAGACAACCATCCCCAATTACTCCAATCCCTTTATCGGTGTTCCCGCCGAGAATTTCGCTCGCCTGAAATCGGCAGATTTCCATAATTCACGGTGGAATGCTGCCGCCGCTTTGTCATAACCCCGAATTAGGCGCAGCGAAATAGAAAGCCAGAAACGACAAAGACCCGGGGGCGAAACCTCCGGGCCTTTGGGGATCTGGTCAGGCTAGTGCCTGTCCATGATCATTTTGCGGGGTCGAAACCGCCGGGCCTTTGGGAATCTGGTCAGGCTAGTGCCTGTCCATGATCATCTCCAGCGAGGCATTCTGTTCAGTTTTGAAGATTACCTGGAACTGGTGGATTGCACCGGGCGGATCAGCCGTAGCAACAAACGCGGCTGTATTGACGAAAACGCGCTGCCGATCCTGGAACGGTTGAATCTGGACCCGGAGCGGTGGTGCCACCGAGCAACCGCGTTTGAGGGCAGTTATCAGGATTACCGGAATCCTGGGCGGCGACGACAAGCGGCTTAGGCTCCCTCTCCTTCTTTCTCAAATCAGACTATCGGCGCGCCCGCCGAGAATGCCGCTCGCCTGAAATCGGCGGATTTCCAGAATTCGCGGTGGAATGCCGCTGCCGTTTTGCCATAACCCCGAAATAGACGCAGCAAACCGAAAACCAGAAACGACAAAGGCCCGGGGGTCGAAACCACCGGGCCTTTGCGGATCTGGTCAGGCTAGTGCCTGTCCATAGTCTGGTCAGGCTAGTGCCTGTCCATAGTCAGGCTTCTAGGCCCACTCGCCTGAAATCGGCAGATTTCCACAATTCACGGTGGAATGCCGCCGCCGTTTTGTCATAACCGCGAAATACACGCATCAGAAACAGCAAAGGCCCGGGGTTCGAAAACCACCGGGCCTTTGGGAATCAAGTCAGGCTAAGCTAGCTGTGCCTGTCCATGATTATTTTCTTCTTTACACAGCAACACCGTTAAGTGTACAGCTTGAAGGAACATATGAATTTTTGAAAGAAGCTGGCACCGTAGTTATATCGCAACTCCAAGTCCCGTCTGCTGCACGACTCAGGGTAATGGTAGCGTTAGTAACAGCCGCACTAGCGTCTCCTCCCATGATTACCAAAATGCTGCCTTGCCCCGCATTAGCATTCAAGAAGGCTGGAACAAAAGTGTCAGCGCCTGCATTATCCTCGGTGACATTTGACGCCACTCGACCAAGACTAGCCGCATTCATTGGCCCGGTTGCACTATCAGTATATTTACCGCGCACCAAGTGCTCTTCAACAGCTGTCTTCAATGAGGAAAGTTCACCATATGCCCTGTTTACCTGCGCACGCGCCGTATAATCCTGATACTGAGGAATAGCAATAGCCGCCAAAATACCAATGATCGCAACGACGATCATCAATTCAATCAGAGTAAAACCCTGCTGGCCTTTGTTCATCTGAATCTTTTGCATGTTATCAACCTCAAGAGTTGTCATTTTTTCGTTTATCCAGCTCCGGGGCGGTGGAGCGGTGGAGCTTTGCCCCGTTTCCGCGCTGAGCGTGGTGTAACTTAAGCAGGCCCCATGCCAAATGCAAGAAAATGTTAAAATGTCCTTTTTTCACAGCACGTTGCAAACTTTTGTGACGAACCTCACGCACTGATTCGAAGTCGCTTTCCCGCCAACCAGCGTCTCGAAGTGACATTTTTCGTCACCCCAACCCGCGCATTTCGACGTGGCGCAGAGTGCGACAGATTATTGCGAATGATCAAGTCTGGGACGGGCCGCGCTTTCCAAACGTGAAGTACACATCTAAACTCTCTGAGCATAAACACGCGATTCAGCCACTTAGACGACTTTTCTCAGAGCAATTATGGCGAGCAACAACCGAAACGTAACCCTGACGGGCCTGGCCCGTCGTTTTGTGGATGACGGGCTGATCGATGAGGCCACCGCCAAAGATGCCTTTCTTCAGGCCTCTCAGAACCGCATTCCGCTGATCACCTACCTCACCCAGAACCACCTTGCGGACAGTTCCAAATTGGCGTTTTCTGCTGCCATGGAGTTCGGCGTCTCGGTGCTGGACCTGGATTCTTTCCTGCCGGAAATGATGCCGGAGAAGGTGGTTGACGAGAAACTGGTACGGAAGCACAACGCCCTGCCCCTGTATAAACGAGGCAACCGGCTGTTCATCGCCGTATCAGACCCCACAAATATTCAGGCGCTGGACGAAATCAAGTTCAACACCGGCCTGAGCACTGACGCGATTCTGGTAGACGACGCCAAGCTACGGGCCGCGATCGACAAGTACCTCGAATCCCAGGACACCACCATGGGCGACCTGGAAGACGCCGACCTTGAAGGTGTTGAGACCGAGGGGGGTGACCAGGACGACGACGGTACGGTCAGTGCTACCGAAGTAGATGACGCACCTATTGTTAAGTATGTGAATAAGATGCTGCTTGATGCCATCCGTGGCGGTGCTTCCGATATTCACTTCGAGCCTTATGAAAAAATTTACCGAGTGCGCTACAGAACCGACGGCATTCTGAAGGAAATCTCTCGCCCGTCCATCAAGCTCGCTCCAAAGATTTCTGCTCGAGTAAAGATCATGGCGCAGTTGGATATTTCGGAGCGCCGCATTCCTCAGGATGGCCGGATCAAGATGAAGCTATCCAAGACCAAGGCCATCGACTTCCGGGTGAACACCCTCCCCACCCTTTGGGGCGAAAAAATTGTTCTTCGGATTCTGGACCCTAGCCAGGCCAAGCTGGGCATTGATGTGTTGGGTTACGAGGAAGACCAGAAGCAGTTGTACCTGGACGCACTGGAGCAGCCTCAGGGCATGATCCTGGTAACTGGCCCTACCGGTTCAGGTAAAACAGTCTCCCTATACACTGGCCTGAACATTCTCAACACTCCGGGCATCAACATTTCCACGGCCGAAGATCCCGCCGAGATCAACCTGGAGGGTATCAATCAGGTTAACGTAAACACCAAAGTGGGCCTGGGGTTTGCCGAAGCGCTTCGAGCCTTCCTCCGGCAAGACCCGGACGTGATCATGGTGGGTGAGATCCGGGATCTGGAAACTGCCAACATCGCCATCAAAGCCGCTCAGACCGGGCACCTGGTTCTTTCTACCCTGCACACGAACAGCGCAGCCGAGACTCTCACACGAATGATGAACATGGGGGTGCCCGCCTTTAACATCGCCACCTCGGTCAGTTTGATTATTGCCCAACGACTGGGCCGACGACTCTGCAGCAGCTGCAAACAACCCGCCGATGTGCCTAAAGACGTGCTTTTGAAGGAAGGGTTCACACAAGAACAAATTGAAACAGGCTTCACGTTGTACCGCCCCAAGGGCTGTGATAAATGCAATGGTGGATATAAAGGCCGCGTTGGTATTTACGAGGTGGTCAAAATTACCGACGAGCTGGCGAGTATGATTATGGAAGAAGCCAGCTCCATCAAAATTGCAAAGCAGGCGCAGGCGGAAGGCTTCCGTAACCTCAGGCAATCGGCACTTCTCAAGGTTATTGAGGGAGTGACCAGTCTTGAAGAAGCCAACCGTGTGACGAAGGATTAAGCATGGCAGAAAAAGCGCAGAAGCTCGAAGCATTCGTATGGGAAGGCAAAGATCGCAAAGGCAACAAAGCCAAGGGCGAACTGGCAGGATCAAATATCGCTCTGGTAAAAGCGCAGTTGCGCAAACAGGGCATTATTCCCGATAAGGTCAAGAAAAAGCCAAAGCCATTATTTGGCGGCAGCAAGAAGGTTACGCCTTTCGACATAGCGATGCTCACCCGCCAGTTGGCAACCATGATGAAAGCCGGCGTTCCGCTGGTTCAGAGCTTCGATATCGTAGCAGATGGCCTTGAAAATAAAGGTCTACAGGAACTGGTGATGACTATCCGGAACGATATTTCTTCCGGTACCGGTTTCGCATCTTCTCTGCGCAAGCATCCAAAATATTTTGATGATCTTTATTGTAACCTGGTGGACTCAGGTGAGAAAGCAGGCGCGTTGGAACAAATGCTGGATCGTATCGCGACTTACCTTGAGAAAACGGAGATCCTGAAGAAAAAAGTCAAAAAGGCCATGACTTACCCAATTGCGGTTATCGTTGTCGCAATTGTCGTTACGGCTATTCTCTTGATAAAAGTCGTTCCTCAGTTTGAGAGCTTGTTCCAGGGCTTTGGGGCGGATCTACCTGTATTCACACAGTTCATTATTCGAATATCCGAATGGCTTCAGTCCTGGTGGTTTATTGTTTTGCTTGGAATCGTCGGTACGATTTTTCTTTTCAAAGAATCGAAGCGAAGGTCCCAGAAATTCTCGGATTTCGTCGATAAATATGTATTGAAGTTGCCGATTGTCGGAGAAATCCTCGATAAATCCGCAGTAGCCAAATTCGGCCGTGTACTCTCTACCACGTTCGCGGCGGGCGTCCCGCTCGTTGACGCACTCGACTCGGTCGCTGGCGCAACGGGCAATGCCGTTTACCGCGACGCTGTCATGAACATCAAGAACGATGTCTCTAGCGGTACCCAACTGCAGGCCTCTATGCGGCAACAGGGAGTCTTCCCAGTGATGGCCGTTCAATTGACTGCCATCGGCGAAGAGTCGGGTAATCTGGACGATATGCTGTCAAAAGTCGCAGAACATTATGAAGGTGTCGTCGACGACATGGTTGATAACCTCACAGCCCTGATGGAGCCCATGATTATGGCCGTACTTGGCGTATTGGTTGGCGGCCTGATTATCGGCATGTACCTGCCAATCTTCCAGATGGGTCAGGTGGTCTAACGATTAACTCACCACATCTTATTCATCTGCCCCTCTCCTATAGGGAGAGGGGTCAAAACAAAGATTTAATCGAGTCCCTGAATGCTCCCCCTAGAAACCATACTCTCCACCCCATGGCTGCTCTATCTGGTCGTCATTTTCGTCTCTCTGTGCGTTGGCAGTTTTCTGAACGTCGTCATCCTGCGCCTGCCCAAAATGATGAAGCAGGAGTGGCGTTGTCAGTGCGAGGAGTTTCTTGAGGTACCGGAGGAAGATCGCAAGCCGGGCGGGAGGATCACACTGTCACAGCCGGCATCCACCTGCCCCGCCTGTGGCCATAAAATTCGTGCCTGGGAAAACATTCCGGTTATCAGCTGGCTGATACTCGGCGGCAAATGCGCTTCGTGTAAAACCCGCATTTCGCCCCGTTACCCCATTATCGAAGCCCTGACGGCGATTTTCTCTGTGTTAACCGTATATCTGCTGGGTCCATCCGAGTCCGCACTCTGGGCGTTGCTCATGGCCTGGGCACTGGTGGCCCTGACCATGATCGATTTCGACACTCAACTCCTGCCAGACGGCATCACCCTACCCTTGATGTGGCTGGGTCTGGTCCTGAATTACTTTGGTGTGATGACAGACTTCAGCAGCGCCTTCTGGGGCGCCGTTGCAGGTTATCTGTCACTCTGGAGTGTGTACTGGTTGTTCAAGCTGGCCACCGGCAAGGAAGGCATGGGCCACGGGGATTTCAAGTTGCTGGCGGCGTTGGGCGCCTGGCTGGGTTGGCAACTGCTGCCTGCCGTCATTCTGCTTTCGTCTCTGGTTGGTGCCATTGTGGGTCTGAGCCTGATGGCCTTCCGCAAACACGGGCGTGAAGTTCCAATTCCCTTCGGCCCATATCTGGCAGCGGCTGGCTTGCTTGCTCTGTGGTTCGGCCCTGAAATCCAGACTATGTGGTTCGGTTATCTCGGAGTCTGAATGTCCCGCTTTTCGATTATCGGCCTCACCGGGGGTATTGGCTCCGGAAAATCCACGGTTGCCCGTATGTTTGGGGATCTCGGCGTGCATTGGGTAGATGCGGACGATGTCGCAAGGCAGGCGGTGGAACCGGGCACTCAAGCCCTGAGGGCCATCGCCGATCATTTTGGCGACGGTATTCTTCAGGACAACGGTGGGCTGGACCGGGCTGCTTTACGACAAAAAGTATTCGAGGATCCGGAGCAGCGTCGGTGGCTGGAGGCATTGTTGCACCCCATTATCCGGGAGGAACTTATCCGCCAGTTGTCACCCGAAGACTACGCTCTGCCCTACGTGATGCTGGTATCGCCCCTGCTTCTGGAGACCAACCAACATGAGCTGGTGGACAGGGTTGTTGTGGTGGATGTACCGGAAGAGATTCAGATAAAGCGCACCATGGCAAGAGACGGCAATAGCCGGGAGCAGGTCGAGCGGATACTCGCCGCACAAATGCCCAGAGCCGCCCGCCGCGAAAAAGCCGATGCGATTATCAACAATGCGCAACCGCTGGAGCGCGTGGAAACTTTAGTACGCGCCCTGCACCAACGCTTTCTGGCGGATTTCAGCCAAGGAGCATAGTCTGATCCGCCCAGCACTTATTCTTACTGCCTTCGTAACCGGTCTCCTCGCTTCCCCCTTCACGAAAGCGGCAGAACCGATTCTCACTGTGCGTGACATCTCGGTGCCCGCCCTTCTGGCTCCGGAACGCCTACCAATTTCGTTCTATTCCTTCAGACCCGACGAATTCTGGGCAGAACCCAGGAATGCCTGGTGGCTGGGAGTCAGT
Organism: Marinobacter sp. ST-43; assembly: GCF_030541085.1. Classification (NCBI taxonomy): domain Bacteria; kingdom Pseudomonadati; phylum Pseudomonadota; class Gammaproteobacteria; order Pseudomonadales; family Marinobacteraceae; genus Marinobacter; species Marinobacter sp. ST-43. Next base: position 74,709 of record NZ_JASSVO010000002.1, read on the forward strand.
GATTGGGTGATCCGGCAGGAACGTCAGCATGGCCCAACAGTGCAGTCCCTGGGTGCATGGGCGGATCGAACACTGTCCGGCTCTTCCCAGGCGCTGCCAAATAACGAAAGCTACCTGCGACTGGGGTTTGCAGCAGAATCTGAATACAGCGATCCGGCCCAGTTTGAACCTGAGCTGCGCTTCCGTCTTGATGTACCCACCGCCGAGGAGAAGCTGCGGCTGGTGGTAGAGAGTGAAAGCGAAGAACTGATCCCATTGGCGGAACGTGAGCGGGACAGGCAACTGACGGAACCAGAGCGAACCGACACAGAAACAACCGGCGCCCTGAGATTTCTGACGGATGTCGGAGATTCCATCAATCTTTCGACCGACATCGGCGGCCGACTGAGACTGCCGCCCGAACTGTTCTGGCGCATGAAGGCTCGAAAGGGCTGGAAGATTGACAGGGACTGGACGCTGAATACGCAGCAACGCCTGTACTACTATCACACCGAAGGTTGGGGGGCACGCAGCTGGATCGGCCTGGATCGCTCACTAGGCAACGGCTGGCACTACTACAACTCGTCCGAACTGGAATGGGCTCATAGTGACCGCAAGTTTGTAGCGGCCCATGTTCACAGTGTCCAGAAGCGACTGAACACCCGTTCGGTGATTACCCCACGGGTTGGCATCCTTGGCGAAAGCCAGCCAACCTGGCGCACCACAAGCTACTTTACAGATATCACATGGCGCTACCGGGTGTATGACGATTGGCTGTTCGCGGAGCTGATTCCGGCCCTGGAGTATCGGCGCGATGACGGGTTTGACGACCAGGCGTCAATCGTATTCCGAATCGAAATGTACTTTGCAGGCACCATTGACCGGGAATGACATCAGAAATGAGCAGACCACTGCATAAAAGCCGGCCCGCCGAGGAAGCTCTGACACTCACACCGATTGCCATCACTCGCTCCTGCTTTCAGGACAAGTTCGGCGTTCCCCGGCAACCCGGCCTTACCCGCCATGCCCACGCGGAACTGGTTATACAAAGTCCCTTTGATCGTGAAGACGCTTTCCGGGGCCTCGAGTCAGCCAGCCATATCTGGCTTACCTTCCAGTTTCATGAAGCCGTTCGCGCCGAATGGCGCCCGGTGGTTCGGCCCCCGAGGCTTGGGGGTAACAAGAAAATCGGTGTGTTTGCCAGCCGATCACCTTTTCGCCCGAACAGTCTTGGCCTGTCAGTCGCCAGGAACGAAGGCCTCGCTCGCAAGAATGGCGAACTGGTCCTGAAGATCAGTAATCACGACCTGATTGAAGGCACACCGATTCTCGACATCAAGCCCTACCTGCCATTCTCGGATTCTGTCCCGGAGGCATCACTGGGCTGGGCAGACAGCGCGCCGACCGACAGATTGGAGGTGATCTTTGCACCGGAAGCCTCTGACCAGCTAAGCCAGCTTCCGGAGGCCGACTATCCGGATTTCCGCGCCCTGATTGAGGACGTCGTTAGTTACGACCCGCGCCCGTCGTTCCGCCGAGGACGGGATGAACAACGAATCTACGGAGCCAACCTGTTCGACAAGAATGTTCGGTTTCGATTTGTGAACGAAGATTCAATCATGCGTGTGGAAGTGATATCCGTCTGTTAAGATGCACCTTGGTGATTTTGTAGTCGACACAGGGAACTTGTGCCTTGCCTTCGAACCAGTTCTTCAAGCGTTTGGGTTTGCGCCCACTGGCACTGCGGTTGCTTGGGTGGGTGCTGCTGTACAGCCTGATATTGTCACTGGTGGCAACGGGTGTTCAGATGATTGGCGAATTCGAACGCCAGAAATCGGAATTGCAGAGCAGTCAGGAGCGCGCCGCTGACCTTATCGCCGGCGGCATGAGCACCAACCTGTGGGTGATGAATTTCAGCGAAGTAGCCAATAGCCTGGACGACATGCGTTCCATGCCTTTTATTGGCTATGCACGGGTGATCACAACCACCGGCGAAGAATTCAGTACCGGCTCCTACCCTGAAGGCCGGGTAATTACCCAGACATTCCCCCTCGAATTCAACCGTTCCAGTTTTGACCGTCCGCAACGAGTGGGGGAACTGACCATTGTTTCGTCTATTGAACAGGTATACCAGGATATCCTCGATCGCGCCCTGCTGAATCTCCTGTTCCAGTCCATTGTGGTGATGCTGGGCACATTGGGATTGCTGCTGATTGTACGGGTAGCGCTGTCCCGCCACCTGGAGACCATGGCGGACTATGCGGCCAAGCTGAATCTGGATGCACTTGTTGAGCCTCTCAAACTGCGCCGGCGCAACCCTTCCCGGCCCGATGAGCTTTCCGAACTGGAGCAGGCATTGAACAAGATGCGGTTGCAGATTCTCGAGGACACCCGCTCATTAAGGCAGACCACCATCCAGACCCAGGGCGAGCGCGATGAAGCCATTCGGGCGAATCATGCCAAGAATCAATTCCTCGCGAATGTCAGCCATGAACTTCGCATTCCACTGCAGTCTGTGATGGGATATGCGAACCTGTTAACCGATACCCCGCTCGATCAGGAGCAGCGGGAGTACGTAAACACCCTGCTCAACGCCTCGGAAAGTCTGTCATCCATCATCAATGACCTGCTGGACATCTCCAGCATGGAAGCCGGCAAGCTGGAGCTCGAGGCCATTCCTTTTGACCTGCGCGAAACCCTGAACGATCTGATTCATATGCTTGGCTCACGGGCCCGGGAAAAAGGCCTCGCCCTGGAAGTGCGTGTGGATGAAAACCTGCCCTGGGCCCTGACGGGCGACCCGGTGCGCATTCGCCAGGTGTTGCTGAACCTGTTATCCAATGCCATCAAATTCACAGATTCCGGCCATGTGCTGATCAGCATTGAGGTGCTTGGAAGAAAAGAAGGCAAAGTACGCCTTCGGTTGGCCGTCGAGGATACCGGAGTTGGCATAAATCCGGAGGATATACCGCTGGTATACGAGCCCTATGTCCAGCTTGGCCAGCGCTTCCAGCGTCAGTTACCTGGTGCGGGGCTTGGGCTCACCATCTGCCGGCAACTGGTCGACCTGATGGGCGGCTCGATGGATCTGGAGAGTCGCCCGGGTGAGGGCTCGACCTTTTGGGTGGAACTGTCACTCCAGGAGGCGACCGATGGCTCTGCCAAGGTGCGGCCGGATTCTCGGCAGGTGCAGGGCCGGCGGGTACTGGTCGTTGATTCCTACGAGCTGTCACGCAAGATTACTCTGGAGATGCTATCCCGGTACGATGTTCACATTGATGCCGTGCGGTCAGCCGGGGAAGCACTGACCGCCTTGCGACAAGCCTTTGATGCAGGCATACCCTACGACGCTACAATTCTGGACGGCTTCGTGCCCGACATGGATGCGGATTTACTGTGCCGCCAGGTACGGAGCAACCCGCAATGGGCCGAAATGAGGCTTCTGATCCTGTCCTCCAACCCCCAGCGAGGGGACGCCGAGCATTTTCGCCAGGCCGGTGCTGATGCCTTCTTGAGCAAGTCTCTCCGGGAATCCTACCTGATTCCGATCCTGAACCAGCTGTTTACCCACGACACCCAACAGGAGCGCCGGTTTCTTACCCGATTTTCTCTGAAAACCATGACGGATGCCGGAAGTCGCCAGCGAGAAATCCCTTGCGGCCGGATGCGGGTACTGCTGGTGGAAGACAATCCGGTAAACCGCACCCTTACCCGGCGGTTGCTGGAAAAGCTGGGCTGCGAAGTCATGACGGCAAACGACGGGCAAGCCGCATCCTCTTTGTGGCAATGGCACCAGTTTGATGTGGTTTTCATGGACTGCGTTATGCCTCGGATGGACGGTTATGAAGCGACACGCCAGCTCCGGGCCTGGGAAACCAACCACGGTCGCAGCCGGGTACCGGTTGTGGCACTGACAGCCAGCGCCATGGAAGAAGACGAGGAACGTTGCCGCCAGGCTGGTATGGATTCCTTTGTGGCTAAACCTGTCAACCTTGAAATGCTACGGGCAGTGCTGGAACAATATTGTCAGGCTTCAGCAACCTCCTGATGAAGCCGCAATTTACCTGCCCGGAATTATGCTATGAATGTAGAGTGCCCCACCTGTAAGAAGTCCGTGGAATGGAGCGAGACCAATCCTTGGCGTCCCTTCTGCTCTGAGCGCTGCAAGCTGATCGATCTGGGCGCCTGGGCCAATGAGGAGTATCGGGTGCCCGCCGAAAATGCTTCTCCCGATGATCTCGACCAGGGCGGCGAGGTTACCCGCCATTGAGGCTTTGATTGCCGGCCACTTACGGGCTTTTAAGTTGTTAACCGGCAGCCAGATGTTTAACATCCGTTGACGTTGAAACTATCGCATATACCGGCAGTTGCGCCGGCCACGCTCTCATAACGACAGCAAAAAAGGTGTACACATGAAGATTACCCGCGTCTCAGCACTGGCACTTTCTCTAGCCGCCGCTCCGGTTCTGGCCAGTGACCTGGATCTGAGTCTGACCAACGATTCGGTTAAAGGTCAGGTTAACTTCTTCGGCAGCCAGGAAGAGCTGCAAATGGGTGCTGGATACACCTACCATGAAGGTAGTCGCCACATTATCAACGCCGATTTTCATGCCCAGGGCCGCACTGCCCTTGGGAATCTGCCAACAACTGCCGGCATCGGCATGCGTGGCGTCGGCTGGGATGACGACGATGTTGATGGCGGTGCCATCGGCCTTGGCGGTTTCGCCACGGTGAACATTCCGACCGTGCCCGGTCTGTCGTTTGGCGGCAGCCTGCACTACGCTCCAAGCATTCTGTCGTTCGGAGATTCCGACGACATGACCAGCGTGGAACTTCGGGGCAGCTACCGTGTTATCCGTAATGCGGAAGTGTTTGCCGGTTACCGTTACCTGAATACAGAACTGGATTTTGCCGGTTCTCCAGATGTGAATCTGGATGAGGGCGTGTTGGCCGGTATCAAGATTTTCTTCTGACCCCTTCGCCTCGGTTACCCGGCGCCTTGCCGGGTGACTGATTCGTGCAGCCATTCACGCCCTGCCCTCCTGATTACTGCTAGTCTGTCCGGACATTTGCAAACCGGACTGCGCTTTCATGAGACTGACAATCCCTTCCCTATTGGCTACTTCCTTGTTGCTTTCCGCCTGTGGAGGCGGAGATAGTGCGATTGACGGCGCCAAAGACATTCCCAACCGGTTTGGCAACACTCAGAACGCGCTGGATGATTTCAGTTCCGGCAGTACCGGGGATTCCAGCAACGCCCGGGGCCTGAAGCCAAATCAGGTACGGGTTACCATGGAATTACCCGTTAATCTGGCACCTGAGGGCGAGCAAACACGGCGTAACCTTCGTATTGTGATTCCCGATCAGGTTCGGGTTTACCGCACCAACACCAGCGCACAAACCTTTGATGATGTTCGTTACTCCACTGAAAAAGGGACGGACGGCCACTTTATTCTGACCTTTGATAATGGCGTTCCCGTTGGTCCGGATGTGATCATTGAGGCCCGTTATGGCACAGCCACAATGACCGCTCTGGCAGCAGACGCCGACCGGGATGTAAAGGTGAACCCCTTTTCCCATTATCTGGTTACCGAGGTGCTCTGGCGACGGTACTCCACCAATGATTTTCAGACCGTATTGGCCTGTGTGGATAACGCTTCGTGCCTGAACAAGTATGTATGGGGAACGCTGGCCGATCAGGTACACGATTTTGAGATTGAGATTCCGGAGAACGCTAACGTTACCCAAGCGACCTCTACACTGGCTAACCGGGCTGATTTTGCCAGCTATGTAGCAGATATGGCGGACTACGCACTGCTCGGCCAGGCATCCTCAGACCGTATTTCCGCCAGTGCGGCGGATTACAACTCCGTGTTTCTCGGCCTGGAATTGGGCCAGACGTTTCGCGAATCCAATGCGGCAGGAGCCGGCCAGTGGGGCGTCCGTATGGCTCAGGTAGAGCGGCTGACCGAGGACAACCGCGCCTTTTTGTATCCCGCACTGACGCTCACGTCGTTCGATGCCTTCAACCTGAACATCACGTCTCTGGCCACGGACATACCTTACGATCGCCAAACGCAGATTCACGGTTTTTTCGAGCGGAATAATTCCGGCATTCCAGAGCAGCTCTTTTTCGAGCGCGGGACCGAAACCTGGGAACGAAACAGCCATTCCAGCGCCCCGGGTGCTGCCACACTGACCACCGAAACACCGGCTCGCTTGCTGGCGGGAAGAGCCCTGTACCAAACCATCACCAAACGAAACAGCAGCCTGATCAATGGCTGGACCAGAAACCCGTACTATCTGGATGCCTTTACTTCCGAACCGGTGAATGACCAGAGCGGGCCAGACCGGGTACTGACCAACTATTTCACCGGCGGCAAAGCGATCGCGCTGGAAGATGATAACGGCAAGCTCAAACGCCGGAACATTCTCGAAAACCACTACCTGAGCGTATTCGAGCTACACCTTCAACGTGCGGAGGAATTCAAGGTCTCCGATATGGCCGGACAGGCCTATAACGTGACCTACCTCGCCACCCGCTTCGCCGATGGGGCGCCTGCGACATTCGAAACCGGGCATGGTCAATGGGTATTCGGCTCAGCGAACGATCAGACTCTCAACGGCACCGCCAATGTGGATCAGTTCACCCTGGCCCGCGACGCCTCCGGTGGCGTAGCCACACCCGATACCAGCAACGACACCTGGAATCTGATTAACCGGCGTTCCCGCCTGAGCTCGGGTGATATTTATATGGGGCGGCTGGGGTTGTTCCGCAACGAGATCGACGAACGAACCAACTTCAACGACCCCAACTTTGGCATCCCCGACATGGGCCTGGGGGCGGCAACCCCAAATCAGGATCTGATGGCCTTTAACCTCAATGATGGCACGTTGGGCAGTGGCCTCCTGGTGGCAGGAAAAACGCTCACAGACGGAGCACTGACAGAAGGCACCTATCGGTTACAGGGCGCCATCGTTGGCGTGACCCAGGAGGAAAACCGGCTCTACCACGTGAACAATGCGCAGCTGACCCTGGTGAACAGTTCTGCCAGCTTTGAGGGCAAAACCATGATGGTGAACCACCTTATCGAAGACAACGAGGTGGTGGCCCCTGAAGAACTGCCGATGCAGTTTAATGGCAGCTTCACAACAACATTGGAAGGGGGCATTTCGATTACCAGCGCCGGAGAATACGAGATGCGCGGCTTCTATACCACGGCCGGCAACCAGATCTTCCTGGTTATCAGCGACGATACCGGCCCGGAAATGAAAACCGGGCTATTGCTCGCAACGCTTGTTGAGGAATCCTCTGCGCCTTAAAACCTGAACCGCGGACAGCCCCGTATAACCTGTTATAATTCCAGCCATATCGATAGTAGCGAGGGGTTTATGACTGCAGTTAACCGGGCGCTGATGCTGTTCGTACCGTTGTTTGCGTTTGCTGTTGCGGGTGCCATCTACACGCCAACCTCAAGTCAGAATACCCTGCCGGGAGAAGGGGAAGGCGAGGTTACCCTGTCTTCCCTGCCTCCACTTCCAAAATGGGCGAATGAAGGTCTCCCGGACTTTTCCAGGTATCAGGACACCACTGAAAAGAAAGTCGCCTTCTTCTCTTACCTCTACCCCAGAATTGTTCTCGCCAATTCCCGTATTCTGCTGGAACGTGAATATCTGGCATCACTTGAGGAAAAGGCAACACTGAGCAAAGATGAACTCGCCTGGTTAACGAACCAAGGAGATCGGCTGCGTATTGATGCTGAGCCTGGAAGTGACAAGCAGTTTGCCTTGCTTCGGAAACGCCTGGATGTCATCCCCCCTTCACTGATCCTGGCTCAGGCAGCGAATGAATCCGCCTGGGGGACCTCCCGGTTTGCGACCGAAGGTAACAATCTCTTTGGTCAATGGTGCTTCTCCAGGGGCTGTGGGCTGGTTCCGCAGAGTCGAATCGAAGGTGCCAATCACGAAGTGGCAAAATTCCCGTCACCTTATTACTCCGTACGCTCCTACATTCAGAACCTGAACCGTCATCCCACCTACCAAACGGTTCGGGATATTCGGCTCGCTGATCGCAATGCCCAGAAACCCCTGTCAGGGTGGGAGCTTGCAGAGGGTCTGCTTGGCTATTCCGAGCGTGGTGAGGAGTACATAAAAGAGATTCGCTCCATGATCCGTTACAACAATCTGGAGTTCTACGACGAGGAATTCAGAACCCTGCTGGGTGACCGGACCCCTGCACAGTTTGAACGGCTGGCATCCGCCATTCCGGACACGACGCTCCTGCCCGGTGGATCCGGTGGCCAACTGAGCCCGTTTGAAGGCTAATCCCTGAACCTGACAGATTCGAGATTCTCCGATGCTTGATTTCTTGCCCGCGCCGCTAAAAGGCATCCTTGCGGTGCTGTTGATACTGACCAACACCCTGTTGTTCCTTCCGCTACTGTTGCTGGTAGCACTGGCCAAACTCATTGTTCCAGTCCTTCCGTTTCGTAAGGCGTGCACTATCGTGCTGAATGCCATTGCCTGGTACTGGATCGGCTTCAACAACACCCTGATGAATCTGCTCCACCGGGTGGAATGGGAGGTCCGTGGTGCGGAAGAACTCAGCAAGAAGCACTGGTATTTTGTCACCTGCAACCATCAGAGCTGGGCTGACATTCCCGCTATTCAATATGTACTGAACAGCAAAATCCCACTGCTGAAGTTCTTCCTGAAAAAGCAGCTGATCTGGGTGCCTTTGTTAGGAGTTGCCTGGTGGGCTCTGGATTTCCCGTTTATGCACAGACATACCAAGGAACAGATCGCCAAACGCCCGGAACTGAAAGGCAAGGACATTGAAGCGACAAAGGCCGCCTGTGAAAAATTCCGGTACACACCAGTGACCATTTTCAATTTTATGGAAGGCACCCGTTTCACCCCGGAAAAACACCAGCGCCAGAACTCACCTTACAAGCATCTGCTGAAACCCAGAGCGGGCGGCACGGCCTTTGTATTTGGCGCCATGGGCGAGATGATTCATACCATGCTGGATGTCACTATCGTGTATCCCGGTGGCCGACCCGGCATCTGGGACTACCTGTGCGGACGGGTGCGCAAGATCGTGATCGATATTCGCACCCGCGAAGTGCCGGAGCGTTTTCTTGGAATGGATTACGAAAACAACCGGGAGGTCAGGGTCGACTTCCAGCGATGGGTAAGTGAGATCTGGGCGGAGAAAGACCAGCGAATTGAAACACTGTTGGCCGAAAACAGCTAACGAATAATCCCTGCGGGGCTGCGGTATTACAGCAGCCCCAGCTCCCGGGCCCGGACAATTGCCTGTGTCCGTGATTTAACATCCAGCTTGGCGTTTATCCTTCTGGCGTGGGTTTTCACGGTATGCAGCGAAATGTGCAATTTGTCGGCGATTTCCTGGTTTGATAGCCCCTGGGCGATCAATTCCAGAACGCCCTGCTCTCGATCACTGATAGGCTCGGCCAGGGGGTCTGCCGCCGGTGCCACGGGCTCACAACCAAACAGCCGCCCAAGCGCTGCGGTGAAGTCCCCGTTATCAAGATGGCGATAACATTTGTCCATCAACGGGCCAAGCTCTTTCATAAGCTCTGCAAAGGGGCTTATAAAATGCTCCCGGCTCGCCTGGGCAACGACGCTCTCCAGCCTCTTCCGGGCGGCAGGAAGGCCTTTCTCGGCTTCCAGCAGAACAGCATCCAGCAAACCCGCATGCAGCTGCAGCCCCCAGGGCATGCCGCCCTCGTATTTCTCTGAGACAGCATCCAGATGTTCCCGGGCTCTCACCAGGTCGCCATTGGCCATATCAGCCCGCACCTGCAAGCAATCCAGCAGGCCTGGCATCATCGGGAAAAGCTCTGGAACACATCCACCTTTACGGTAAGGTTCCAGTTTGGCGATCGCCTGCGTCGCACTGTCGTGTTGGCCTTGAGCCAGCCAACAGCTGGCCTTCAACGCTTCCAGAACCGGTACGTACAGGCTCTCATCCACCTGCCAGGTATGCATGGTGCGCTCTGCCCGGCCCACCCAGACGAAGGCATCATCCATCCGGCCCTGAGCGCGACACATCAGTACCCTCAACGCCATGGCGAGCAGCAACCCGAGATCACGGGTCTGTTCGGCATGACGGGCACAGTTGACCAATAGTCGATCGGCTTCCGTCAGACGCCCCTGATGCCAGAGCACCAGAACCAGGTTCAGCTGCAGGCGGGTTTCCCCGATTCGTGCCGGCCGGCTGAGTTCCTGCATGGCCGTATCCAGCCCGGTTCGTAATAGCTGCTCCGCGTGGCGCAGTGCCCCTTTGCCCAGTTCAATGCGAGCATGGGCGTATACCGCCAGGGCCTCGGACCCCGAATCGCCAGCTTCGCGGGCCAGCTTGGAAGCAACGCGATTGGCATCCCGAGCCTCCTGAAAAGACCCGGCCGCACAAAGCGCGCTCGAACGAACAATTTGAGTCACCAACTGCGCCTGGGTCGACATACTACCCATCGCCAGCGCCTTGTCAGCCATGGCCAACGCTGGCTGCACAAAACCCTCGCCGCGCAATATAAACGCCTTCAAAGCGTAGATGCGGGCCTCATGCTCTTTCCGGTCCCGGCCATTGAAGCCTTCAAGAAGTTGCTTTGCCTGCTGGAACTGACCACCAATGGCATGTACCCAGCCATAGACAATACGCAACCGGGCGCTTCGCTCCAGCAACTCTGCCGGCAGGTTTTTTCTCAAGCTCAGCAAAGAGGCAGTGTCCTGGCCCAGTAACAGCGCCTCGGTACTCTCTGAAGCAATACGCACGACTTCATCGTTATCACCAGCCAGCACGGCATACTTCAGTGCCTCCGGAAACTGCTGGCGTTGCTCGAACCATCGGCTGGCCATCAACATGCGGGTTATGTACCCCCCCATCACCGGGGTCTGCAGCCAGGCCTGTAGCAATGGGTTCAGGCGATACCACCGGCCCCGGCCAGGAACCGCCTTCAAAGGCAGCCCCCGGTCAGCAGCCTCTGACGGCGGCATCCCCGATTCGGACACGGAGGGCTCGATAGCGAAAAACAACTCATCCGAACAGGTGTCCAGCTCGGCAATCGCCCGCATTGATTTCAATTGGGTAGAACCCAACTGGGCCGCAATACAGTCTTTCAGGAAACGCTCTACCGAAGGGGTTTCATGCAGGGCCCTACGCTCCCCGCCCTGTTTCAGCTCTCGCCGATACAGTGCCAGTGGCGTTGGCCAACCTTCAGTGAGCCCGAATAAATGATCAATCGCGACGCTGGTAATCAGGCTGTCGGAACGCGCTTTTGCAAAAAACTCAAAGGTTTCAGACCGTGAGAACTCCAGGATATCCGGCCCCAGCCTCGTGTACTTGCCATTCAATTCCAGTGTGTGACTCTCAAATGGCACCGGACGCCGAGAAGCCATAGCAACGGAAAGACCCGATGGCAGATGGGTAACCAGCTGGTGCAATAAGCCACTGACCGCCGGGTTGGTAAGGTAATGGACGTTATCCAGCACCAGCACTTCCCTGGCCTCGCCGGCTTGCCGATCTCGATTGACCAGAAGCATGGTCAAGTGGTCTTCAAAGGTTCCGCCATTGGGCGGAAGCACCTCTGCCACCCCCAACGCCATCGCAAGTATTGACAGAAAACGGGAGGGTGCGTTGTCTCCGGCATTAAGGGCGATCCAGCGAACATTCACATCCGGTGCACTGGCAAGCGCGCTGACTAGCGCATGGGTTTTACCATAGCCTCCCGGTGCTTCTAACTGAAGCAACCGCCCCGGCTGCAAAGCCTGGCAGATTATTCGATCCAGATTCGGCCTTGCCAGGGTTTCGTCTGGTACAGAGGGAACCCGCAGCCGGTGCTCCATGAGATCACGCACCAGCTCACCGCTCTGTAGACCACTGTTCGCGGTTTGGAACTCGTCGTTGGCTGCACAGCCTTCTTTAAAGGATTTCACGCACTGCCCCGTTTGAAACCGGCCGGACGAACGCCCGAACCGGAAAATAAGAGTCTTGCTCTTGCCAAAAACGGCATGGCGCCCTGCATGGGGTACGCCTTTAGTATGAGTCTTCAGGGAGAGGTTAAACTAAAGCAGGTGCCTGCTGCAAAAAATTGACGGGAAAAAAAGAGGTTAGAGGCGAATTTTTAACGCCACGGGAAAATTGGGGGCAAAAAAAACGAGCCCCTGGGGGCTCGTTTTTCTAACAGCTTTGAAGAGCCGCTATTAACGGGTTCCAGCGCGACGCAGAGCCGCCGGCGTGTAATCCCGCGACTGACGCTCGACACCGAAGGTGTACGGCTGGTTCTCTTCGTTCGTCAGGCCAAGAGCCAGGTAACGACCGGAGAGCAGATCGTACAGTACTTCGATCGCGTACCAGGGCACGTTCTGATCGTAGAACTGCATTCCGTGGGCTTCAGCGACACGCCAGAGCTCGCCACGGCCATCGTAGTGATCGATAACCGCTGCCTGCCAGGAGTCCTCATCAATGTAGAAGTCACGCTGGGCGTATACATGCCGCTCACCGTCCTTCAGGGTTGCACGCACGTGCCACACACGGTGCAGCTCGTAACGGGTCAGATCCTGATTGATGTGTCCGGCTTTGATGATTTCATCGTAGCTCAGGCCGCGATCCACCAGCTTGTAGGAGTTGTACGGAATGTACATTTCCTTCTTGCCCAGCAGTTCCCAGTTGTAGCGATCGGGAGCGCCGTTGTACATGTCGAAGTTGTCAGAGGTACGCATGCTATCAGACGCAGTACCCGGACCATCGTAGGCAACCTGCGGAGCACGACGAACCCGACGCTGACCGGCGTTGTAGATCCACGCCCGGCGTGGTTCGGCAACCTGGTCAATGGTTTCGTGAACCAGCAGTACGTTACCCGCCAGACGTGCCGGGGCGGTAATGGCCTGCTTGAAGTAGAACAGAACGTTGTCATCTTCACCCGGCTTGTAATCGCTCAGGTAAGTACGCCATGTCAGCTCGTCCTGGAACTTGACCACTGAGTAGTCGCCACCAGCCGTCGGGGTAACCTGGCCAACGTTCCGCTGCACCGAACCACCGCGATACCGGGTGATATGGTTCCAGATAACTTCCAGGCCGTTCTGGGGAATCGGGAACGGCGTCGCGCTCTCATAATTACCCAGGCCGTTACCGCTCTGAATCAACTCTACCTTGGTGGCGTTTTCAACGGTTTCATCCATCACGTCTTTTGGGTAAGCCGCTGTTCGGTGAGTCGGATACACCGGGATTGTGTAATCGGCATATTGGCGAATCATCGCCACCTGACCGGGAGACAGGTTGTCAGCATACTGATCGACGTTGCTCTGATCGATGACAAACTCGGGCTGCTCATCAGGGAACGGATTCACGTAAATGCCGTCACCCTTGTAGCCGGCCGGCGGGGTTGTCAAACCGCCGGTCCATGCCGGGATGGCACCGCCGTTACCGGCTTTCTCCGCACCCATCGGGGTCAGAGTATTCCCCAGTTTAGCCGCCTCTTCCGCAGAAACCGCGCCCCAGGCCTGACCGGTAAAGAGACTTGCAGCCAGTACACCAGTGGCCAGTAGTTTCTTGTTCAGTTTCATCTAAGTTACCTCGTTAAACGAATTCGGTCCGTTTCAGAATGAGTAGGAAACGCTCGCACTCACGAAATCACGGTCGGTCAACTCGTTATACGGTTTGCCACCGAAAAAGTTTGTGTAGCCGATGTTGCCTGTGATCTTGTTCTGGTAGACACCAGTCAGCGAGAGACCAATAGACTTGTTACCCTCATTGAACGCGCCTCCTGGCTGCGGTGCATAGCCTTTCACATCATGGCTCCAGGCAATCTGCGGTGACAGATTAATACCTGCGACAACGTTCGGATAATCCCAGACGAATCGCGCACGATAGCCCCAGGAGAAGTCGGTTACAAAACCATCGTTGGTGCAATAGTTAGTGTTGATGTTCGCGGATTCCCCAGACTCACACTGCCCATTGGGCAGAACACCAATACCAAAGGTCCCTGAACGGCCATAACGAGCCTCGTCCTTGCCTGGGAGATCGTGCACATAGGTTGCACCGAACTCTGTAATAAACGACAGGCGGCTTGCACCCATGACCTGATCGAAGAACTTGATCAATGTCATTTGAGCCTGCGATACACCGTAGCGGTCATAGCCTGATACTTCTACGTTATCAGTTGTGCCAAACTCTGCCTGCAACCGCTCCGCTTCACGCTGATACAGCAAACTGGTATCACGCTGAAGGCCACCATAGATAAGTTCAAAGGCGTTCCACTGAATTGGCAACTTATCCCGATAACTATATTCGGCACCAAGGGACCAACCGCCAGGTGTGGTCGTGTTGATACTGATTCCGTAAAGATCAATACCTTCCGGATACTCGATGAAGTAGCTCGGGAAACGCCCCCCAGCCGCCTGGTTACTGGTAACACCACTGATGTAGGGAAGTCGACTGTTGTACTTGATGTAGTAGAAGCCCAGCTCGGAATCATTAAGTGCAGGTACATACCATCGCAGCGCAACACCAAACTGGTCCTTCGAATCTGCCTCACGATCCCCGAGACGTGGCGCAATGAAACCCTGCTCATAAGCTTGACTGTCTGACAACTGACCGGCAAGGAGAACCGGACCACAGCCATCAGCTACGAAATCATTTGTGGAGAAAAAGGTACCGCAGTCATCTATGCGAACCTTTTCCCAGTCCGTCTGCACAAAAGCCTCAATAGTGACGTTTTCGGTAACGCCCGCAGAAATGTAAAACATCTCAACTGGCAGCAAAGCGTCCTTCAACTCCGCACCTGGCGCCCTGAAGGCCGGTACATCAATCGGGTTTATCGTATTGATACCACCTTGAATGAAGGTGCTTTCGCCCCAGGATACCACCTGTTTGCCATAGCGGGCGCTAACTGGGACATTACCGAAATACCAATCAGAAAACACATAAGCGTCGAGAATCTCACCGCCAGAAGCATTGTCCTGACCATCAGCACTCAGTTGCCGCCGCTGGCCCACCGGATCAACAGCGCGGTTTTCATCTTTGAGTTCAAAATCATACCAGTAGCGACCACGGAGCAAACCACCAACCCGCGTCAGGAACTGACTATCTACTGAATAATCGAGAAAAAGTTCGCTGTTACCCTTTACAACTTTGGAGTAGGTGTCACCCTTTTCGAAGTTCAGGTTGCCGTCGTCATAGTTGTTGCTTGAGGCACCAATGTTGGCGAGCGATCCGCCGGGAGCGTACTCAGGACCCAAGTTGCCTTGCGTAATCAGTCGCTTGTCCGGATCCTGAACACGCCAGCCTACACCGGCACTAAGGGTGGTATTGAACTGAGCCTCAACATCACCCATGTAGAACGAGTATGCTGCTGCCTGGCCGGACACACCGGCGGCTATGGCTACGGCAAGTGGTAACTTGGTCCAACGCTGCCACGGTTGAGTTTTTCTTGTCATTGGAAGGCTACTCCGTTGTTGTTCTGAGTCGCTGCTCGATTGTTCTGGTGTTAGGTGTCCTGACGGCTGTACACACAGTGCCGTGATGATTGCACTATAGCTAAGCCTTTCGGGGGCTTTGATCAGTCAAAAGTATGATTTTGCTATCACTCTCTGTTCAGCCGGGGCTCGCACTCCCTCACTATAGACAAGATTCAGGAGTGCAACCACCTGTCGTCTTACAGCATTTCAATCGCCATCGCGGTGGCTTCACCACCACCGATGCACAGCGCAGCCACGCCCTTCTTTTTGCCATAGCGCTTGAGTGCATGCATCAGGGTAACCAGAAGACGGGAGCCGGTAGACCCAACCGGATGCCCCTGGGCACAGGCGCCACCGTGAATATTGACCTTGTCTGGATCCAGGCCCAGCTCTTTGATAGGCATCATGGCCACCATGGCGAAGGCTTCGTTGATCTCGTAAAGGTCAACATCGTCTTTGGTCCAGCCGGCTTTCTCGAAAAGCGTCTGGATCGCGCCCACTGGCGCACAGGTGAACTCGCTGGGATGCTGGGACTGAGTGCTATGGGCAACGATCCGCGCCAGGGGCTTGAGGCCACGTTTTTCGGCTTCGGATTCACGCATCAGCACCAGTGCTGAGGAGCCGTCAGAAATGGAAGACGCGTTTGCCGCAGTCACGGTACCGTCTTTGGCAAACGCCGGGCGCAGTGTCGGAATCTTCTCAATGTTGGCGTTGTGGGGCTGCTCATCATCCTCTACCACCACCTCGCCCTTACGGGTCTTGACGGTAACGGGGATGATCTCTTCTTTGAGCAGGCCTTCTTCAATCGCTTTCTTGGCACGATTCAGGGAGGAAATCGCGTAGTCGTCCATTTCTTCCCGGGTATAGCCTTTCTTGTCCGCCATTTCCTGGGCGAAAGATCCCATCAAACGGCCAGTCTCGGCGTCTTCGAGGCCATCCAGGAACATATGGTCCTGGGGCGCCTGCCCAGGCCCCATGCGGTAGCCCTGGCGGGCGCCCAGCAAAATGTGAGGCGCGTTGGACATACTCTCCATGCCACCGGCTACCATGATGTCGTTTGAGCCGGCTTTGATCAGGTCATGGGCGAACATGGTCGCTTTCATGCCGGAGCCACAAAGTTTGTTAATGGTGGTGGCGCCAGTACTGTCTGGCAGTCCCGCCTTGCGCATGGCCTGGCGAGCAGGACCCTGCTTCAGGCCAGCCGGCAGCACGTTACCCATAATGACTTCCTGAATATCGGCAGGCTGCAGGCCTGCGCGCTTCACCGCCTCGGCGATGGCAATTGCACCCAGTTCCGGTGCGGAAACCGGGGCAAGGCTACCCATAAAACCACCCATGGGGGTGCGAACACCGCTCACGATGACAACGTTGTCCTGACTCATGCTGTGACCTCTCTGTTGGTTCTTTATGATTCTGGTTATGGTTTGTGGGGCGCTTCGAGATACTCTTGGGATTGCATCTCCAGCAACCGGGATTCCGTGCGCTCGAATTCAAAGCTCAGGCGCCCGCCCGAATAGAGCTCGGTGATGGGCGCTGCAGCGGAGATAATGACCTTGACGTTGCGGTCGTAGAACTCATCGATCATGTTGATAAAACGGCGCGCCTGGTCGTCCTTGTCGCCGCCAAGCACCGGTACATTGCTGACGATAATGGCGTGGAACTGGCGCGCCATTTCGATGTAATCGTTCTGGCTTCGGGGGCCGTCACACACGTCTTTGAAGTCAAACCAGACCACATCGTCTGCGTGGGCCTGGGCCGGAATCTTGCGACCGTTGATTTCCATGGTTTTACTGTGCTTCGCCGCTTCGACGGCCAGGGCGTCGAAACTGTTCCGCAAGCTGATATCCGCCTCATCATCCAGCGGACAGTGATAAAGCTCTGCCTGCTCCAGGGTACGCAGGCGATAGTCCACGCCGCCATCCACATTCACCACATCGGTGTACTTCTTTACCAGCTCAATGGCAGGCAGGAA
This sequence comes from Marinobacter sp. ST-43, assembly GCF_030541085.1. Taxonomy (NCBI): domain Bacteria; kingdom Pseudomonadati; phylum Pseudomonadota; class Gammaproteobacteria; order Pseudomonadales; family Marinobacteraceae; genus Marinobacter; species Marinobacter sp. ST-43. The sequence goes on from NZ_JASSVO010000002.1 coordinate 92,140, forward strand.
CCGCGCGCGCTGGAGGCCATCTTTATAAAGGCCATCGGGGACGATATTGGACGTACACACCAAAGTAACACCACGACCAAAAAGCCCATCCATCAGCGTGGCAAGGATCATGGCATCGCCAATATCGGAAACAAAGAACTCGTCGAAACAGATGACACGGGTCTCGTCCGCAAACTTTTTAGCCACCATCTCAAGGGGGTTTTTCTCCCCTTTCAAAGCTTTCAATTCGTTGTGAACGCGCTGCATAAAACGGTGGAAGTGCACCCGCATCTTGCGCTCGAATGGCAGCGACTCAAAAAAGGTGTCCATCAGATAGGTTTTACCCCGGCCAACGCCGCCCCAGAAATACAGGCCTTTAACCGGCTCTTCCCGGCCCTTCTTGAGTTTGCGGCGCAGTTTGGCCAGCCCTTTATTGCGCTCGTTTTCAGCAGCCACCAATTTATCGTACAGTGTCTGCAAGCGTTGAACTGCATCTACCTGGGCGGGGTCCTTGTGAAAATCCGGGCGTTCTAGATCCTTTTGGTAACGCTCCCAAGGGGTCAGGTTCGCAACGGTATCGGAGGACGTGGCTGCAGTCATCAGGCTTCCTGAATAGTTGAGTCGAGTGAAAAATCGGCGCGGTATTGTCGCCTATTTCGCGTTTTTTCGCCACGCCGGGCGGCTCTCGGGGCAATACGACGATTGGCTCAGTGTTTCAGCATGGGCTCAATCGGTTTGGGGCGTTATACTCCGTTTACGGGGATTGGCTCACTTCCAGGCAATATAAGGACGATTTTCATATGACAAACCTGATTCTGGCGGCAGTTGCCGCGTTGGTAGTTGGCATTGTCATCGGGATTCTGGTTGGCCGTTCCGGCCAGGGAGCAACGTTGCGGCAGCGCCGGGCGGAGCAGCAGATTGAAGAGCTGCGCAGCGAGTTTACGCGCTATCAGGCCCAGGTGAACGAACACTTTATGGAATCTGCGCATCTGTTGCGCCGGTTCAACGACGCCTACCGGGATGTGAACCAGCATATGGCTCGCGGCGCCAACCGTCTGTGCAATGACGAAGACTGGATGGAAGAGCTGGACCAGGAATCCAAGGGCAGGCTGGAGCATGGCAGTGATGGCGAGCCTTCAGAACCTCCCAGGGATTATGCACCCAAGGCTGATCCTGAAGCCAAGGGCACGCTGGCCGAAGACTATGGCCTGGACAAGGGCGAGCAACGCCCGGCTTGATTCTCCACCAGAGTGGTACCAGGCGCAGTCAGGGGAGAGCTTCCCAAAACACGCTGTGAATACTTCCCTGTACGCTCTGTTCCGCCATCCATGGCTCCACAAGGTTTTGGGAAGCTCTCCCCTGACTGCGCCCATACGTTAGGTGCAACCCAATAGCTCCGCTTAAACCGGGTTATCGCAGTCGATAAAACGGTGCGTAACACCAAACGCTTCAGCAATCGCCGCCCCTAACGCCTGCACTCCATAACGCTCTGTCGCGTGATGGCCCGCCGCAAAGTAATGGATGGCGCATTCCCGGGCTGTATGAGTTGTCGGCTCCGAGATTTCACCACTGATGTAGGCGTCTACGCCCGCCTCCAAAGCAACGTTGATGAAGCCCTGAGCGGCGCCCGTGCACCATGCGACGGTTTTGATCTTGTCTGCCCCGGCACCAACGTGCAACGGCTGCCTGTGCAAAGCCCGGGCCATCTGCAGCTCAAACTTTTCCACTGACAAGGGCTCCGGCAACTCACCCTGCCAAACCAGGCCACCCAGCGGCCTCGGATTCTGGATTCCGAGCACGTCGGCCAGTTGTCGGTTGTTGCCATACTCCGGATGATCGTCCAGTGGCAGATGGTAGGCAACGAGGTTGATGTCGTTATCCAGCAGCTGCTTGATCCGTTTTTTCTTCATGCCACGGATGGCCTGATCTTCGCCTTTCCAGAAATAGCCGTGGTGGACAAGGATCATGTCTGCGTTTAGTTCGACTGCGGCGTCGATCAGTGCCTGCGATGCCGTCACTCCCGTCACGATAACGCTAACGCTCTCCTTACCCTCTACTTGCAGCCCATTAGGAGCATAGTCCTGAAAATTGTCCGGCTGGAGCCATTCGGCTATTTTTACGAGGATTTCGTTTCTAAGGGCCATGACACCTCTCCTGCTCTGTCTGACTCATGATCATCGTAAGCTGGCGTGCACGCAGTTAAGCGGTGATGGGCGGGAGGGGCTTTCCGGAAATTTCGGAGGCCATGGATGGCCGGAGAGAAGCGCACATGGGCGTAGCAAACGCTTTAGAAGCGCAGCTTCTCGTGCCGCGCAGCGACAGCAATCTATGATTGCTGGCTGGACCCGCTTGCGGGTGCTTGTAGCGGTTTCCGGAACCCCCTGCTGACCCTTGCGGCACCTCGAAGCTGAAACGCCAGCGTAACTCAGCGCGCCGATTCCTCGTTCTACATGGATATTAGACTACAGCACACCGAGACCTTTTATCAGAGCATTGTTCTGATCGCTCGTACCAATCGTGATACGCAGAAAATCGCTGATTCTTGGCTTATTGAAATGCCGGACAATAATGCCCTGCTCCCGCAACTTCGCCGCAATTTCAGCGCCTTCATGGCCGGGATGACGGGCGAAAACAAAGTTTGCCTTGGATGGCAGCACCTCAAAACCAAGCGTTTCCAACTCCCTGGTCACCCGCTCGCGCTCGCGGATCACGCCACTGCAGGAATCCTCGAACCACTGCTTGTCCTCAAACGCAGCCACGGCACCGGCCAAAGCCAGCCGATCCAGCGGGTAGGAATTGAAGCTATCTTTGACACGGTTCAGAGCCTCGATCAGCTCTTCGTTACCGACCGCAAAGCCGACCCTCAGGCCCGCCAGTGAACGAGCCTTGGACAGAGTCTGGCACACCAACAGGTTCGGGTATTGATTTACCAAGCGAATCGCCGTCTCGCCGCCGAAATCCACATAGGCTTCATCAACCACCACCACGCTATCCGGGTTGGCCTGCAGGATATCCTCTACATGCCCGAGCCCGAGGTAGCGTCCCGTCGGCGCATTCGGGTTCGGGAAGATAATGCCGCCGTTGTCACGCCTGTAGTCGTTCGGATCGATCTCGAAGCTGTCGGTCAATGGAATAACCGCACTCTCGATCTGGAACAAGCCACAATACACCGGGTAGAAGCTATAGCTGATATCCGGAAACAGGATCGGCTTGTCGTGTTTCAGCAGCCCCTGAAAGATATGCGCCAGCACTTCATCGGAACCGTTGCCAACAAACACCTGCTTGGGGTTGATTCCAAAATCCACGTGGTAGTCGGCAATGGCATCTTTCAGGGCCTGGCCTTCCGGGTCCGGATACAGGCGCAGGCTGTCATTCAGTTCTCTCTGAATGGCTTCAATCACTTTTGGCGATGGGCCGAATGGGTTTTCATTGGTGTTCAGCTTAACCAGATTGGCCATTTTCGGCTGTTCACCCGGCACATAAGGCTTGAGTTCACTGACCAGGTCGCTCCAGTACTTACTCATTGATCCGGTACTCCGCTGAACGTGCGTGCGCAGTCAGACCTTCGCCACGAGCCAGAACCGATGCCACCCGCCCCATACGATCGGCGCCCTGAGCGGTAAAGCCAATAAGGGAAGAGCGCTTCTGGAAATCGTACACACCCAGAGGTGAACTGAACCGTGCTGTGCCGCTGGTTGGCAAAACGTGATTCGGGCCTGCGCAATAATCACCCAGGGCTTCGGCCGTGTGCCTGCCCATGAAAATCGCACCGGCGTGGCGGATGTCATCGAGCATGGCCTGCGGGTCTTCCACTGAGAGCTCCAGGTGCTCCGGTGCAATTCGATTACTCACTTCAGCGGCTTCTTTCAAATCTGCCACCTGAATCAGTGCACCCCGTCCCAGCATGGAGGTGCGGATAATTTTTTCTCGTTCCATGGTCGGCAGCAGCTTATTGATACTGGCTTCCACCGCATCCAGGAAGTCTGCGTCCGGGCTGACCAGAATGCTCTGGGCCTGCTCGTCGTGTTCGGCCTGGGAAAACAGGTCCATGGCGATCCAGTCCGGGTCGGTCTTGCCGTCACAGATCACCAGTATCTCCGAAGGGCCGGCAATCATGTCGATACCGACAACTCCGAAGACTTCGCGCTTGGCGGTGGCCACGAAGATGTTACCGGGGCCGACGATCTTGTCGACAGAGGGCACCGTGTCCGTGCCATAGGCCAGCGCGGCCACGGCCTGGGCGCCACCGATAGTAAACACGCGGTCTACCCCGGCAATGGCGGCCGCTGCCAGCACCATGTCATTCACCACACCATCCGGGGTCGGCACCACCATGATAACTTCAGACACACCAGCGACTTTGGCCGGAATCGCATTCATCAGTACCGACGAAGGATAGGCCGCCTTGCCACCCGGCACGTACAGACCGGCGCGATCCAGCGGCGTTACCTTCTGGCCCAGCACGGTTCCGTCTTCGTCCTGGTATTGCCAGGATTGCTGATTCTGGCGTTCGTGGTAGTCACGGATGCGTCCCGCCGCTTTTTCCAGACCCTCACGCTGATCCTGGGGAATTCGGTCCAAAGCTGCCTGCAAACGGCTTTTATCCATTTCCAGCTCAGCCATGGAGCCAACGTCCAGGCGATCAAACTTGGCCGTAAACTCCAGCACCGCCGCATCGCCCCGGGTCTTCACCTCGTGCAGGATATGCCGAACCGACTCATTCACCTGATGATCCACACTGTCGTCCCAGGCCAGCAGCTGGGCCAGCGCACTGTCAAAGTCGCTCTGGGTGGTGTTCAGTCTGGTGATTCTGTCGGTCATTTTTCAGATCCTGTCTTGGAGTAACACTACGAATCGCGGCGTCGTTCAACGGCCGCGGACATCTTCTCGATTATGGGGTTTATCTGGCCGTGTTTCATCTTCATGGAGGCCCGGTTAACCACCAGTCGGCTACTGATGTGGTCAATCAGTTCTCTTGGCTCCAGCCCGTTGGCCTTGAGGGTATTGCCGGTATCCACGATATCAACAATCTCATCGGCCAGGTTCAGGATCGGTGCCAGTTCCATGGCTCCGTAGAGCTTGATGATATCGGCCTGCCGGCCCTGAGCCGCATAATAGCGCCGGGCCAGGTTGACGAATTTGGTGGCAACACGAATCCTGCCTGCCGGTGGCTGCTCGCCTTTTTTGCCTGCGGTCATCAACCGGCAACGGGAGATGTTCAGATCAAGCGGTTCGTAGAGGCCGTCGCCACCGTGCTCCATCAGAACATCCTTACCTGTAACGCCCAGATCGGCGCCACCGTATTGAACATAGGTGGGCACATCGGTCGCCCGGATGATCAGAATCCGCACGTTCGGGTCGGTGGTGGGAAACACCAGCTTGCGGGACTTTTTCACGTCGTCGACAAGCTCAATGCCCGCTTCCGCCAGCAGCGGCAGGGTTTCTTCCAGAATGCGACCCTTCGACAAGGCGATGGTGATGGAATCTGTCATGTATCCTTCCGGGTTCCCGTTGGTCAAATTCAGGCTGGCAGACGGCGGATGCTGGCGCCCAACAGCTGCAACTTCTCTTCAATGCACTCATAACCACGGTCAATGTGGTAAATGCGGTCAACAATGGTATCGCCGTCTGCCACCAGGCCGGCGATCACAAGGCTAGCCGAGGCCCGCAGGTCGGTCGCCATGACCGGAGCCCCGGTCAGATGTTCGACACCCTTGATGATGGCAGCGTTACCCTCAAGGGTAATGTCTGCGCCCATCCGGATCAGTTCCTGCAAGTGCATGAATCGGTTTTCAAATACGGTTTCGACGATGGTACCTGAACCCTCGGCCACCGCATTCATGGCCGCAAACTGAGCCTGCATATCCGTGGGGAACGCCGGATAAGGCGCGGTCCGCAGGCTGACTGCCTTGGGCCGCTTGCCTTTCATATCCAGTTCAATCCAGTCCGGGCCGGTCGTGATGTGCGCCCCCGCCTCTTCCAGCTTGAGCAGCACCGCTTCCAGGATATCTTCCCGGGTATCTTTTACTTTCACCCGGCCACCAGTCGCAGCCGCCGCCACCAGGTAGGTTCCGGTCTCGATCCGGTCCGGCAACACGTTGTAGTGGCATCCGTGCAGGCGCTCCACACCATTGATTTCAATGGTCGCGGTACCGTGGCCTTTGATATCGGCACCCATGGCGATCAGGCACTCAGCCAGATCCACCACTTCCGGCTCGCGGGCCGCGTTTTCGAGGATGGTTTTACCCTCGGCGAGCGCAGCTGCCATCATCAGGTTTTCGGTACCCGTTACGGTGACCGTATCCAGGAAAATGTGGGCACCCTTCAACCGGCCATTGGTCTTGGCCTTGATGTAGCCATTCTCCACCTTTATGTCGGCACCCATCATTTCCAGACCGTGGATGTGCAGGTTAACCGGCCGGGTACCGATAGCACAGCCACCCGGCAGGGAGACTTCGGCTTCGCCAAAATGAGCCACCAGCGGGCCGAGCACCAGTATGGAGGCGCGCATGGTCTTTACCAGCTCGTACGGTGCATGGAAGTGCTTGATGGTGTTGGCGTGCACTTCAACACTCATCTTTTCGTCAATGAGCAGCTCCACCCCCATGCGACCGAGCAGCTCGATCATGGTGGTAATATCGTTCAGATGCGGCAGGTTGCCGACGGTGACCGGCTCATCCGCCAGCAGTGTCGCCGCCAGAATGGGCAGGGCCGCGTTCTTGGCACCGGAAATGCGAATTTCGCCATCCAGGGGCTTTCGACCCCTGATCAATAGTTTGTCCACGGTAATTATCCTGTTCGGTTCAGGCGCCGGCCTGCTGATCGGCCCACTCGCTCGGGGTAAAGGCTTTCGGGTGAAGGGCGTGAATGGTGCCGTCCATGACATGCTGGAATAGCACCTTGTTGATCATTTGCTGCCGTTTGATGGTGGGCAGTCCCTCAAATACGTCACCCACCACCACAACAAGATAGTGGTTGCCATCAACCTGTACCTGAACCTCGCAACCGGGCAGGGCTTCTTTGACAAGTTCGGTAACCTGGGCGGCGTCCATAAGGATTCCTCGACTAAGTTGAAATCAGGGGCGGAATTGTAACCAATTCCCGGGCGCCGGTCAGCTGTACTCGGCAAATCCGGGAATCTGATCCTGAAGATTACTGAGTGCGGCCAGAGAACGAAGTCGCTCACTGGCGCCTGTGAAGGAGAGATGGCAATGTCGGCTTAGCGCCAGACGCTGCCAACATAAAAGCATCGAAAGCACCACACTGTGGGCGGTGCCAAGCCCCGACAGATCAACCTCAAGCGTGCCGTCGGCCTGCTGGATTTCCTGCTCGCCCTGCTTGCGCAGTGCCAGGACCGTGTCGGCATCGACATCGCCGGTTACGCGAAGGGTTGCGCCATCCCGAACGATGCCCGGCGCACACTCACTCATGAACGATCCACCTGCTCGTCCAGATTCAGGGCCTCAACCGCATCACCCCAGCCGTCAATCACCGCCTGGACCTGGCCGCGATTCTCTTCCATTTCCTGGGCAAAGCGATCCCGGAAGGCAAGACCGATGTTAACGCCCTCTACGATGACGTTCTCCATCATCCAGCGGTCGTCGCCTGTCCGGTACATCGAGTAAGTGACCGGATAACGGTTGCCGGAGGCACTGATCAACTCCATTTCTACTGAAGCGCGATCCTCATTCTGAGGAAGGATGGTGGCTTCCTTGACGATGATCTCGAAATCTTCCGCGGAAACCAGGGCCTGGGCATAACTGTCAAACAGGCTGCGCTTGAACTTCTCGACAAAAGCATCCCGCTGCTCTGGCGTGGTCTGGCGGGCATATCGCCCCATCACTCGGGCAGCAATCCGGCGAAAATCGACAAACTCCTGAAGGGTTTCATCCATGCTGGCATAAAACGCCTCAGGATCCTTTTCGTACAACCCTTTCTCGGCATTGAGCTTCTGCACCAGCTTCTGGGTGTTCTCGTCCACGTAACGTTTCAGATCCTCCTCCGGCCCTGCGCAGGCCTGACCCACCACCAGGGCGAGCATGGCAATCATCAACGTCAAACGGTGTTTAAGGGCACTCATTACTTTCTCCTGTGCATGGCTCTGGCTCAGCGGCCGGAGGCAAAGTTACTGATCAGCCGTTCCAGATTCATGGCAGACTGGGTGGAATAAAAGGTATCCCCCGGGTTCAGCGATTCCAGATCTCCGCCAATCGATATATCAATGTACTGCTCCCCCAGCAGTCCGGATGTACGTATTACTGCTGCACTGTCGGCCGGGATGTTATCAACCTCGGCATGGATGGACATGGTTACCCTCGCCTGGAAGGTGTCCCTGTCCAGGGTGATGGATTCAATAGTACCGACAGTGACACCGGCCATGGAAACCTTGCCACGGGGCGTCAGGCCTCCGGTATCGTTGAAATTCGCGTACAGCGTGTAGGTCTGCTCCGCGGATTTCGGCGACAGACCGCTAACCTGCAGTGCCAGAAACATGAGCGCGGCCAGGCCGGCAATCATGAACAGCCCAACAATGATTTCTATGCTTCTCTGTACCATGAAAGGCTCCCTGAATCCTGTTAAAAATCACCGAACATGACGGCGGTGAGTACGAAATCGAGACCGAGCACCGCCAGCGATGAGTACACCACAGTTTTGGTGGTCGCCGAACTGATACCTGCGGAGGTGGGCACGCAATCATAACCCTGGTAGACCGCAATCCAGGCACACACGAACCCGAACACCACACTCTTGATAAAGCCGTTGAGCACGTCGTCCACAAAATCGACGGAGGACTGCATGTTGCCCCAGAAGGAACCTTCGAACACACCCAGCCACTCCACGCCGACCAGCATGCCACCGTAAATCCCGACCACCGAAAAAATCATGGCGAGTACCGGCATGGCGAGAAAACCGGCCCAAAGTCTTGGAGCAATGACCCTGCGCAGAGGATCCACCCCCATCATTTCCATGCTGGAAAGCTGTTCCGTCGCCTTCATCAACCCGATTTCTGCCGTCAGGGCGGATCCTGCACGACCGGCAAACAGCAGGGCGGTCACCACCGGCCCCAACTCTCGCACCAGCGTTAAGGCAATCATCTGGCCAATCGCCGACTCCGAGCCGTAGTCACTGAGAATGGTATAACCCTGAAGCCCTAGCACCATCCCGATGAACAATCCGGAGACCACCACAATCGCCAGTGACAACACGCCGACTGCGTAGAGCTGTTTGACCAGCAAGGGAAAACCTGTAGCAGGCCTGGGGACTCCTGCCAGCACACCGAACAGAAACTGCCCGGAACGACCAAAGGAGGCGATGATCGCAAGCCCGAGACGACCCAGGCCGGCAATACGATCCATCATGAAGACAGCCCTCCCACACCAAAATCAGCCGCCGCATCGCCACTCGGGTAATGGAACGGCACCGGGCCATCAGGCTGCCCTTCAAGAAACTGCTGAACCCGCTCAGACGGATGTGCCCGCAGCTCCTCGGGAGTGCCCTCACCGATCACCTTGCCGTCGGCAATAATGCAGGCGTAATGGCAAATACTCAGGGATTCCGGCACGTCGTGCGACACCAGAACGCTGGTTAGCCCCATGGAACTGTTGAGATCCCGGATCAGCTTGACCAGCACGCCCATGGCAATCGGATCCTGCCCGGCAAAGGGTTCGTCGTACATGATCAACTCCGGGTCGAGTGCGATACTGCGGGCCAGTGCGACGCGCCGGGTCATGCCACCGGACAACTCTGAGGGCATCAGCTCTCTGGCACCACGCAAGCCCACCGCCTCCAGCTTCATCAGAACAATGTCCCGGATCATATCCTCGGGTAATGACGTGTGCACCCGCAGCGGGAAGGCAACGTTCTCGTAAACACTGAGATCGGTGAACAGCGCGCCACTCTGAAACAGCATGCCCATCTTCTCGCGCAGCTGGTAGAGCGCCTTGCGCTTGAGCCCGGGCACGTCGTGGCCTGCCACATTCACCTGGCCCGAATCCGGGCGAAGCTGACCTCCAATGAGCCTGAGGAGCGTGGTTTTACCGGTACCACTGGGCCCCATGATGGCAGTCACCTTCCCTTTGGGAATATCCAGACTGATTCCATCAAAAATCCGGCGCCCGGAACGGGAAAACACCACATCCCTAAGTGTTATGTACGCAGATGACTCCATAATCCATCCCTTTCAAGGAGCGCCTACATTATGACAAGCTCTCCCAGACCTCAATTAAAGCAACGTAAAATGTCTTGATGGCAATGATCAGAATCCCTGATGCAGGCGAGCCGGGGGCACCAGAAGTGATATACTTCGGCCTCAAATCCCAGATCGAGCAGACAGCCAGCCGACATGACCGAATCAAATACCTTCAACACCCAGGACTTTTGCAACTCGGCCCTACGGGCAATCCGCATCGAGCGCGAAGCCATTGAAGCGCTGGAAAGCCGTATAAACGGTGACTTCAGCCGCGCCTGCGAGGTCATCATGGCCTGCAAAGGCCGGGTTGTGGTGACAGGTATGGGCAAATCGGGGCACATCGGCAACAAGATTGCCGCCACGCTCGCCAGCACGGGCACGCCCGCCTTTTTTGTTCATCCCGGCGAAGCCAGCCATGGCGATCTGGGCATGATAACACCCCAGGATGTGGTCATCGCCATATCCAACAGCGGCAGCACCAGCGAAGTGGTCACCATTCTCCCTCTGATCAAGCGCATGGGCGCGCCATTGATCAGCATGACAGGCAAACCCGATTCCGTACTGGCACAGGAGGCCGTTGCCAACCTGGATGTCAGCGTGGCCATTGAAGCCTGCCCCCTGGGCCTGGCACCCACCTCCAGCACCACCGCCACCCTGGTCATGGGGGATGCCCTGGCCGTGGCGCTGCTTGAAGCCCGGGGATTCAGCGCCGAGGATTTCGCGTTCTCCCACCCCGGCGGCAGCCTTGGACGCCGCCTGCTGCTGCGGGTATCCGACATCATGCACACCGGTGACCAGATTCCTCAGGTTGCCGAGGGCACAACCCTGAGCGGGGCACTGCTGGAAATAACCCGCAAGGGCCTGGGTATGACCACGGTCGTTAATGCCGCCGGCACCCTGACGGGCATCTTCACCGACGGCGACCTGCGCCGGACCCTGGACAAATCCGTGGATGTGCACACTACCCCCATCCAGGACGTGATGACCCGCAACGGCAAAACCATCCGGGCAGACCACCTGGCGGCAGAAGCCTTGAATATCATGGAAGAAATGAAGATCAACGCCTTGCCGGTTACCGACGCAAACGGCACCCTGGTGGGCGCCATTAATATGCACGACCTGCTGCGGGCCGGAGTGATTTGATGACTCAGACAGCGCATCCGTTACAAACCCACTGGGACGCAGCCCTGAAGGCCAAGGCATCGGGCATTCGCCTGATCGCCCTGGATGTGGACGGCATCATGAGCGATGGTCGCCTCTATTTCAGTGCCAGCGGCGACGAACTCAAGGCCTTCAACATTCTTGACGGCCTGGGCCTGAAACAGCTGATGCAGGCAGGCATCACCGTGGCGGTGATTACCGGACGACGTTCTCCCCTCACGGAAAAGCGAATGTCGGATCTGGGCATCCCGCATCTGATGCAGGGTCGCGAAGACAAGAAGGTCGCATTGCTGGAACTGATCCGGGATATGAACCTTGAGCCGGAGCAGATTGCCTACATGGGCGACGACCTGCCCGACCTGCCCGCGCTGCGTTTTGCCGGCCTTGGCATCACGGTACCCAACGGCTACTGGCTGGTTCAGCAACACGCCGACTACTGTACCCGCAGCCACGGTGGACAGGGCGCTGTGCGCGAGGCCTGCGATCTCCTGCTCTGGGCTCAAGGGCACCTGGACACCACTCTTGCTCCCTATCTGGACGAGCCAGCATGATCACCGAGCGGCTTTTCGGCGATCGTGGCAAACGGCGGGTTACAACCCTGGCCCTGGCCGTCACCGTAACAGCAACCGTTTTTTTGCTGTGGCAAAGCGACGAGCCTGTCAGCTCACGGAATGCCGCCAGCGACCTGCGGGGGCCCGCAGAACCCGACGGCTTTGTGGTGGGCGGCCAGTACCGTGCATGGGATGAGCAAGGCAACCTCCAGATTGATCTCACAAGCCCCAGAATTGAACAGTTTGAAGAAACCGGCACGGCTCATCTGGACACGCCGAGAGCCCGGCTTTTCAGTGAGGGCAGCCCCGAACCTTGGCTCATCGAGTCCAATGAAGGTAGCCTTCAGCAGAACAATGAAAAGCTGGAACTTACGGGGAACGTCCGGTTGACCCGACAGTCCGAAGGCCGCGAAGCCGTTCTCGAAACCGAGGCACTGACCCTGGACAACAGCAACGGCACCGTCTACACAGACCATCCGGTGTCCATCACCGAGCCTTTCGGCGTCACCCGCTCCACCGGCATGAAAGCCTGGATCGACGAACGCATTCTCGAACTCAACTCCCGGGTAGAGGGACAATATGAAACCGTCAGGTAAACGATCTTTCTGCCGGCCAGTGATTCTGGCCATGGCATTGCTGGCCGGCCCTGTATCGGCATTCAATCTGGATTCAGACATCCCCATCAAGGTCAGTGCCGATTCTGCCCGCCTGGACGATAGCGCCGGTACGGCCGTTTACACCGGCGCTGTCGAACTGATCCAGGGCGAAACCCGGCTGGAAGCGGATCGGGTGGTACTTTACCGGAACCAACAAGGTGTCAGCCGGATTGAAGCCGCCGGCAACCCCGCCCATTACCGGCAACCTGGCCAGGAAGGCGAAGGCATGACCGATGCCAAGGCCCTGAACATCACCTGGTCTGGCGATGAAAACCTGGTCATTTTTGAAAGACAGGCCGTCATCGAACAGGGTGGCAACGTATTCCGGGGCGATGTCATCCACTACGACACCGTTCGCCGCGTTGTTACTGCGGAAGGCGGCACGCCATCCGACGGCGGCTCCGGCCGGGTGGAAATGGTGATTCAGCCTCGTAATTCAGCTCAATCCAGTGACGGGAAAGGTTCGGATGGCAGTTCTCAGGGCCAGTAATCTGGCAAAAAGCTACAAGCAGAAAAAAGTGGTGCTGGACGTTTCTCTGGAAATTCGCTCCGGCGAGATTGTCGGCCTGCTCGGCCCCAACGGCGCCGGCAAGACCACCTGCTTCTACATGATCGTGGGCCTGGTGCCTGCGGATCACGGCCGGATCACCATCGACACCCAGGACATCACCCCGCTGCCGATGCATGGCCGCGCCCGCAAGGGCATCGGCTACCTGCCCCAGGAAGCCTCCGTGTTCCGCAAACTGACCGTACGGGACAACATCATGGCCATCCTCGAAACCCGCAAAGGCATGAGCCGGGCGGAACGGGACGCCAAGCTGGAAGAGTTGCTGGAAGAGTTCCACATTACTCACATCCGGGACAGCGTGGGTATGGCACTATCCGGCGGCGAACGCCGCAGGGTTGAAATCGCCCGGGCGCTGGCCATGGAGCCTGCCTTTATTCTGCTGGACGAGCCCTTCGCGGGCGTAGACCCCATCTCAGTGAGTGACATCAAGCACATCATCCGGCACCTTCGGGACAAGGGCATCGGGGTCTTGATCACCGACCACAACGTTCGGGAAACCCTCGACATCTGCGAGAATGCCTACATCGTTTCCGGAGGCCACATCATTGCCTCCGGCAATGCCGAAGCCATTCTGGCAAACCAGCAGGTGAAAGAAGTATATCTGGGCGACGAGTTCCGGCTCTGACCTGATAAAACAGGGTTTATCCGAGGCCTGATTGTTTTGATGATCTGTAGCAAGTAAACTCGGCAAAAAACTTGCTTATACTGTTCACAGACAATGGCAAGTAACCAGCGTACAACATTTTTTTCGGCCTGTGCGCCGGCAAAGCAACAACCGGGATGCCCACGAGTTATGGATCTTGAGCCATGGTTATGAAAGCCTCATTACAGCTTAAGCTGGGCCAGAGTCTGACCATGACGCCCCAGCTGCAGCAGGCTATACGCCTGCTGCAGCTTTCTACCCTCGATCTCCAGCAGGAAATCCAGCAGGCGCTGGAATCAAACCCCATGCTGGAAACCTCCGAGGACGATGAGCACGCTGAAGGCGACGAACGCGAAGAGCACGAGCACAGCGAAGCTTCCGGCTCTGAGACCACCCAGGACGACAGCCACCAGGACGCGAGCCCGGACTGGGACGAAACCGAGAACGGCCCAGACTGGTCGTCCGAGAACGATATTCCGGACAACATTCCTGATGATCTGCCGGTTGATACCGCCTGGGATGACATCTACCAGTCTGCCCCGGCGCCGGCCAGCAAGGGCGAAGACGAGCACGAATCGGATTTCGAGACTCGTAATTCGCCCACCGAAACCCTGCAGGATCACCTCGAGTGGCAGCTGAACCTGACGCCCCTGAGCGAGCGGGATCAGGCCATTGCCCACGCGCTGCTGGATGCCGTGGATGAGCGCGGCTACCTGACGTCTGACATCGAGGACATTCACGCAGGGCTGCTGGACGAATCCGAAGAAGATCCGCTGGAACTGGACGAAGTGGAAGCGGTACTCCACCGCCTGCAACACTTCGACCCGCCCGGCGTGTTCGCTCGGGATCTCCAGGAATGCCTGCTGATTCAGCTCAACCAGCTGCCACCGGATACCCCCTGGCTGCGCCAGGCGAGACTGGTGGTTACCCAGTTCCTGCATCTGCTTGGCAACCGGGACTACGCACAGCTGTTGCGCCGCAGCCGGCTCAAGGAAGACCAGCTGAAACAGGTACTGGCCCTGATCACCAGCCTGAACCCTCGCCCTGGCGATGTCGTGGACCGGGCCGAACCGGATTACGTTATCCCGGACGTCATCGTACGCAAACACGAAGGCCGCTGGCGGGTTGAACTCAACCCGGAAATCGCTCCGCGTATCCGGGTGAATGCCAGCTACGCGTCACTGATCCGCCGGGCTGACAGCAGTGCCGATAACACCTACCTGCGCGACCAGCTGCAAGAAGCGAAATGGTTTATCAAGAGCCTGCAAAGCCGGAATGAAACCCTGCTGAAAGTGGCCACCCGCATCGTTGAACACCAGCAAGGGTTCCTCGATCAGGGCGAAGAAGCCATGAAGCCTCTGATCCTGTCTGACATTGCCCAGGCGGTGGAAATGCACGAGTCCACGATTTCCCGGGTTACCACCCAGAAGTACATGCACACGCCCCGCGGTATTTTTGAGCTGAAGTACTTTTTCTCCAGCCACGTCAGCACCGCCGAGGGCGGCGAATGCTCGTCTACAGCCATCCGGGCGATGATCAAGAAGCTGATTGCCGAGGAAACCCCGAAAAAGCCATTGAGCGATAGCAAAATTGCAGCCATGCTAGGGGAACAGGGAATCAACGTGGCGCGGCGTACCGTGGCCAAATACCGGGAGGCCATGCATATTCCTCCCTCGAACGAACGAAAACGCCTGGTTTAAACTTTCGCCGGTGCAAGATGCACTGGCACGCAAGCCGGCAAGCACGCCGGCAGTATGACAACAGGAGACGCCTATGCAACTCAACATTTCAGGCCATCACGTAGAACTGACTCCCGCTCTGAAGGATTACGTCAACACCAAGTTCGAGAAGCTGGAGCGTCACTTCGACCACATCAGTAACTGCCAGGTCACACTGGAGGTCGAGAAGGTGCGCCAGATGGCGGAAGCCACGCTGCACGTGATTGGTGGTGAGATTCACGCAAAGGCAGAAAATGAGGACATGTACGCCGCAATCGACGCTCTGGTCGACAAGCTGGACCGTCAGATCCTCAAGCACAAGGAAAAGAACGTAGACCGGATGCACGGTAACGGCGGTCGCTGAAGCGCGAACCTTACCGGGTGTTTCATGAAACGAGCTGCGGCGGGGCTAACCGGCCGCAGCCTTTTTTTTACGGACATGCAGTCGATCCATGAGCGAGCCATCCCTGACCATCGACAATATTCTTGCCCCTGAACTGACCCTGTGTAAGGTGCCGGCCTCAAGCAAGAAACGTGTGCTGGAGTTCATCGCTGAACGGATTCACTTTCAGGATGAAATCCTCAGCGACACCCAGATCTTCAACAATCTGGTCTCCCGCGAACGGCTGGGTAGCACCGGTATCGGCGAGGGTATTGCCATCCCCCACTGCCGACTGGAAGGCCTGGACCGGGTCATCGGCGTGCTGATGACTCTGGAGGAGCCGGTAGACTTTGATGCTATCGATAACCAGCCGGTAGATCTGGTGTTTGCACTGATCGTCCCCAAAGAAGCCACCAGTGAACACCTGGAGTTACTGAGCCAGCTGGCGGAGCGCTTCAATGACAGCACCTTCTGCGCCCGGCTGCGCCAGTGTGAAGATGCCGCGAGCCTTTACCAGCGTATGGCGGAGAGTAATCACTGAGATCAGCCTGATATCTGGACAGGCTGCCAGGCAGATTGAAGGAGAAACAGTCCCATGAAGCTGATTATCGTCAGTGGCCGATCCGGTTCCGGCAAGAGTACGGCTCTGCATGTGCTGGAAGACCTGGGATTCTACTGCATCGACAACCTGCCCATTGGTTTGCTGTTCCCGCTGACCCGGGAGGCGGCCACCCAGGAAGCACCGGGCCGGCTGAAGAAAATGGCCGTCAGTATTGATGCCCGTAATCTTTCTGCCGAGCTGGCCAATTTTGAAACCATCTACCAGCAACTGAAGCAGACCGGTGTCGAGCTTGAAATCATTTTCCTGGATGCCGACGAGCAGTCACTGCTGCAGCGCTTTCACGCAACCCGCCGCAAGCATCCGCTGAGCGATGACAAGACGTCTCTGCGGGAGGCAATCACCAACGAAAAGCAATTACTGGAACCCCTGTCAAAGCTGGCCGATCTTTACGTCAACACGACCGGGCTCTCCATGTATGAGCTACGCGACATGATCAAGCAGCGCGTGGCCGGCCGCAAGGATCAGGAACTGGCACTGCTGTTCCAGTCCTTTGGCTTCAAACATGGCGTGCCGGTGGATTCAGACTACGTCTTCGACGTCCGCTGCCTGCCCAATCCATACTGGGACACCAGCCTGCGCAAGCACACCGGCGTTGATCAGCCGGTCATCGAATTTCTTGAACGGGAACCGCTGACACGTCAGATGGTGGATGACGTCACGGGCTTCCTGAATACCTGGCTGCCCTCGTTTGCCGACAGCAATCGTAGCTACATGACCATTTCCATCGGTTGCACCGGTGGCCAGCACCGCTCCGTTTATGTGTGTGAGCAGCTCGGACGCTATTTCCGCGACAATTACCGCAATGTGCAGGTGCGCCACACCGAACTGCCACACCTTCAAGCCCGGGGAGAAATCTGAGCGCCTATGATTTGCCGCCCCATCACCATCATCAACAAACTCGGCCTGCATGCGCGGGCCACGGCGAAGCTTGTGGCCACCGCATCAGACTTTGACAGCAAGGTGCGAATCCGCGGCAAAGGCCGGGACGTAGACGCCAAGAACATCATGCAGGTGATGATGCTGGCCGCCAGCCAGGGCACCGAAGTGGAACTGGTTGCCGATGGCCCGGACGAACAGGATGCCATCGACGCGCTGGCTGCCCTGATCAACGATTATTTTGGTGAAGGGGAATAACCTCCGGTTTCGTCATTCACCTACAATCCTTTCTCACGTGTGCCACCTAACTCCGCTATAATGCAAAGGTTTTCTGATCGCAGGTGGTTCAATGACCGACATTCTGGAAAAAAGCCAGGCCCGCCAACGCCTTCGCTCACTCAGTGAAGCGCTGGACAGTGGTGCCCTCAAGCAGGTGGCCCGCATTCTGAATGGCGGTCTGAGCCCCAGCGATATTGCTCACCTTCTGGAATCCTCGCCACCACGCCAACGGGCCCTGCTCTGGAACCTGGTCGACAAGCAGCTGGAAGGGGAAGTCCTCCAGTACCTTGGCGACGATATTCGTAGCTACTTCCTGAGCCAGCTGAACGCGCAGGAGCTGGCGGACATTCTGGAAGATTTCGAGTCGGATGACCTGGCCGACTTGCTTCAGCAATTGCCGGACACGGTGATCCAGGAAGTCCTGGACACCATGGACGAGCAAGACCGTCAGCGGGTCGAGGAAGTCCTCGCTTACCCGGAGGACACTGCCGGCGGCCTGATGAACACCGATACCATCACGGTACGGCCGGACATCAGCATCGACGTTGTGTTGCGCTACCTGCGCCGTCACCGCAGCCTGCCCCCGATGACCGACAGCCTGATTGTGGTCAGCCGTCGGGACGAGTTTATCGGCATGCTGCCCATTACCCGGATGCTGGTATCCAATCCCGCGGCTACCGTTCGGGAAGTGATGGACACGGACATTGAACCCATTCCCGTGTCCCTGTCCGACACCAAGGTCGCCACTCTGTTCGAACGCTACGACCTGATTTCTGCCCCTGTGGTGGATGAGACCAACAAGCTGCTGGGCCGGATCACCATCGATGACGTGGTCGACGTTATCCGTGAGGACGCAGACCATTCCCTGATGAGTATGGCTGGTCTGGATGAAGACGAGGACACCTTTGCCCCGGTGATGAAGACCACCCGCCGGCGCGCGGTCTGGCTGGGCATCAATCTGATCACGGCCTTTACCGCATCGGCCGTGATTGGACTGTTTGAAGACACTATTGCCAAAGTCGTTGCACTGGCCGTACTGATGCCAATTGTGGCCAGCATGGGCGGCATTGCCGGTAGCCAGACTCTGACCCTGGTGATCCGGGGCATGGCCGTTGGCCAGATCAGCGGTGCCAACGTGGGCTGGCTGCTGAACCGTGAGTTTCTGTCCGGGGTACTGAACGGCCTGCTGTGGGCGGTGGTGGTTGCCACCGCCGCGGTGGTCTGGTTCCAGGACTGGCTGATTGGTGCCATCATCGCGGCGGCACTGGTTATTAACCTGGTGGCGGCGGCGCTGGTGGGCACCGTCTTGCCGCTGTTCCTGAAATCCCGGAACATTGACCCGGCCCTGGCCGGCAGTGTGATACTCACCACCGTAACCGACGTTGTCGGCTTCATGGCCTTCCTGGGACTGGCCACCATTTTCTATGCCTGAGCAACCTGTGACCTACCATGACTGACCAATTTGACGACGAATTCCAGGACGACCTTGGCCCCAGCAAATCGCAGCTGAAGCGCGAAATGCACGCGCTTCAGGATCTGGGCAAACGCATGCTGGACCTGAACGACGAACAGCTGGCCACCCTGAGCATCAGCGAGACCCTGAAAGCGGCGATCATTGAATCACGCCGGATTCCCCAGCGTGAGGCCCGCCGGCGACACTTGCAGTACATTGGTAAGGTGTTGCGCCAGGAGGACGACCCCGAAGCTATTGGCCGTGCCATCGACGCCTTCCACGCTGGCAGCGAAGAGCATACCCGCCGACACCATCTGGCCGAGCGCTGGCGCGACCGGATGATTTCCGAAGGTGACAAGGTGGTAGGAGAGTTTATTGATTACTGCCCTTCGGCCGATGTACAGCACCTGCGCAATCTGGTGCGCAATGCCCGCAAGGAAGTCGAAAAAGGCAAGAATACCGGCCAGGCCCGAAAGCTGTTCCGGGCTCTGCGGGAATGGATCGACGACGCCGAGCAGTAATCAGAGCCGCCGGTGCTCCCACACGGGCATACGGCTTCGCAACTGATGCAGTTGCTCCAGGTCCAGATTGGCGCAAGCCATGCCCGGACCTTCGTCGAACTCACTGACGATCTTACCCCAGGGATCGCAGATCAGGCTGTGGCCATAGGTTCTTCGCCGGCTACTGTTCTGCCCCCCTTGCCCCGGCGCCACCACCCAGACCTGGTTTTCAATGGCGCGGGCGCGTATCAGGGCGTGCCAATGGGCATTGCCCGTCTGCCAGGTAAAGGCGCTGGGCAGGCAGACCCATTCGGCGCCCTGCTCTCTCAAGGCCCGGAACAGTTCTGGAAAGCGAAGGTCGTAACAGATCGCCAACCCCAGTCGTCCGGCCGGCGTATCCACCGTAATCGCCTGATCACCGGGCTCAAAGGTATCCGATTCCCGATACTGGCCGTGGGCGTCTTCAACCATGGCGTCAAACAGGTGAATCTTGTCGTAGCGGGCCACTTCTTCGCCATGATCGTTGTACACCAGACAGGTGGCGCGTACCCGGTCTGTTATCTCTGAACCATCTCGCCGACTGGCCAACGGCAGGGAACCGCCGACAATCCAGAGCCCCAATGACCGGGCCTGCTCGGCCAGAAAGCGACGGATAACAGGCTCGCTACTCGCCTCCCGGCGGCCGCACTCCAGCATCTGCGCGGTGGCCAGAACGGCGAAGTTCTCGGGCAACACCGCCACCTTCGCCCCTGCGCCTGCCGCTTCAGCCAGCAGTCTGCGGGCCTCTTCAAGGTTGGCATCGATGTCATGGGTACTGACCATTTGTATTGCCGCGACCTGAACCATCATGGCCTCCTTACTCACCGGTATCGAACACGCCCCGCAGATCCACTTCCGGATTGCTCCAGGTTCCTGTGACACTGTACGTGGCACTGGTCAGTTTGCTCAACGGGTCGCCCAGAATTTTATCGAGCACGAACAAGGCGCCGCCGATGGGGGCGCTCGCCCCCATCAGTATGGCAGCCAGGGGCAGATTCTGTGTCACGGGTAGTACCAGGACCAGGCGCATATCCAACGTTTCTTCGGCCATGTTGGTATTGCCACTGAGTTTGAACGCGCCGGACGGACCCACCAGTTGCAGTTCCGGATCCATGGTCACCAGGCCATTTATGATGTTGGCCTTACCGGAAATGGCGTCGAAGGCGACGCCCCGTTCGTACAGATCCGAGAAATCCAGCCGCAACCTGCGCCAGAGCGTATCGGTGTTCAGCAGGTTGAAGACCCGGAACAATTGCGCCGAATTGCTCTGCTCCATGATCATGCCGTCGTCCAGGCGGGCACTGACCGTGCCGCTTATCTTGCTGAGAGCAATGTTATTCGGGCTTCCCGGCCAATCCAGATCCAGTTCAACCGCCGTTTCTTCGTTGGTCATCGGAATGGTGCTGCCAGTCAGCGCTTCCAGATCCTTAAGGGCCCCGCCCTCCAGCTTACCAGTAAACCGGGTCGTTTCCCGGTCATCCACAATGCTCCAGGTCATATCGCCGGACAACACCAGGGATCCAAGCCGGCCTTCCACCTCCTGCACACGCAACCGATAGGGTTCAGGGCGCAGCTTGAAACGCCAGCTTCCCGCTGACTCGCCATCCAGCCGGAGATCCGAGATTCTGGCATCAATGTCGGGCCAATTTCCCATATCCAGCTCCCTGAACGCCTGCAACTGCTCCTCAAGAGTCAGAAATTCGTTGTCCTGCTCTGCGGCACTGGTCTCCCGTACCAGGCGCAGGGTTGCAAAGTCGGCCTCTACCGTGCCTCCTTCTCTGGGTAACACCACCCTGCCCCGGGCCCGATCCGAGTCTGTATGAACGACCCACCGGTCCTCCAGCTCAAGCGCATCAATGGCGATATTGGTCAGATGGTGAGCGCCCAGATTCAAATGTTCGAAGACCAGCTCGAAGCCCGTCTCTTTAAAACGGAGTTCAGCGTCCAGACGATCCTGCCATTGCGCAGCGATCGCCACGCCTTCGCTCTGGAACGGATCAACCCGGACCGACAGGGGGGTTCGCTCGCGCGCGGTCTTTGCCAGTGGTTTGGGCCAATCCACCTGCAGACCTTCAAGGTCTGAAAACAGGGAAATCACCGGCTCGCCGGCACCGCCTAATTCAAGCTCAGCGGTGTAGACAAGCTCTCCGGAAAGCCCGCGCGCCGCATCGTTAGCCAGGCCAAAGGCCGCCAGGGAGCCTGGCAGCTTCAGACCACCTTGCTGGCGTATCAGCATGGCGTCGCCGGCCTCCGCGGCGGAAAAAACAACACTGACCGGTTGATCGAAAAAACGAGCAGTGACCGGTGGCCCGGAAAATCCATCAACACTGTCGTAAGTCAGGTCAGCCCGAATATTCTGCCAGCGAAGTCCCGCATCCGGTAATTGGAATCCGGCATTGTCGGTTTTTACCTGCGCCGTAACCCGGGTGTCCTGCCCTTGCGATAGCGGTAGCTCCAGCCCAAGACTCAGCTCAAACTCCCCGTCATAACGGGCACGGGTGTTACCGTATCCCAACAATTCCCCCAACGGAGTATTGGCCAGCCACCAGGGTATTCTCTCTGCCGGAACCGTCGACACTGCATCTACGCGCACCAGCGTGCCAGCTTCCCCATCTCCGGGAAGGACGTGAACACTGGCGTTTTCCAGCTCCAACCCACCGATCTCGCCCCGAGCGAGCATTACCCGCGTGTCGGCATTCTGGATCTCGACCCGCCCGCTGGCCTGCTCCACAGCGGGCCAGCGCTGGTCGTATCGAATCGTGGCGTTATCGAATTCATACCACATGGAGGAAACAAACGATCCAGACGGCGCGGAGGAATCAATACGACCGTGGCCATAGTACTGCCCCCGGATACCGGCCTCCGGAATACTGTTGGTGAGCCATTCATAAAGCCCTTCGCCCACAGCATTCGCCGGCACGAAATCCGCCAGCATATCGGCATTGCCGCCTTCTACGCCGACGCTCAAACCAAGATTGTCCTCCCCGAATCGATCCAGCCGCAGGTCAAACGCGCCGCTTAACCGGGTATCTGAGCGATAGATAAACTCCAGATCATCGGAGAATACCCTGGTGATCCCTCCTTCCAGGATCCAGGCGACAGTTCCGGATAGAGAGTCCAGCCTCCAGTCAGTGTTGAACAACTGCGGAAAGCCCAGCATGGCGGATTCTGGTGTATCCAGGGTCACCCTGCCGCTGTCTGGATTCATCTTGATAAAGCCATATAGCCCCTCGGCGCGGGGGGCGCCAGACCAGGCCCGCACCCCGAACTCCCGCAATCTGGCACTTAACGAGAACCGGGAGCCCTGCTCTGGCAGAGTAAACAACATATCGTCCAGAAAACCCGCAGGCTGATAATGCTCCAGCGCCTCGCTGGCGGCATCCGGCAGCAGCTCCAGGGCCTGAACCAATCGCCGCAAAGGCTTGAGCGGCAGTGAGTCTGCCACCAGCTTGAGCTCATCCTGACCGTCTTCGATGCGAACACTGAACGGCAGAACCTGATCGCCAATCCAGTCCCAGCGAAGCTTCTGCAAACGTAGGGCCTCCCCCCGCCGCCAACCGAAGTGAGCCTGGATATCTTCAAGAGGCGCCAGCGATTCACGGTTAACACCTAACTGAAGATAGGGAGTGCGAACCTGACCCTGAACCTGCTGCAGCTCGCCATCCTCAAAGCTTAACCAGGCACTGCCCCCCAGATCGAAGCCTTCAACCCGTATGCCCCGCCAGTTCAGATCATCAATCAGGCCATCGAACAGTCGACCGGAATCCACATCCAGGTAGAGTTGACCGGTAAACTCCCCCCTGAAAAACCGCTGCCCTACCAGAGCAAAACTGGCCAGCTGTGTGGTTGTACCACTCTGCATGGCCCGGCCTGCGGCCTGGAACAAGCCGCCCTGGTAGTACAGATCAAGCTGAGGAATATCCAGAAAACGAAGGTTCTGTCGGCTTGGGCCCAGCGCCAGGCTGACCCGTGTCACCCGGACTTCCGGATCCGACAACCAGCGGCCTGCCAGGCGAATCCATTCCTGAAGTTCCGGCGCACCCGGCTCGGCCAGCTCCACAATCTCTTCCACCGGATTGATAAATGGATCCTCGGTAGGGCGAACCACCGTTAACGCCAGACCGTCAGCGTCAAAATTGCGGAACACCAGGCGGAAGCGGAACAGGGAGGCAAAAAAATCGAGCCGCAATTCCAGGTGCTCAAGTTCTGCGGCTATGCGGTCTGAATCCGGGGAATTGATGGTGATATCTTTGGCGGTAATGGAGGGATCCAGCCAATACCATTGGGAGGATAAACTGCCAACAGACACATCCAGGCCTGTGGCTTCGGAGAGCGAAGCCGCCAGTTCATCAGAAAAGCTGTTGATATCGGAGGTGAGCTGGCGACCGACACCAACATAGAGTGCGAATAACACCAGCAGCGTCAGGATGGACCACCAGACCACACTGGCAAAGCCCGCCAACCCGCGGGCAACCAGACCGCGCTCATCCTCGGCTGGTTGCGAACTGTCCGGCTCGCGGATCGACATAAGACTCAGCTCCCTGCAACGCCCTGCTGCTCAGGTGTCAGAGCAAAACAACGTCGTACTGTTCCTGGCTGTAGAAAGGCTCAACCTGGAAGCGAATGGTTTTACTGATAAAGGTTTCAAGGTCCGCAACGTTGTCTGACTCTTCATCCAGCAGGCGGTCCACCACCTTCTGGGACGCCATCACCAGGTAATTCTCCGCCTCATAGGCACGGTTAACGCGCAGGATTTCCCGGAAGATTTCGTAGCACACGGTTTCGGCGGTTTTCAGGAATCCCCGGCCGTCACAGATCGGACACGGCTCGCACAGAACCTGGCCCAGGCTTTCGGTGGTGCGTTTTCGGGTCATCTCCACAAGGCCCAGCTCGGAAACGCCGGTGATCTTGGTTTTGGCGTGATCCCGTTCCAGCATTTTCTCCAGCATCCGGTGCACCTGGCGCTGGTGTTCGGGATCTTCCATGTCGATAAAGTCGATGATGATGATCCCGCCCAGATTCCGCAGCCGAAGCTGACGACTGATCGCCCGGGCGGCTTCCAGATTGGTTTTGAAGATGGTCTCTTCCAGATTGCGGTGGCCCACAAAGGCACCGGTGTTGATGTCGATGGTCGTCATCGCTTCGGTCTGATCGATGATCACATAGCCACCGGATTTGAGCTGCACCTTGCGGCTCAGGGCTTTCTGGATTTCATCTTCAACCGAATACAGGTCAAAGATAGGCCGCTCACCGGGGTAGTACTCCACCTTGTCGGCAAACTCAGTGACGAACTCTTTGACAAACTCCATTACCCGCTGATAGCTCTCGCGACTATCAATACGCACTTTTTCAGTTTGCGGTCGGATCAGATCCCGGATGGTGCGAATAAACAACGGCAAATCCTGATAGACCACTGAGGGTGCCGGCGCTTTGGCAATGCGCTCCTGGATCGACTGGCTTAGCCGGTGCAGGTAGGTCATATCAGCAATCAGATCTTCGGCCGAGGCAGCCTCCGCCGCGGTGCGGATGATATAGCCACCCTGCACATCATCATGTTCCGCTGCGCCTTCCTCAATCAGGGATTTCAGCCGCGCGCGCTCATTATCATCTTCAATGCGCTGGGAAATCCCGACATGGCAAACGCCTGGCATGAACACCAGATAACGGGAGGGAATGGAAAGCTGGGTGGTGAGTCGCGCACCCTTGGTACCAATCGGGTCCTTGGTTACCTGCACCACCAGGGACTGCCCCTCCCGCAACAGGGTACGGATATCCGGCACGGTCCGGGGGGCGTCTGACGGTTCGTCGCCAGATGTCTGGCCACTGACGACGTCGGACGCATGAATGAAAGCCGCCCGTTCCAGGCCGATGTCCACGAACGCGGCTTCCATGCCGGGCAGCACCCGAACGACCTTGCCCTTGTAGATGTTGCCGACAATCCCCTTGCGACTGGTGCGCTCGATATAGGCTTCCTGCAACATGCCGTTTTCAACGAGGGCGACCCGGGTTTCCACCGGAGTCACGTTGATCAGGATCTCTTCACTCATGCTTGGCTCTCCTTACTGCATGGCCAGTGGCGCCAGACAGGGTCGCCGGCATCTGCCAATAACTCTGCGGTTTCCTGCAGGGGCAAACCCACCACAGCGCTGTAGCTGCCCTTGAGTTCCCGAACAAAGATACCACCAAGTCCCTGAATTCCGTAGCTTCCCGCCTTGTCCATGGGTTCACCGGTGGCGACGTAGGCGACAATTTCGGCTTCTGAGAGCTCCCGAAAGCTGACATCGGTGACCACCACCAATGACCGACACTTCTGCTCCTGCGCCAGAGCGATCGCGGTCATCACCTGATGGGTTCTTCCAGATAACCGGCGCAACATCTCACAAGCCTGAGTATCGGACTCCGGTTTCCCAAGAATCTCTCCGTCTACAACAACAGAGGTGTCAGACCCCAGTACCCGGGCACCCGGGGCCTCACCGGCAACACAAGAGGCTTTCTCCCGGGCCAGGCGCTCAACATAGTGCTGAGCCGCTTCACCCGGTTGCGGAGTCTCGTCTATCTCGGCAGGCGCCACCTGAAAGTCAGCACCGATCTGTCTCAGCAACTCAGCGCGGCGCGGTGATGCCGAGGCCAGAATGAGGCAGCTCATACAGTTATCCCAGTTTACGGTTGATTGTGTCCAGTACGCCACTGACCACAGGCCAGGCCAGAGCGCTCGTCAAGGCTGGCCACAAGTAGCTGAAACCGGCGCTTTCAGCACCCAGTAACTGTTTCACGAAATGTACCAGCATCTGGTTGATGCCCAATAACAGAAACACCATCAGGCACTGCTGGGGCAGCGGATACATCCGCAACCGCTGGTGAATGGTCAGCACCAGAAAGGCGATCAGGGCCATGCCCATGGCATTCACGCCCAGCGGGGTAGACTCGAGAATATCCAGTAACAACCCCAGGCACCAGGCCATCAGAATGCCAAACTGGGCCGGGGCGCGGAAGGTCCAGTAGAAGACAATCAGTCCGAGCCACTCCGGGCGAAACTGAAACCAGTCCACCGGGAACAGGGAGATACTCAACACCAACGATAACACCACGGTGATGGCGAACAGCGGATAACTGATGACAGACAACATCAGTTTGCCTCCTCGTTATCCGGGGCCGCCGGCCCATTTTCGGGCACCGAACGCTCTTCCGGCTGAAACACGATCAGCACCAGCCGGCTCTGGTTGAGGCGGGCTTTGGGCGCGGCCTGAATGGTCACAAAAGGCTCCCCCGGCTCTTTGACGATGGAACTGACCTCTGCCACCGGGTAGCCCCGGGGGAATCGCCCGCCAAGACCGGAACTGACCAGCATGTCGCCCTCGCGGATGTCAGCAGTATCCGGTACGTGAACCAGATCCAGCTCATCGGTTTCGCCGTTACCCAGCAAAATCGAACGCAGACCATTACGTACCACCTCAACAGGAACGGCGTGACTGCTGTCGGACACCAGGAGGACACGGGAGGTGAACTGGCTGGTCTGGATCACCTGGCCCATCAGGCCCTCTGCGTCCAGTACCGCCTGACCAGTCGTGACACCATCACTCTCGCCCTTGTTAATGATGATCTCGTGGGAGAACGGATCCGGGGAGACCCCCACCACTTCGCCCACAATGACCCGGTCATCCAGTACTTCGGAAGAATTCAGCAGCCGGCGCAGCTCGTTATTCTCCGACGCCAGAGCCGCGTACTTGAGAGCACGACGCTCCAGAATCAGCAGGCGGGTTTTGAGCTCTTCGTTCTCCTGCTGCAGATCATCACGGCTAACAAACAGGCCGGAAAACCAGTCAGCAAAGGAATATGGGGCATTGCCAAGCCAGTACACCGGTGCCAGACCGGTGGCAAGAGTGCTGCGGACGGTGGTGAGCTTGTCAAAACGGGCATCGGCAGCGATTAACGCTGCCGATAACAGAACGACGAGAAACAGCCGGAAACCGGGTACCGGCCCCTGGACGAATATGGTCTTAATGGCTTAGCCCTCCCACGGGGTTACCCCTCCTGGGAGAACATTCCGATGCCACCGCGATCAATCACTTCCAGGGCTTTACCGCCGCCACGGGCTACGCAGGTCAGCGGATCTTCCGCAATAATGACCGGCAGGCCGGTCTCTTCGCTGATGAGCTTGTCCAGGCCCCGCAGCAGCGCACCGCCACCGGTCAGCACAATGCCGCGCTCAGCAATGTCGGAGGCCAGTTCAGGCGGAGACTGCTCCAGGGCGCTCTTCACGGTCTGGACGATCTGGGCCAGGGATTCCTGAAGCGCGTCGAGAATTTCTTCGCTGTTCAGGGTAAAGGCCCGGGGCACACCTTCAGCCAGGTTGCGACCACGAACGTCGATTTCTCGCACTTCCAGGCCTTCATAGGCACAGCCGATTTCATGCTTGATACGCTCGGCTGTGGAATCGCCGATCAGGCTGCCGTAGTTGCGACGGACGTAAGTAACGATGGCTTCGTCGAACTTGTCGCCACCAACCCGGACGGATTCGGCATAGACGATGCCATTCAGGGAGATAATCGCGATCTCGGTGGTACCGCCACCGATGTCGACAATCATGGAGCCGCTGGCTTCTTCCACCGGCAGGCCGGCACCAATGGCGGCCGCCATGGGTTCTTCGATCAGGAACACCTCGCGGGCGCCTGCACCCAGGGCCGATTCGCGGATGGCCTTGCGCTCTACCTGGGTAGATTTGCTGGGCACACACACGAGTACGCGGGGGCTCGGGGTAATGAAACTGTTTTCATGCACTTTGTGAATAAAGTGCTGGAGCATTTTTTCGGTCACGACGAAGTCGGCGATCACACCATCTTTCATGGGACGGATGGCGGTAATATTGCCCGGGGTGCGGCCCAACATGCGTTTGGCTTCGGACCCGACGGCAGCGACCATTTTCTGGGAGTTATTGGTGCGAATGGCCACGACAGAGGGTTCGTTAAGTACAATGCCGCGTTCGCGCACGTAGATAAGGGTGTTGGCGGTGCCCAGGTCGATGGACAGGTCGCTTGAGAATAAGCCTCGGAGTCTTTTGATTAACATTCGTGTTGTTTCAACCTGAGAGTTGCGGTTGCAGAAAAGAATGCGGCAACTTTAGCAGTGAGCACCTACTCAGGCAAGGCGCCATCGGGGCTTCGGGGCTTACCATTCTCACATTTTATGGCTTTAGACGGGGCCAATGTTGCGCGCGGTTCTGCTAATATGTCGGGCTTTGTTGTCGCCAGGATTCCGCGCGCAGTTAACCGTGGAGCATGGCTGCTTGTGAGGATGGCTTTCCAAAACACGCTCCTTCGGCACATCCCTGTGTCGCTTGAGCTCCGCCATCCATGGCTTCGCACAGTTTTGGAAAGCCATCCTCACAAGCATCCCCATACGTTATTCCTGGCTTCTAACCTGACATTAAATTGTTTTCACACACGCTTTTGGAGGCAACGTGAGCATTTCCCGCGAGGACATCGAGAAAGTTGCCGTGCTCGCCCGCATCAAGGTGGACGGCGAGCAGGTTTCGGCTCTGGAAAAGGATCTGGGCAATATTCTGGATCTGGTGGATCAGTTGAGTGCCGCAGATACCGATTTAGTGGAGCCCATGGCCCATCCGCTGGATGCGGTGCAGAAGCTGCGGCCGGATGTGGTTACCGAAACCAATCAGCGGGAGGCGTTCCAGGCGATTGCGCCGGCTACCGAGGATGGGTTGTATCTGGTGCCCAGGGTTATTGAGTGATTTGGTCGTCCATCAGAAATTTCGGGATTTATCATGCATAACAAGTCTGTAGCAGAGCTTTCCAGAGAGCTGGAGAGTGGCAGGATTTCGAGCGTGGAGCTGACGCAGCAGTTCCTGGACCGTCTGAAGACAGAAGACGGCAAGTACAACAGCTTTATTACCATCTCCGATGAGCAGGCATTGGCCGAGGCCAGGGCTGCAGACGAGATGCGGGCGGCGGGTAAGGCCACGGTGTGGACCGGGGTGCCCTTTGCTCACAAGGATATCTTCTGCACCAGCGGCATTCGCACCAGTTGCGGGTCGAAAATGCTGGATAATTTTGTACCTCCCTACGACGCGACCGTGACGGCTAACTTCAAGGCGGCTGGCGCAGTGTGCCTGGGCAAGACCAACATGGACGAGTTCGCCATGGGCTCGTCTAACGAGTCCAGTTTTTATGGCGCCGTGACCAACCCCTGGGGCCTGTCCGGTGGTGACAAGCGGGTACCGGGTGGTTCATCCGGTGGTTCTGCGGCTGCGGTAGCGGCACGACTGGTGCCGGCGGCGACGGGCACGGATACCGGTGGCTCAATCCGTCAGCCGGCGGCATTGTGTGGCATCACCGGTTTGAAGCCGACCTATGGCCGGGTATCCCGGTACGGGATGATTGCCTTTGCCTCTTCCCTGGATCAGGGCGGGCCGATGGCGCGCACGGCAGAAGATGCCGCGCTGATGTTGAATGTGATGGCGGGGCACGATCCGAAGGACTCCACCTGCATTGACCGGGAAGTACCGGATTACACGGCCACCCTGAACGAGCCGCTGAAGGGCCTGAAGATTGGCCTGCCGAAGGAATACTTTAGTGACCAGCTGGCTCCGGCTATGGAAGAGCAGGTTCGTAACGCGATTCGCGAGTATGAAAAGCTGGGGGCGACGGTAAAAGAGGTGTCGCTGCCCAACGCCAAGCTGGCCATCGCAGCGTATTACGTGATCGCCCCCGCTGAGGCGTCCGCCAACCTGTCCAGGTTTGACGGTGTTCGTTACGGCTACCGCTGCGAAGACCCGAAAGATCTGATGGATATGTACACCCGCAGCCGGGCTGAAGGTTTCGGTAACGAGGTGAAGCGCCGGATTCTGGTGGGCTCCTACGCCCTCTCCGCCGGTTATTTCGATGCCTATTACCTGAAGGCCCAGAAGGTTCGCCGGCTGATCCAACAGGATTTCATCAACGCGTTCAAGGAAGTAGACGTGCTGATGAGTCCGGTGTCGCCGACACCTGCATTCAGGCAGGGCGAGAAGAACACCGATCCCGTATCCATGTACCTGGAAGACGTGTTCACCATCGCCATTAACCTGGCGGGCATTCCGGCCATGTCAGTTCCGGCCGGGTTTGTCGACGGTTTGCCGGTGGGGCTGCAAATCATCGGGGATTACTTCTCCGAGACCCGCCTGCTGAACGCCGCCCATCAGTTCCAGCAGGTGACCGACTGGCACCAGCGTGAACCTCAATAAGCCCGGATTAGGAGACGAACACATGCAGTGGGATATCGTGATCGGGCTGGAAATTCACGTTCAGCTCGCCACCCAGACCAAGATTTTCTCCGGCTCCAGCACCGCTTACGGTGCCGAGCCCAACACCCAGGCCAACGCGGTTGACCTGGCGATGCCCGGCACCCTGCCGGTACCCAACGAGCAGGCGTTCCGCTACGCGGTGATGTTCGGCCTGGCAACCAATGCCGAAATCGGCCGGCGCTCGGTCTTCGAACGCAAGAACTACTTCTACCCGGACCTGCCCAAGGGCTACCAGACCACCCAGCTGGCCCAGCCCATCGTTGGCCCCGGCTATGTCGACATCGACCTGGCCGATGGCAGCACCAAGCGCGTGCGCATTCACCACGCCCACCTGGAAGAAGACGCCGGCAAATCCCTGCACGAGGATTATCATGGCATGACCGGCATCGACCTGAACCGCGCCGGCACACCGCTGATTGAGGTGGTGACCGAGCCGGATATGACCAGCGCCGAGGAAGCCGTGGCTTTTGCCAAAAAGCTGCACAGCATTGTTACCTCGCTGGGTATCTGCGACGGCGATATGTCCCAGGGTTCCATGCGCTTTGACGTCAACATCTCTCTGAAGCCAAAAGGCTCCGACACCCTGGGCACCCGCACCGAGACCAAGAACCTGAACTCGTTCCGGTTCATGGAACAGGCCATCGCCCACGAGGTGGAGCGGCAGATGGATATCCTGGAAGACGGTGGCGTGATTGTGCAGGAAACCCGCCTGTACAACGGTGACCGGGACGAGTCCCGCTCGATGCGCACCAAGGAAGAAGCCAACGACTATCGCTACTTCCCCTGCCCGGACCTGTTGCCGGTGGAAATCGACGATGCCTTCATCGAAGACGCCCGCAGCCGCCTGCCGGAACTGCCGGACGCTCGCAGGGCGCGTTTCAAGGAGCAATACGGCCTGAACGACTATGACGCTGGCATCCTGTCTGCCGACGCCAAACTGGCTGCATTCTTCGAAGAAACCGTGGAACACGGCAAAGATGCCAAGCTGGCCGCCAACTGGATTCAAGGCGAGTTCTCCGCGCGCCTGAATGCGGAGGAGAAGTCCGTCGCCGAGGCGCCGATTACCGGCGCACAACTGGGCGCCATGGTGACCCGCATCGCCGATAACACACTGTCCTCCGCCGGTGCCAAGAAGGTGTTCGAGGCGCTATGGACGGGCGAAAACAACGATGTCGATGCCATTATTGAAGCCAAGGGCCTGAAGCAGGTGTCGGATACCGGCGCCCTGGAATCCATGGTTGATGAGGTGCTGGCCGGCATGCCGGATCAGGTGGCTCAATACCAGAACGAGGAAGATCCGAAGAAGCGCAAGAAGATGCTTGGTGGCTTCATGGGGCCGCTGATGAAGGCTTCCAAGGGCCAGGGTAACCCCAAGCTGTTCAATGAGATTCTTGTTCGCAAGCTTGGCGGCTAGCATTGGCGTGGGCCATCTTGTTTTGGCCCTAGCCTTCGGATTGTGGGGAGGGGTGGGTTTGGAGCCCCTTCCCAAAAACCGCTACAAGCACATCCCTGTGCGCTTCTCTCCGGCCATCCATGGCCTCCGACATTTTTGGGAAGGGGCTCCAAACCCACCCTGCCAGACCTTTTTGCGATAGTTCGCTGACACGATGCCGACAGTCAGATCAAACGTGCCCAAAGGTCATGCTCATCGGCATGCTCTACGACAGCCTGCACAATCTGACCGGGAACGAGTTCGGTTTCATCGTTCAGGTAGACCATGCCATCAATCTCTGGCGCATCGGCCTTCGAGCGACCGATCGCACCCTCTTCATCAACTTCATCAATCAACACATCAATGGTACGACCGATTTTCGCCTGAAGACGCGCCGCTGAGATTTCTGCTTGCTTGGCCATAAAGCGAGCGAGGCGTTTCTCCTTCACCTCCTCGGGGACCGCACCTTCGAGCTCGTTCGCCGGCGCCCCTTCCACCGCGCTGTAAGTGAAGGCACCCACTCGATCCAGCTGAGCCTCGTCCAGCCAGTCCAGCAGGTACTGGAAGTCTTCCTCGGTTTCCCCCGGGAAACCAACGATGAAGGTGGAGCGAATGGTCAGTTCCGGGCAGATTTCCCGCCACTTCCTGATGCGCTCCAGAGTCTTGCTGTCATGGGCCGGGCGTTTCATGGCCTTGAGCACTTTCGGGCTGGCATGCTGGAACGGGATGTCCAGGTACGGCAGGATTTTGCCTTCGGCCATCAGCGGGATGACGTCATCCACATGGGGATAGGGATAGACATAGTGCAAACGCACCCAAACCCCCATCTCACCCAGGGCTTCACACAACGCCTGCATTTTTGTCTTTAACGGGCGCCCCTGCCAGAAACCGGTACGGTATTTGATGTCTACGCCGTAGGCGGAGGTGTCCTGAGAGATCACCAGAATTTCCTTTACTCCGGCATCCACCAATCGCTTGGCTTCGTCCATGACCTCGCCAATCGGGCGACTGACAAGGTCTCCCCGCATCGAGGGAATAATGCAGAAGGTACAGCGGTGATTACAGCCTTCCGAAATCTTCAGGTAGGCATAATGGCGCGGCGTCAGCTTGACGCCCTGAGGTGGCACCAGGTCCACAAACGGGTCATGCTCTATCTTCGGGGGCACATACTGGTGGACGGCACCCACCACTTCCTCGTAGGCCTGGGGGCCGGATACTGCGAGCACGCCCGGATGGGTTTCACGGATCCGGTCGGCCTCAACCCCCATGCAACCGGTGACGATGACTTTACCATTCTCACTGATTGCCTCACCAATGGCGTCCAGGGATTCCTGCTTGGCGGCATCTATAAAACCACAGGTGTTCACCACCACAATATCGGCGTCATCGTAGGTGGGCACCACATCGTAGCCGTCCAGGCGCAACTGGGTCAGGATACGTTCAGAATCTACCAGCGCCTTCGGGCAACCAAGGCTGATAAAGCCTACTTTTCCGCTCTGGGGCGCGTTTTGCGTTTTCTCGGTCATAAAAGCCTGCAGGATGTCCGGAGCCATGCTCCCGATGAGTGTAGCGGGCAATTTTACCTCACGACCGGAAGAACTGCAGCAGTCGCACCACCTACTCCGCCACCACAAATCCGCTGACGCAGATCAACTTACCGACTAAAACTGTGACACCGTGTTCAGAATTTTGTAGTAAAAGTGCCACAATTACCGACAGGATTCTTGCTGTTCACTTTTTAAACAGCTAAACTTTCAATCGTTTATGTGTTTTTCTGGAAGGCGTTTATGGGAAAGGCAACTTCTTTTCAAACCACACATGCCAGAAGAGTGAACATGAAACCTCTTGCCGCCAAACCCAATCTGCGAAACCAGCAGCGGGTGGACGTTTCAACCGACATTACGATCGAAAAGCCGGATGGCTGCTGCCTTACCTGCCAGGTGTCCAACCTGTCCCGCTCAGGCGTGATGCTCTCCTGTGATCAGGACACCGTCAAACAGCTGGTTCCGGGCCTGAAAACACCGGCCCCCGGCCACTGGATCGAAGTCAAAACCCGTTTTTCGGTGCCCGTCATTGCAAACCAGCCGGTCACGGTGCTCGCCGACGGGAACATCGTACACATGCGTCGCATTGCCCGGGACGAGTTCCAGATTGGTATCCAGTTCTGTGAATTCGAAGGCAACGGCTTTGACTATGTCGATCGTTATGTTGCCAAACTGCTTTCGGACGCACGTAATCCCTCCAGCGAAGCTCACTGACGGAAGCCAGTGGCGACGTCGCTGGCGTTTACCCCCGCCTCCAGACACCGGCGAAGGCTATATTATTAGAACCTGAAATTCTTACAGCATTCCTTCTTATACCCTAAGCTGCTCTGATATAGTTGTTCATCTAAATTACAGCCATTACTTCGCCCTCCATGGCAACGGATGAACATGACCACATATAACCTCACCCATCTCAAACAGCTGGAAGCCGAAAGCATCCACATCATTCGGGAAGTGGCCGCCGAGTTCGACAACCCGGTCATGCTTTACTCCATCGGCAAGGATTCTGCCGTGATGCTGCATCTTGCCCTGAAAGCCTTCTACCCGGGCAAGCCACCGTTCCCGTTGCTTCACGTGGATACCACCTGGAAATTCCGGGACATGATCTCGTTCCGGGACCATGTAGCGGAGAAGTTCGGGCTCGACCTGATCGTGCACATCAATGAAGAAGGCGTGAAGCAAGGCGTCGGCCCCTTTACTCATGGCAGCGCCAAGCACACCGACATCATGAAAACCCAATCCCTGAAGCAGGCCCTGAACAAGTACAAGTTCGACGCCGCCTTCGGGGGCGCCCGCCGGGACGAAGAAAAATCACGTGCCAAGGAGCGGGTATATTCCTTCCGTGACGAACACCACCGCTGGGACCCGAAGAACCAGCGCCCGGAGCTCTGGAATATTTACAACGGCAAAGTCAACAAGGGCGAAAGCATCCGTGTCTTCCCGCTGTCCAACTGGACGGAGCTGGACATCTGGCAATACATCTACCTTGAGAACATTGACATCGTTCCCCTCTATTACGCAGCCGTGCGGCCCGTGGTAGAGCGCGATGGCACCCTGATCATGGTAGACGACGACCGCATGCCCCTGAAAGAAGGTGAAAAGCCGATGATGAAATCGGTACGCTTCCGCACCCTGGGCTGCTATCCGCTGACCGGCGCCATTGAATCCGAGGCCAACACCCTGCCCGACATCATTCAGGAAATGCTGCTGGCCACCAGCTCAGAGCGGCAAGGCCGGGTGATCGACCACGACTCAGCGGGCTCCATGGAACAGAAAAAGCGGGAAGGGTATTTCTAACATGTCACACCAGTCTGATCTGATTGCAGAAGATATTCAGGCTTACCTGAAGCAACACGAGAACAAGGAACTCCTGCGCCTGCTCACCTGCGGCAGCGTGGATGACGGCAAGAGCACGCTGATTGGCCGGCTGTTGCATGACACCAAGATGATCTATGAAGATCACATGGCCAGCCTGAAAACTGACAGCGCAAAAATGGGCACCACCGGCGAAAAACTGGACCTGGCACTGCTGGTGGACGGCCTTCAGGCCGAGCGGGAACAGGGCATTACTATTGATGTCGCTTACCGTTATTTCAGCACCGACAAACGCAAGTTCATCATTGCGGACACCCCGGGCCATGAGCAGTACACCCGCAACATGGCCACCGGCGCATCCACTGCGCAACTGGCCATCCTGATGATTGATGCCCGCCACGGCGTACTCACCCAGACCCGCCGGCATTCCTATATTGCCTCGCTACTGGGCATCCGGCACATCGTGGTCGCCGTGAACAAAATGGATCTGGTGGACTTCAGCGAAGAGCGCTTCAATGAAATCCGCGACGACTACCTGGCCTTTGCCTCACGACTGGGCCTCAAGGACATCCGTTTTGTTCCCATCTCGGCGCTGGATGGAGACAACGTCGTCAACAAGAGCGAGAACACCCCCTGGTTTACCGGCCAGCCGCTGATGGAAATTCTGGAAACGGTGGAAGTGTCCCGTGACAAGAACCTGGAGCATTTCCGCTTCCCGGTGCAGTACGTGACCCGTCCGAACCTGAACTTCCGCGGCTTCTGCGGCACCATCGCCTCTGGGGTGGTTCGCCCTGGCGATGCAGTGATGGCCCTGCCCTCACGCCGTACCAGCAAAGTAAAGGAAGTCGTGACCTTCGACGGCAACCTGGACGAAGCCTACATCGACCAGGCGGTCACCCTGACCCTCGAAGACGAGATCGACATTAGCCGTGGCGACATGCTGGTGAAGGTGGAGGACGAACCGGAAGTCCACAACCGCTTCAATGCCAACATTGTCTGGATGACCGACGCACCGCTGGAAACCGGCCGGCTGTATGACATCAAGCTGGGCCCCACCTTTACTTCCGGTACCGTGAAGAAAATCCACCATCAGACCGATGTAAACACGCTGGATCAGCAAGCCAATCCCAGCCAACTGGCCCTGAATGAAATCGGCCTGTGCGAACTGACTCTGAACCAACCGGTCGCGTTCGACGCCTATCAGCGTAACCATGCCACCGGCAGCTTCATCGTCATTGACCGCCTGACCAACGTAACCATCGGGGCGGGCATGATCGCAGGCCTGGCCGATGGCCTGGAATCCCTGGACCCGGTCACCGCCGAGGAACGCGAACGACGCCTGGCCCAGAAGCCGGCCATCATCGCCTGTAACGGCAAACATGGCCCGGAACTGGCGCTGGCCGTTGAGCGAGCTCTGTTCGATCAGGGCAAGACCGCCGTCGTGGTATCCGAAGAAAATGCGGGCGACGCAGACGAACGCCGTCGGGTAGCGCAGTTGCTGACCGCTCACGGGCTGGTAGCCATTGCCGTGAACCTGGGTTCGGACATTGCCAACGCCAGTGCCAACGCAGAGAACGAAGCTGACATTCCCGGCGCCGTCTCGACACTGGTCCAGGAACTGATTCGCAGCAAGCGAATCTGATTTCCATACCCGCCCATTGAGAACCCCGGCCCGAACGAAGACGTCGGGACCGGGGTTTCTTTCTCTGCCAACCGTGGCACAATCACGCTCCGCCAAGCCGACTGAATCTGACAGGAGCTGACCCATGGCCATCAAACACCTGCGCACCGCCTTCGCAAGCCAATACCAGCCGGGCCAACCTGCCCGCCTCGTAGCGGGCGAGGCCCTGCAGGAACCGGGCGGCGACTACGAAGCCCTGCACAAGCAGATGAAGCGCCTGTTCAACAGCAAACCCGGCAAGAAATATGGCCGCTTCTCAGACGACATCGGCGAATGCCCCTTCAGCGCCTGGCTCAAAGACTACCTGGAAGACAAACAGACCTTCGCGGCCATGACCGACCGTCTTTTCGGCCAGTGGCAGGAACTGCTGACCGGTAGCCAGGAAGAATTTGACGGCCACCTGATGATCGTACACGACGCCCTGGCCGATGCCGAAGTGGTGTACCTGTTTATCCTGGAAACCGACAGCGCCATGCGCTTCGACGGCAGCCAGAAACTGGACGCCACCGACGTACTCAGCCTGTCGCGCCTGAACCTGGCCGTGCGAATTGAACTGGACGACTGGCGCAACGCCAACGGCAGCGAAAACTACATGACCCTGATCCACGGCCGCGGCACCGGCGACCCCGGCGAACTGTTCATCCGCCTGTGCGCCTTCACCAACAGCGTGGACGTGGAAAAGGAAACCATGACCTTTCTGGACGCAGTGGAAGCATTCGCCAAAACCAGCGAACCGGAAAAAGCCGGCGAAGTGCGCGCCAAGGCCTACGAATTCTGCAAAGACCAGCACGCCCTGGGCGAGCCCGTGGAAATCGAAGCTCTGTCGAATTACCTGGACGAAAGCCAGCCCCAGCGCTTCAAGGAATTCGCCAGCCAGAACGCGGAACTACCGGAAACCGGCGTACTGCACCCGGACCACCGCAAGGTCAAAAAACTCGTGCGCATCGCTGGCTCCGGCGGAGGTATGAGCGTGTCTTTTTCGTCGGACCTGGTGAACCAGGCGGTGTACTACGACCGTGACAAAGACGCCCTCACCATCACCCGCCTGCCCAAAGCGCTGCGAGAACAACTGCAACGGTACCTGGAAGCCCGCGAGGACTGATCCAAGCTCAGTCCTCTGCTACATTTTCCGGCTGATCGTCCCACCGGGGGCGATTGGCCCTGAGCTTCCTGACCTCCTGCATCCAGCCCACGCCATCGATCAACTCCCCGGTTTCATGATCAATAGGCGGATACGGCAGGTTGCGATCATCACAGTACCGCTTCACTGTTGGCTGGCACCAACAGAACAGCAGACGGTTGTACTCGTCATCGGGCATCCGTCGCTGATCAAACATACCTGCCAGCTTCCGCTGACGCTGGGCTTCGGAAAGGATAATCGAGCAAGCTGAAGACACATTCAGCGATTCCACCATTCCCATCATCGGAATCACAATATGCTCATCCGCCTGCTCGGCGGTCACCGGGTTCACACCGTCCACTTCGTTACCCATGATAATCGTGCACGGCACGGTGTAATCCACCTCCCGAAAATCCACCGCCCGGTCTGACAATTGCGCCGCATACAGCTTGTGCCCCTGGGCCTTCAGCTCCGTTACCGCGTTATCCATGGTCGGATGGGTATGCGTTGTTACCCAATGAAAGCTGCCACCGGCTGTCTTACGAAATGCCCGAAAACCCTCCTTGGGCCAGACCACGTGCATATTGGCCAGGCCGAAGGCATCGCAGGACCGAATAATGGCCGACAGGTTTCTGGGTTTGTGCACCTGATCCGTCAGC
This sequence comes from Marinobacter sp. ST-43, assembly GCF_030541085.1. NCBI lineage: Bacteria > Pseudomonadati > Pseudomonadota > Gammaproteobacteria > Pseudomonadales > Marinobacteraceae > Marinobacter > Marinobacter sp. ST-43. Next base: position 131,303 of record NZ_JASSVO010000002.1, read on the forward strand.
ACCCGCAGGTCGGGTTGACGGGTGTTGAGGACTTGCTTGATTCGGGCGAGGCGTTCGGGAGTCATAAGTAAATTGGCTAGCGATGATTTTCCGGCTCCCACAAACCAACAATCAAGCTTGTAGAATCCAGTACAGGTGTCTGGGAAGGGTTTTGGGGTGGGCTTTCCAAAAATTTCGAAGGCCATGGATGGCCTGAGAGAAGCGCACATGGATGTGCTCGTAGCGGTTTTTGGAAAGCCCACCCCAAAAGCCTTCATGCACATAAGCGGCGAATAATAGCACAGAGCCAAATGAGGAATACCGAGACAACGGTGGTTGAAGATTAAGCACCCCGTTATAATACGCAGTCCATTTTTGCCAGCGCCCCACTCCACCCCGGCGCCAACACACCAAACTACGTGAGACCCATGGCCAAGAAGCTGTACATCAAAACCCACGGCTGCCAAATGAACGAGTACGACTCTGCCCGCATGGCAGACCTGCTCAAAACCGGCGAAGCGGTCGAAGTCACCGACAACGCCGATGACGCCGACATCCTGCTGCTGAACACCTGCTCCATCCGCGAAAAAGCCCAGGAGAAAGTGTTTCACCAGCTTGGCCGCTGGAAAAGTCTCAAAACCAAAAAACCCGACCTGATCATCGGCGTCGGCGGCTGCGTCGCCAGCCAGGAAGGCCAGGCCATCATCGACCGGGCGCCCTACGTGGATATGGTATTCGGCCCGCAAACCCTGCATCGCCTGCCCGACATGATCACCGAAGTACGCACCAAGGGTAATGGCATTGGCGTGGTCGATGTCAGCTTCCCGGAGATCGAAAAATTCGACAATTTGCCTGAGCCCGGCGCCGACGGCCCCTCTGCGTTTGTCTCCATCATGGAAGGCTGCAGCAAATACTGCACCTTCTGCGTGGTGCCCTACACCCGTGGCGAAGAAGTCAGCCGCCCGGTGGACGACGTCATCGCCGAAGTGGCCCATCTGGCCGCCCAAGGCGTGCGCGAAGTAAACCTGCTGGGCCAGAACGTCAATGCCTACCGTGGCGAAACCCACGACGGCGACCAGATGGACCTGGCAGAACTGATCGAAGTCATCGCCACCATCGACGGCATTGACCGCATCCGCTACACCACCTCTCACCCGGTGGAATTCAGCGATGCGCTGATTGAAGTCTACGAGCGGGTTCCCGAACTGGTCAGCCACCTGCACCTGCCCGTGCAGAGCGGTTCTGATCGCATCCTCGCAGCGATGAAGCGAGGCCACACGGCGCTGGAGTATAAATCCAAGCTGCGCCGCCTGCGCAAGATTCGCCCGGACATCAGCTTTTCCTCGGATTTCATCATCGGCTTCCCGGGTGAAACCGACAAGGATTTCGAGGACACCATGAAGCTGATTAACGACATCGGCTTCGACATGTCCTTCAGTTTCATCTATAGCGCCCGCCCGGGTACACCGGCGTCTGACTTGCCGGACGATACGCCGATGGAGGTGAAGAAGCAGCGGTTGAGCATTCTTCAGGATCGCCTGAATCAGAATGTGATGGATATCAGCCGGAAGATGGTGGGTTCTACTCAGCGGATTCTGGTGACTGGTTTGTCCAAGAAGGATCCGGGCGAGTATGCGGGGCGTACCGAGAACAACCGCATCGTGAACTTCCGCCACGAGAATCCTGAGGTGGTTGGTCATTTCATCGACGTAGAAATCGTCGAGGCCTACCCGAACTCTCTTCGTGGTGTGCCGGTTAGTTCCGAGTTGTTTTAGGCTTCGGCACCCATGTGCTCTTTGTGTGGCGTTGGGAGGCGGGCTGGATAAGCCTCCCAAAAACCGCTACGAGCACATCCATGTGCGCTTCTCTACGGCCATCCATGGCCTCCGACATTTTTGGGAGGCTGATCCAGCCCACCTCCGCGTATCATGCAGTAGCATGCCAGTAATACCTGGACAGGCTTTCAAATTATTCCAGAGCGCAGAGAAAACCGACGCCGCTGAAATGTTCCTCCGCTTGTTTTTTCCTTTCGAGCCTGCACATAGTCAGAAAGGACGGTGCGTGGTTATGCTTCCACAGACTGTTGAGGGCCAGGGACGGCCCGAAACAAGCGCACAGGGATGTGCCCGTAGCGTGTCTGTGGAAGCATAACCACGCATCGGCCATACTCCACCCATAGAAATGCTCACTCCCAACCAGGGGAGTCCAACGAAACGGAGCAAGATTGAACACTCACGATACCAGACAATTTGACCTGCACCCGGTGGACCAGCGCCGCCTGGCAACCTTGTGCGGACAGTTTGATGAACACCTGAAAATGATCGAACAGCGCTTGCAAGTGAAAGTCGGCCGGCGCGGGCATCATTTTCGGGTGGAAGGCAGCACTGAGAACGTAGCGGCGGCAACCGAGGTTATCCGGCATCTGTACCGGGAAACCGAGGCCAGTGATGACATACCACCCGATACCGTGCACCTGTTCATCCGCGAAACCGGCCTGGAACGGCTGCCGGATGATGTGCCTTACGATGAAGGCCAGGTCACTGTTATCAAGACACCGAAGCTGACCGCCAAACCCCGTGGCCGGAATCAGCAAAAGTATGTGCATAACATTCGCACCCACGACATCAACTTCGGCATCGGGCCCGCGGGTACCGGTAAGACGTGGTTGGCCGTGGCTTGTGCTGTCGAGGCTCTGAAAGACGAGCAGGTGAAGCGTATTCTGCTGGTTCGGCCGGCGGTGGAAGCCGGCGAGAAGCTGGGCTTTTTGCCTGGCGATCTGGCCCAGAAGGTGGACCCGTACCTGCGCCCGCTCTACGACGCACTATACGAAATGCTGGGATTCGATCAGGTCACCCGCCTGATCGAGAAAAGCGTAATCGAGATTGCCCCCCTGGCATTCATGCGCGGCCGCACCCTGAACAACTCGTTTATTATTCTGGACGAAAGCCAGAACACCACCCGGGAGCAGATGAAGATGTTCCTGACCCGGATAGGCTTTGGCTCTACCGCGGTCATTACCGGCGATACCACCCAGGTGGACCTGCCCCGCGGACAGAATTCCGGGCTGATTCATGCCGCCAGCGTGTTGAGCAAGGTCCCGGGCATTGGCTTTACCCGTTTCAACGCCAAGGATGTGGTGCGTCATCCCCTGGTTCAACGCATTGTTGAAGCCTACGATTCTTTCGACGACGGGAGTGCCACAGGCCAATGAGCAAGGTAACTGTGGACCTTCAGATGGCGTTTGACGGCACGGGCGTACCCAGCGAGGCGTTGTTTGAAGCCTGGGCAGAGGCGGCGTGGCAGGATGAGAATCCAACCGAAGTAACCATCCGTATTGTCGATAACGACGAGAGCCGTGAGCTGAATAACCAATACCGGGACAAGGACAAGCCTACCAATGTTTTGTCCTTCCCATTTGAAGCACCAGCGGGTATAACGGTGCCATTGGCCGGAGATCTCGTGATTTGCGCGCCAGTTGTTGAACAGGAAGCGCGGGAGCAGAGCAAAGACGCTGTCGCCCACTGGGCCCATATGGTGGTGCACGGTATGTTGCATCTCCAGGGCTACGATCATATTGAAGATAATGAAGCCGAGGTCATGGAAGCCCTCGAGATCCGGCTGCTCGCGCAGCTCGGATTTGCTAACCCTTACGAAGCAGAGGAAACGGAACCAGACTCATGAGCGACGATCAGTCGAGTCGCAGTCAGGGCAACAAGTCCTGGCTGGAGCGTATATCACAGGCCTTTTCCAGCGGGCCTGAGTCCGTCGAGGACGTGCTGGAAATCCTGCGGGATGCTGAATCCCAGAGCATTATTGATGCTGACTCCATGAGCATCATTGAAGGCGCCATGCAAGTGATCGACATGCGGGTGGACGAGATCATGATCCCCCGATCCCAGATGATCACCGTAAAGGCATCTCAGGAACCCAAAGAGTTCCTGCCCGAGATTATGTCTTCCGCCCATAGCCGCTTTCCGGTCATCGGCGAGAGCCAGGATGACGTCATCGGGGTACTGCTGGCGAAAGACCTGCTTCCTCTTGCCCTCAACAACGATCTGAACTGGAACCGCATCCGCGAAATCCTGCGGCCGCCCACCTTTGTTCCCGAAAGCAAGCGTTTGAACCAGCTGCTCAAGGAGTTCAAGGAAAATCGTAATCACATGGCGATTGTGGTGGATGAGTACGGCGGAACCGCTGGCCTTATCACCATCGAAGACGTGCTGGAACAGATCGTCGGTGAAATCGAAGACGAACATGACTTCGATGAGGAGACCCATATCAAGGCCCGGGGCGACGGGACCTTTGCGGTGAAGGCCGTGACGCCCATCGATGATTTCAACGAATTCTTCGAGACAGACATGGATGAAGAAGAGTTCGATACCATTGGCGGCCTGGTACTGAAAGAATTTGGACACCTGCCCAGACGGGGCGAAACGGTTGAATTCGGCGGCTTGCAGTTTACTATTGCCAACGCCGATAACCGAGTCATCCGTCTGTTGCAGGTAACCCGCAGTGAGTCATGATCCACAGCACCCGCCACTGAAACTCCCGTTCACCACCCGAAAATGGCTGGGCGCCGCAATCCTTGTGATTGCCGGCGCTCTGCAAACACTGACCTTCTCGCCATTCTATCTGTGGTGGCTGGGGCCCCTGTCGGTATTTCTGATCCTGCTGGTCACCGTCCATCAGGCGCCGGACAAGCTGTTCCGCTCCGGCTGGCTGGCCGGGCTTGGTCTGTTCGCCTCCGGTGCCAGCTGGATTTACGTCAGCATCAGCGAGCACGGCAATACTTCGGTACCTCTGGCCATTGTACTCATGGTCCTGTTTATTGCCGGGCTGGCCCTGTTCCATGGGCTGGCGTTCTGGTTCTGGGGCAAACTCGCCAAAGACAGCGCACCACGCCGACTCTTGCTGTTCCCTGCCATCTGGATTCTGGGTGACTGGCTGCGCGGCTGGCTGCTGACCGGTTTTCCATGGCTTTATCTGGGCACCGCCCACACCGACGGCCCCCTGGCCGGGCTGGCGCCGCTGACTGGCGTGCATGGCATTACCTTCTGGATCACCGTTACCGCAGTGGCTGCTTACGGCGCCTGGTGGCTGTTCAAACTTGAAAGGAAGGTCACTGCTGGCGCCGTTCTGGTAGCAGCTCTGCTGCCCTGGCTGATCGCCCCGGCCATGAACAAAGCTGACTGGACCGAGCTCAGCGAAGAGCCCGTCAGCTTTGCGGCGATGCAGGGCAACATACCGCAACAGATCAAGTGGGATCCTGATTTCCTGCGCGATCAGATTGTGGCTTATTTGGGCATGACTGAAGCGCACTGGCAAACCGACCTGATCCTCTGGCCAGAAACAGCCATCCCCATTCCGCAGGACCAGGCTGGCAAGGTCATTGATCATATCCGGGAACAGTTAGGAGAAAACAGCACGCTGATCACCGGCATCCCCTGGTATGGCTACAGCGGCCAGATTGAAGACTACACCTTCCACAACAGCATTATGGCCATCGGCAATGGCGACGGCATGTACCACAAACAGAAGCTGGTGCCCTTTGGCGAATATGTGCCACTTCAAGGTCTGCTGCGGGGGCTGATCGGTTTCTTTGACCTGCCCATGAGTAGCTTCACGCCTGGGCCAGAGCAGCAAGCGCCGCTGGTCGCCAATGGCATGAAAATCACCCCTTACATCTGCTATGAAGTGGCCTACCCCGATTTCGTGGCGTTTAATGCCCGCAACACCGATCTGCTGCTGACGATCAGTAACGACGGCTGGTTCGGTGATTCCATCGGGCCGCTGCAACATCTGCAGCTTGCCCGCATGAGAGCCCTGGAGACCGGCCGCTACATGCTGCGGGGCACCAACAACGGCGTCACTGCGATCATCAATCACAAGGGCGAGATTACCGAGCGCATCCCACAGTTCGAGCGCGCGGTACTGACCGGTGAGGTATTTACGGCAACCGGGAGCACACCCTACATGCAAACAGGATCCTGGCCGGTGCTGACGCTGGCGATCATCCTGATTGTGTTCATCCGAGAACGGGTGATTCCGAAAAACTGAGCACCCTGAGCCTGCTGCTCAAATGGCTTGCAGGCTCAAGGCGATGGCTTCAGCTTTCTTTCGGTGGCCAGCGGCTGGTTACCCGCTCAAAGTAATGGGAGCCGCAGGCCTCGCAGGGATGCAGGTGGCTGGTCTTGGTCAGACAAAGCATGTGGCTGCAGTTCATGCACCGGAACATACCCGCCGTGGCCACTTCACCGGAGATATAGTGACTGACGTCCTGATTCTCCAGCTTCTGCTTCAGTTCCAGAGTATCAACCAGGGTCTGATCGGCTACCGAGAGAAGCCGGTCTGCCAGGGTGTGTTCCAGTAACGCGATATCCAGTTGCAGCCATTCTCCCAGGCCTTCCCCGGTCTCCTCCACAAAATGCAACAGGTGCTCCAGATCCCGCTGAAGATACGCCCCGAGCAAATCTGCTTCTTCCCGGGTCATTTCCTCGACCTCGTATTCCACTTCTATCGCTTTCTGAACTTCTTCCTCCAGCGTCTGCAACGACGTTTCCTGTAGCTCATGCAGGCGTGTCTGTACCCGCTCAAGCATTCGGTCGTAAACCTCAAGGGCTTTTCCGGAGAGGTGACTGCGTTCTGGCTCGCTCATTTGGGCTCCTTATCTGCACCTTTCACCATACTCTCAGTCTGGCACAAACCCGCAGAATTGGCAGACTACCTGTTAAGCCGCGTGTGCGTTAGAATGTTCGGCCTTTTCTCGAACATCCTTTTCACACAGGGTACTTTTGGCAATGGCAGGAATGGACGAACAATACAACCCACGTGAAGTAGAACAGACCGCCCGCACTTTCTGGGAAACCAACGAGACCTTCAAGGTCAAGGAAGAGCCGGGCAAGCCCAAGTACTACTGCCTGTCCATGTTCCCCTACCCCAGCGGCAAGCTGCATATGGGCCACGTCCGCAACTACACCATCGGCGACGTGATTTCCCGCTACCAGCGTATGCAGGGCAAGAATGTAATGCAGCCTATGGGCTGGGACGCTTTCGGCCTGCCTGCCGAAAATGCCGCGATTGCCAACAAGTCTGCACCGGCCAAGTGGACTCGCTCCAACATTGATTACATGAAGAACCAGCTCAAGCAGCTGGGGTTTGGCTACGACTGGAGCCGCGAACTGGCCACCTGCGACCCGGAATACTACCGCTGGGAACAGTGGTTCTTCGCCCGCCTCTACGAGAAAGGCCTGGTGTACAAGAAGATGTCCACCGTGAACTGGGACCCGGTTGACCAGACCGTACTGGCCAACGAGCAGGTGGTTGACGGTCGGGGCTGGCGCTCCGGTGCCCTGGTCGAGCAGAAAAAGATTCCGCAGTGGTTCATCCGCATTACCGACTACGCGGAAGAACTGCTGAACGATCTGGAAGACATGGAGGGCTGGCCCGAGCAGGTCAAGACCATGCAGCGCAACTGGATCGGCAAATCGGTAGGGACCGAGCTGACCTTCCCGCTGAAAGAGCAGGAAGGTGGTCTGACGGTTTACACCACCCGCCCGGACACGCTGATGGGCGTCAGCTACATGGCAGTCGCCGCTGAGCACCCTCTGGCCAAGGCGGCGGCCGAGCGCCACCGCGATGTGGCCGAGTTTGTCGACCAGTGCCGTAACAGCAAGGTGGCCGAAGCCGAGCTGGCGACCATGGAAAAGAAAGGTATAGATACCGGCTTCAAGGCCATTCACCCGCTGACCCAGGAAGAAATCCCGGTCTGGGTCGCCAACTTTGTACTCACGGACTACGGCACCGGAGCCCTGATGGCGGTTCCTGGCCATGATGAGCGGGATCACGAGTTTGCCGTCAAGTACAAGCTGCCCATCAAACAGGTGATTGCACCGAACGACAGCCGCGATATCGATATCCAGGAGCAGGCCTTCACCGAGAAAGGCGTTCTGGTGTCCTCCGGCAAATACAGCGGCCTGACCAGCGAAGAGGCGTTTGAGGAAATCGCGGATTACCTTGAAGCCCAGGGCATTGGCAAACGTACCGTGAACTACCGTCTGCGTGACTGGGGTGTGTCCCGGCAGCGCTACTGGGGTGCGCCCATCCCGATGATGACGCTGGAGGACGGCACCGAGATGCCGGTGCCGGATGACCAGCTACCGGTTCGTCTGCCCGAAGACGTTGAAATGGACGGCGTCCAGTCGCCGATCAAGGCCGACCCGGAGTGGTGCAAGACCGAATACAACGGCCAGCCAGCCACCCTGGAAACCGATACCTTCGATACCTTCATGGAGTCCTCCTGGTATTACGCCCGTTTCTGCAGCCCGAACTACGACAAGGGCATGCTGGACCCGGCTGCCGCCAATTACTGGCTGCCAGTCGACCAGTACATCGGCGGCATCGAGCACGCGATTCTGCACCTGCTGTATGCCCGGTTCTTCCACAAGCTGCTGCGCGACGTTGGTCTGGTGAACAGTTCCGAGCCATTCAAGCGCCTGCTGACCCAGGGCATGGTTCTGGCCGAGACCTACTACCGCAATGAAGCAAATGGCGGGAAAACCTGGTTCAACCCGGCCGATGTGACGGTTGAGCGCGATGGCAAGGGCCAGGTAGTGCGAGCGGTGCTGAAATCGGACGGCGAGCCTGTGGAAATCGGTGGCGTTACCAAAATGTCCAAATCCAAGAACAACGGCATCGATCCCCAGGCCATCATCGATCAGCACGGTGCCGACACTGTGCGGTTGTTCATGATGTTTGCGGCACCACCTGAGCAGTCGCTGGAGTGGTCCGACAGCGGCGTTGAAGGCGCCCATCGCTTCCTCAAACGACTGTGGCGGATGGTCAATGAGCATACCGCCAGTGGCGAAGCTCCGGCGGTTGATCCTGCCAACCTCAATGGTGCTCAGAAAGACCTGCGCCGCAAGACCCACGAAACCATCGCCAAAGTCAGCGATGACATCAGCCGCCGCCTGACCTTCAACACCGCCATCGCGGCTGTCATGGAACTGCTCAACGAAGTGGGCAGGCTCAGCGATGACGAGCCGCAAACCCGCGCGGTGCGTCAGGAAGCCCTGGATACCGCCGTGCTGGTGCTTTCCCCCATTGTGCCGCACATCTGTCACAACCTGTGGCAGGCCCTCGGTCACTCTGACACGGTGGTTGACGCCTCCTGGCCGGTTGCCGACGAAAGCGCCATGGTTCGTAGCGAAATTGAGGTGGTTCTGCAGGTGAACGGCAAGGTCCGGGCCAAGGAGAACGTACCGGCGGATATTGGCAAGACAGATCTGGAGAAGCTTGCCCTGGAGAACGAAAACGTCATGCGTTTCACCGACGGCAAGACCGTACGCAAAGTGATCGTTGTGCCTGGCAAACTCGTGAACGTGGTGGCTAACTAAGATGCCCTGCCCTGCCCCTGAACTGAAAAAGCTGGGTCTTCTGGCACTGCTTGCCTCGCTGCTCACCCTGACCGGCTGTGGCTTTCAGTTACGGGGCAGCTCCCCGGTTCCGGCTGCCCTGCAACCCCTGGCTATTGACTGCCCGTCCTCCCTGCCCGGACAGTTCTGCCAGTCTCTGCGTGAGCAGCTGGAGCTCGGTGGCATCGAGCTACGGAATCCGGGCCAGGCAGACTACCTGCTGCGCCTGTCGGACTACCGCCAGGACCGCCGGGCTTCAGCCATTACCGCACAGGCAGCGGCGGCTGAGTACATTCTGCGCCACACGGTCGCCATGGAGCTGGTGACCAAGGACCAGATCCCGCTGATTGCCACCACCGACCTGAACGCCAGTGAAACCTACCGCTACGACGAGACCAATGTACTCGCCAAACAGCGCGAGGAAGACGAATTGCGGCAACAATTGGGCGATCGCCTTGCCCAACAAGTTATCTTCCGGCTGGCGCCTATGTCCCGACAACGAATTGATGCCCTGGTTCAGGAACACACTGCCGATGGTGAGGAGCCTGAATCACCATGAAAACCCAGCCCGGCCAACTCCCGCAACTTCTGAAGAAAGGCCTGGCTTCGGTTTACCTGATCTCCGGCGATGAACCCCTGCTGGTTCAGGAATGCTGTGACCAGATCCGCGCCGCCGCCCGTGAAGCTGGCTATCTGGACCGGCTCACGTTTCACGCAGACAATCAGTTCGACTGGAACACGGTTGCTGACGAATGCAACGCCCTGTCCCTGTTCGCTGAAAAACGTCGCATTGAGATTCATCTGCCCACCGGCAAACTCGGGGATGGCCGCCGGGTTCTGGAGCAGGTACTGCAATCCCCGCCAGAGGACGTCATTCTCCTGCTGATCAGCGCCAGACTGGATGCCGCCGAAACCAAACGCAAATGGTACAAGGAACTTCAGGGCCATGGCGTGCACGTTCCGCTCTGGCCGGTCGAGGGAGACAAGTTTCCCGGATGGTTGCAGCAACGGGCCACCTCAAAAGGCCTCAGCCTGACCCGTGGAGCACTCGGTATTCTTGCAGAGCGCCTGGAGGGCAACCTGCTGGCCGCCAGCCAGGAGCTGGACCGTCTGACGCTGCTCACCAACGGCAAAACCATCGATGAAGAGACGGTGGAGCAGGCCGTACAGGATAGTGCCAGGTTCAACGGCTTTGAACTGGTCACGGAACTGCTATCCGGCAAGGCTGTTCATGCCTGCCGCATGATCGGGGTGCTGGAGCAGGAGGGCGAAAACCCTCTTGGACTACTCACTGTGCTCGTTCGTGACCTTCATCTGATTGTTGAGCTTAAGACCGCCTTGCCCGGTGGAGAAAACCCCGCGGGCTTTCTGAAAAAGCGCGGCGTTTTCCAGCCAAAGCGCTCGTCCGCCGTCCAGCAAGCGGCTCGAAGACTTTCACTGGCCCAGTTACACCAGGCAATCAACCTTTGTAGTCTGATTGATCGGGCCGCCAAGGGTTTCGATGATCTTTCCCCCTGGCATCACCTGCGGGATCTCTCCCTTATTCTGGCCGGCAAGCGGGCCAGCTGATCTGAATCAAAGCGGGATAGCACCGGCCCGCTCAGGGACTTGACACTTTTTCACGTTCGGGCGCATTGTAGAACTCCCAACTCATCAGGGAAGGAGAAATACCATGAGTCTGCAAGACGATTTCAACAAGCTGTCCGACAAGATCAAGCAATATCGTGACGAGGCGCGCGTTCAGTTGCACCTTGCAAGGGAAGATGTAAAAGACGAATGGGACGATCTGGAGCAGGACTGGGATCGGTTCCGGTCAAAGCTGGATCAGATTTTCCATGATGCCGAGAATGCCAGCAATGAGGCGAGGGAAACTGCTCGCAAGCTGGGTGAGGATCTGAAAACCGGATACCAGAACATCCGTAACAAACTGAAATAAAGCGTTAACTGGTTAACAAATAAACACATCTCTCCGTAAACAGGGGCTTTTGTCTCACTGCCTCTGTGCCATACTTCACAGTAAAGACTGAACAGTTCGTCATAATTTCGTCGAACTGTTCATTTTGCCACCAACCAGTCGTCTGGCTGGCCACGGCGTATGACACGTGCTGTGAGGTATAACGGTCATATGAAAAAAATAATCGCACTCTCCGTCACCCTGACTTTCTCACTTACCGCCGGCATGGTCGTGGGCCAGAATACCCGTTTCAGCGACCCTCAAACGGTCATTGATAATGAATTCTGGAGCAACCTGTATGCCGACGGCGGCTCGTCGTTCTTCTGTGATACTCCCTTCACTGGCAAGGGCTTTGTCATGACCGATGGCTACGTTTATCCACTTGCCGACATTCGCACTGCCCTGGACTGTGGAACAACCTCCCAGTGCCGCCAGGACAATCGCTATAGGCAAATTACGTCTGATCTTCACAACATGGTACCGGTACGAACCCGCGTTGAAATGCGGCGGCGTAACGCCCGGTATGAGAATCTTGGCGAGACCACGGGCGCCGATGATTGCGGGATTCGTGAAAGCGCCCAGTTCTTTGAACCGCCAGAGCGGGTTAAAGGCGACGTTGCCCGCACCATGGCCTATATGGTGGATACTTATGGCCTGCCCTGGCTGGGGGCCACACCGGTGTTCAAGGGCTGGAGCAAACTGGATCCCCCGGATGACCGGGAGCTGAGCCGGCATAAGCGGATTGCCGAAATTCAGGGCAATGAGAATCCGTTTGTGGTGAATCCGGGACTGATAGAACGTCTATAGACTGACGCAAGCCAGGAGGCGGGGTAGAGCTTTCCGAAACACGCTGTAAATACTTCCATGTACGCTCTGTTCCGCCATCCCTGGCTCCACAAGGTTTCGGAAAGCTCTACCCCGCCTCCTGGCCCAAACCTGAGTTAATAGCATCCATAAAAAAGCAGGCCATCGAGGCCTGCTTTTTTCATTTCTGCTTCAGAAATCTGATCAGATTTCGTTAGCAGCCGGCGCCATCATGGCATCGCTGCCACTGCGAATGCCTTCGGCCAGAGACACGGTCTTTGGCAACAGGCGGTCGAAGTAGAAGCGAGCGGTCTTGACCTTGCCGGTATAGAAACCAGAGGTGTCGCCCTCAGCTTTCGGAGCGGCAGCTTTGACCACTTTGGCCCACATGTACGCCAGAGCGGTGTAGCCGAACATATCGAGGTAATCGACGGCTGCGGCACCAATGGCTTCCGGGTTGTTAGCCGCCTGGTTCAGCACGTGCTCGGTAACGTCTGACAGGCGCTCCAGGGAGGCCGCCAGCGGCTCAAGGTAGGGGCGCAGGGCTTCGTCGCTGCTGTTGGCTTCGATGAAGGCGGCAACGTCCTGAGCGAACAGTTCGTACAGCTTGCCTTGGCTGCCCACCACTTTACGCCCCATCAGGTCCATGGCCTGGATGCCGTTGGTACCCTCGTAGATCTGGGTAATGCGGCAGTCGCGTACCAGCTGCTCCTGGCCCCACTCGCGGATGAAGCCGTGGCCACCGAAGACCTGCTGGCCGATGATGGTGGTTTCCAGGCCGCGGTCGGTCAGGAAGGCTTTGGCGACGGGGGTCAGCAGGGCAACCATGCCTTCGGCGTGTTTGCGCTGTTCGTCGTTGTCGGAATACTTGGAGATATCCAGCCACTGGGCGACGTAGGTAGAGAAGGCACGACCACCCTCTACGTAGCTCTTCATGGTCATCAGCATGCGGCGCACGTCCGGGTGTACCAGAATCGGGTCAGCGGCTTTTTCAGGCTGCTGGGCACCGGTCGGCGCGCGGCTCTGGATACGCTCGTTGGCGTATTCGCGGGCGCTCTGCAGGGACGCTTCGGCGGCCCCAATGCCCTGGATGCCCACACCCAGTCGCTCGTAGTTCATCATGGTGAACATGGCGGCCAGGCCTTTGTTTTCTTCACCAACCAGCCAGCCTTTGGCACCGTCAAAGTTCATCACGCAGGTGGCGGAGCCTTTGATACCCATCTTCTTCTCGATGGAACCACAGCTGAACTGGTTACGCTCGCCCAGGGAACCGTCGTCGTTCACCATGAACTTGGGCACCAGGAACAGGGAAATACCCTTCGGGCCCTTCGGCGCGTCCGGCAGTTTAGCCAGCACCAGGTGGATAATGTTCTCCGCCATGTCGTGCTCGCCCCAAGTGATGAAGATCTTGGTGCCGGTGATGTTGAAGGAGCCGTCGTCGTTCGGCTCAGCTTTGGTCCGGATAATACCCAGATCGGTTCCGGCGTGGGGCTCGGTCAGATCCATGGCGCCAGACCAGACGCCGGAGTACATGTTTGGCAGATACTTTTCTTTCAGCTCCTGGTTGCCGTGGGCATCCAGGGCCAGGCAGGCGCCGGCGGTCAGCATCGGAGCCAGACCAAAGGCCATGTTGGCGCCCTGCATCATTTCTTCAAACTGGGCCACCAGCGTCTTCGGCATACCCATGCCACCGAAGTCCGGGTTACCGCCCAAACCGTTCCATCCACCTTCCACGATGGTCTGGTAGGCTTCTTTGAACCCTTCCGGCGTGGAAACTTCGCCTTCGTCCCACTTACAGCCCTGTTCGTCGGCTTCGCGGTTCAGGGGAGCCAGTACGCCGCTGGTGATCTTGCCCGCTTCTTCAAGGATGGCGTCAGCGGTGTCGGGATCTACGTTTTCTGCAATCTTTGGCAGTGACGCCCACAGGGAGGGTGCGTCAAACACTTCGTTCAGAACGAAACGCATGTCACGAAGGGGTGCCTGATAATCAGCCATGTAAAACTCTCCAGAAATTCAGTCAGTCACTTGGGGGGCGGTGTTGATGCCTCTTCTGTTGGAGGTCGGAGCCCACCCGCTCGGCTATGTGTCCGAAACAAGGTTGTTGTTCTATGGCGCGCTATTCTACCTCAAAACACGCCGGCAACTCATGAAAAAAGCCCGCCTCCTGCGGGAGAACGGGCTTTCTCTGTGCCATCAACCAGATAGCAACCCCGCCTTAGATAGCGAAGGCTTCTTCCGGCATGTCCAGCAGGCTGTCTGCACCGGCCAGCATGGTTTCTGCGTGGGTCCGGGTGCGCGGCAGCAGACGCTTGAAGTAGAAGCGTGCAGACTGAACCTTGGCGTTGTAGAACATCTCCTCAGAGGTGCCTTCGGCCATCTTGTCCAGTGCTACCTTGGCCATGCGGGCCCACAGGTAAGCGAATACCGCGTAACCGGAGTACATCAGGTAATCCACAGCAGCGGCACCGACTTCCTCGCGGTTCTTCATGGCGGTCATACCAACCTTCATGGTCAGATCGCCCCACTCCTTGTTGATCGCAGCCAGCGGCTCGATAAATTCTTTCAGCTGCTCGTTGTCGGCGTTCTCTTTGCAGAAGACGTGAACCTGCTTGGTGAACACTTTCAGAGCTTCGCCCTGGGTCATCAGAACCTTACGGCCCAGCAGATCTAGTGCCTGGATACCGGTGGTACCCTCGTAGATCATGCCGATGCGGGAATCACGAACGTTCTGTTCCATGCCCCACTCGGTGATGAAACCGTGGCCACCGAAGACCTGCATACCCAGGTTGGCAGACTCGTAACCGATCTCGGTCAGGAATGCCTTGGCGATCGGGGTCAGGAAGCCCAGCAGCGCGTCTGCGTGCTTGCGCTCTTCCTCGGTCTTGCCGGAGTGAACCACGTCCACTTGCTGGCCAGCCAGGTAGATCAGGGCGCGGGCGCCTTCAGCCACAACTTTCTGGGTCAGCAGCATGCGGCGTACGTCCGGGTGCACGATGATCGGGTCAGCGATGCCGTCCGGATTCTTCGGACCGCTCAGGGAACGCATAGCCAGACGCTCTTTGGCATAGGCCAGGGAACCCTGGAAGCCCAGCTCGGCAGAACCCAGGCCCTGGATGGCGGTACCGATACGAGCGGTGTTCATGAAGGTGAACATGCAGTTCAGGCCTTTGTTCTCCGGCCCGATCAGCCAGCCCTTGGCACCGTCGAAGTTCATCACACAGGTCGCGTTACCGTGGATACCCATCTTGTGCTCCAGGGAGCCACAGGAAACCGCGTTGCGCTCACCGGCGGAACCGTCTTCGTTCGGCAGCTGCTTGGGCACGATAAAAAGGGAGATACCCTTGGTGCCTTCCGGAGCGCCCGGCAGACGAGCCAGTACGATGTGAACGATGTTCTCAGCCATGTCGTGCTCGCCGGCAGAGATGAAGATCTTGGTACCGGTGATGCTGTAGCTGCCGTCAGCGTTCGGCTCGGCCTTGGTGCGCAGGGTGCCCAGGTCAGAACCACAATGCGGCTCGGTCAGACACATGGTACCGGTCCACTCACCGCTGATGAGTTTGGTCAGGTAGGTCTGCTTCTGCTCTTCCGTGCCGTGGGCTTCGATCGTGTTGGTGGCACCGTGGCTCAGGCCCGGGTACATACCCCAGGACCAGTTGGAGGTGCCAACCATTTCGCTGATAACCAGGCCGATGGAATGCGGCAGGCCCTGGCCACCGTAGTTGGGATCGGCAGTCATGGACGGCCAGCCACCTTCAACGTACTGCTGGTACGCTTCTTTGAAGCCGGTCGGGGTTTTCACGCCGTCTTCGCTCCAGGTACAGCCCTCCTGGTCACCCACCTGGTTCAGCGGAGACAGTACCTGCTCACAGAATTTCGCACCTTCCTGGATAATGGCATCAACCATATCCGGAGTTGCATCTTCGGCACCTTCCAGATTGGCGTAGTGCTGCTCGCTGTTCAGCAGCTCGTTCATTACGAATTTAATGTCACGCAGGGGCGCTTTGTATTCAGGCATGGAATCCACCTCGGTTCTGGGTCTCAGCTGAAACGGGTTTACAGCTTCTGGCCTCGGGTTTGCTCAGACACCATGATGCACCGCATCACGGCCTTAATTAAACACTTGTTTGAAACATACGTTTTGGGGCACAGAATTGTCAATAGCCTTGACTGAAATTTGTGTTGGTTTTGTGCTCGATCAGTAAATTTTCAGGGCAGAAATGCCCGGAGAAAACGGGAAGACAAGGAGAAAGGCCAGACGAAGCGATCAGGCGAACAGGGAAGTCACAGACTCGGAATAGCGGGAGTCGCCAGCCATGGCAGAGACATTGCGGTAGCTCTCTTCCGCCTCGCGGGAACGGGCACTGCGAGCATCACCCTGGCTTCCCTCAACACGGGCAGAGGCTTCGGCCGTCCGGGATTCGCCCTCACCTGCCGCCAGCTCCGACTGTGCCTGCAACATGGTCTGCATGGCTTGGGCGGCAACAGCGCGATCCTGACCGGAGGGCTGGGCAGGCGCCATGGCAGCAGCCCGCACCACACGCATTTTTTCAATGGTGGCCTGAGGATCCCCCGCCACCGGCGAAACATCAATGGGAACTTCACCGCCTACCGCATACTGGGCGCCATCCGGCCCTCGCTGGTAGGTAAACGACATAGCACCCGCGTACTGCCCACCAGCAGCCTGATGCGCCGCCTCGTGAGCACGCACTTCCCTGTCCCGGGCTTTGAGGTCAGTCAGCTGCTTCAGCTCTTCATCTGTCAGGCCTTGCGGATTCTCGCGCGCGTCGGAGCGTGATTCGGAAGACTGGTCGGATTTTCGTCCTTCGGAAGACTGCTCAACCGGTTTTGAGGTTGATGAAGTATCGCCAGTGGCAGGCTTTTCACCGGAAGCCTCCGGTGTTCGGCCACTGCCTGCGACCGGCGTGGACGCACCGGTGGGAGAGCCGAAGAAGATGGGAGCGATTGAGGAGAATACGTTCACAGAAACCTGGCTCAGGCGCGAATATCCAGCAGGGTACCCAGCGTTTCATCGGCGGTTTTAACGACCTGAGCAGAGGCCTCGACGCTGCGCTCGTATAGTTTCAGGTCGATCATGGGTTCCACCAGATTTCCAGCGCCCTCCGCTGAGCCCTGAGGACCGTCAACGCCACCTCGGGCAATTTTCCGGGCCGCGTTCTCCATGCCCACCATGCCGTCCTGGATACCCTGAATCCCGATAGCAAGTGTGTTGTTAATCATGAGCAGCCATTCCTGTGACGAACCTTTGACCTGATTAACTCACATTTCTGGTCAATTTTCAATCAGCGGTGTGATGTTCAGATACCGAGACAGGATCGCCGGCATCTCGGCGGTATCGGTATTTTCCAACCAGGGAAGCACACCGAGGCAAGGCGCGCCGAGGTGGGTGGACAGGTAGTTCAGGGTATCCTGTTCGCAACTCATCACCTGTTCTTCGGGATGGTTACCTACCCAGCCTGCAACAACCAGTCCGTCGGCGCGAATCGCTTCGGCGCTGAGCATGGCATGATTGATACACCCCAGTTGCAGCGGCACAACCAGTATCACCGGCAGTTTCAACTCTCCCGGCACCGCTGCGTAGGTTTCCCGATCATTGAGTGGTACTTGCCAGCCACCGGCGCCTTCGATCAGCAGAAGATCGGCGGGGCGGATCTGCATGCCACGACAAAACCCGACGATTCGCTGGGCGGTGACCTGTTTTCCGGCCTGCTGGGCAGCTACGTGGGGGGCGATGGCGGGCTTGAGGGCGATGGGGTTGATGGTGTCGTAGGGTAGTTTTTCGGTGATGGCCGCCTGCAGCATCAGGGCGTCTTCGTTTCTCAGGCCCTCAGGGGTCTGGTCGCAGCCGGAAGCGATGGGTTTCATGGCCAGGGTTCGCTTGCCGGCGGATTTGGCCGCCTCGAGAATGGCTGCGGAGACGATGGTTTTGCCGACGCCGGTGTCGGTGCCTGTAATGAAATAAGTGTGTTTGGCCATGCCTGAAATGTTCCTACGATTAGCGTAAGACGAGGGCAGGGGTACTCTTTCCAGGACACGCTACAAGCACATCCATGTGCGCTTGATTCGGGCCATCCATGGCCCTCAACAGTCCTGGAAAGAGTACCCCTGCCCTCGCCCGATATTTTTCACGGGTAGTCCGGACTCAATTAAATCCAATACTATCGTTTAACCCAGTATATCCAGGCCGCGCAGTACCCAGCCTCAACGACGTTGTCAGCTCGCGTTGGATAGGCACGACACATCGCCCGAAAGCGCCCCGGCGCCGTCACCGTCCGCCGGCGCTCTTCGCCTCTAAACACCGCACCGAGTTCTTTCAACTCACGATTGAGGTGCATGGGCGACTGGTACGGCAGTGATATGGTTTCAGCAACCTGTTTTGCGTTTGGCAGAACCGTCTCCACGAGGGCCTGCCACTGCGTTTCCGGAACAAAGCGGTTTACGTGCGCCTGTCCCGGATCGGCCTCGGCCCAGGCCTGTTTCAGTTCAGACAAGGTGCCGTCCAACAGCGTCGATATGGCCAGTCGTCCGCCAGGCCTGAGAATTCTTCGGCACTCCCGAAGGATCAGCTCCGGCCGGGCGCTCCACTGAATCATCAGGTTACTGAAGATCAGGTCAACGCTGTTATCCGCCAACGGAATCTGTTCGGCATCAGCGTGTAGCCAGTAGATTGCTCCCGGGCTTTGATTGGCAGCCTCAGCCAGCATGCCCGCTGAAAGGTCTGCACCGGTAACCTCGGAATGGGGGTATTGCGCCACTAACTTCCGGCTAAACCAGCCGGTTCCGCAGCCCAAATCAAGCACCGATTCCGGCACTGGCGTGTCTGCAAGCTCGGCGAGCATGGCATCGCCCATGATTTTCTGTAGGCGGGAGGCACTGTCGTAGGTGGCACTGGCGCCACCGAAGCCGCGAGCAATGGACTGCTTGGTTCCGGTTCCGCCCTCAACAGGAGCCGTTGGCTCTATTCGGGTATAGATGGTCATAGCACTGGCTCCCGGGCCACGGCCTCACACAGGATGGAACGGCTCTTCGCCAGGGCCCGCAGCAACCGGTCAACATCCGCTTCCGTGTGGGCGGCGCTGAGCGTAACCCGCAAGCGGGCCTCGCCCTCCGGCACCGTGGGCGGCCGTATCGCCGTTACCAGCAGCCCCTCATCCTCCAGTGCGCGGCTGAGCGCCAACGCGATCCAGTTATCTCCAATCATGATGGGCTGAATGGGCGTTCGGGATGACATCAGCTCATAACCCAGATCCTGAGCACCTGCCCTGAATCGCTGAATCAACGCGTCAAGCTGAACGCGTCGCTCATCGCCGCTCTCAACAGCATCCAGGCTGGCGCAGGTTGCCGCGGCCAGTGCCGGCGGCATGGCGGTGGTGTAGATATAGGTCCGGGCCTTCTGTACGAGGTAGTCAATCAACACGTCAGAGCCAGCGACAAATGCCCCGGAGGTTCCCACGCCCTTGCCCAGAGTACCGATCAACACCGGCACATCCTCCTGGCACAACCCGGCTTCCAGCACGCTCCCCCGGCCCTGTGGCCCGAGAACACCAATGCCATGGGCATCGTCCACCACCAGAAGCGCATCGTGAGCCTTACAGACGCGAGCCAGTTCCGTGAGTGGCGCAATGTCTCCATCCATGCTGAACACGCCATCGGTAACCACCAGTTTGTGGCCGGAGGTTGCTGAGAGCATGGCTTCCAACGCGGCCACATCACCGTGGGCATAGCGGCGCACGCGAGCACGGCTGAGAATGCAGCCGTCAATGATCGAAGCGTGATTCAGTCGATCCGAGAAAATGGTATCGCCACGGCCCGCCAGTGCAGCAATAACACCCATGTTTGCCATGTACCCGGTGGAAAAAAACAGCGCCGAACTCCTCCGGGTGAACGCTGCCAACCTCTGCTCAAGGCGATGATGGGCCTCGTGGTGGCCGCAAACCAGATGCGAAGCCGCTCCGCCCAGGCCCACCTCCGGCAGCGCCTGCTCCAGCGCCCGCATGTTTTCGCCATGACTGGCCAGGCCCAGATAGTCGTTACTGCAGAACGACAACAACGACCGGCCATCCGCCGTCAGCGTCGGCTGCTGGGGGCCGGCAATCAGGCGGCGGGTTCTGTACAACCCGGCCTGCTTTCGTTGCTCTATCTCTTGGGCGAAGTCACGCATGCGGAATCACGCAGACTCGCGGGTCGCGTCGTAAAACATGTGCCGCGTGGCCTCGTATTCCACCGCCTCGGCAATGGCCTCTTCCTCCTGCTCCTCGGTCGCGCACTGCTCCCGCTGCTCCGGCCGGATGCCCAGCTTGCGGAACAACTGCATGTCCGCATCCGCCTCCGGGTTCGAGGTGGTCAGCAGTTTCTCACCGTAGAAAATGGAGTTGGCTCCCGCCATGAAACAGAGTGCCTGCATCTGCTCATTCATCTGCTCACGGCCCGCGGACAAGCGTACATGGGAAGCCGGCATCATGATTCGGGCGACGGCGATAATGCGAATGAAATCAAATGGGTCCAGATCTTCCACATCTTCCAGCGGCGTCCCCTTCACCTTCACCAGCATGTTCACCGGCACGCTCTCCGGGTGCTGGGGTAAATTGGCAAGCTGAACCAGCAGACCGACTCGGTCATCCTCATCCTCACCCATACCCATGATGCCGCCACAACAAACCTTCATACCGGCCTTGCGCACATTGTCGAGCGTATCCAGGCGGTCCTGGTAGGTACGGGTCGTGATGATGTGGTTATAGTATTTCTCGGAGGTATCCAGGTTGTGGTTGTAGTAATCCAGGCCAGCGTCTGCCAACTCCCGGGCTTCCTCTTCTTTGAGCATGCCCAGTGTCATACAGGTTTCCAGGCCCAGGGATTTCACCTGGCGGACCATATCCAGAACGTAGGGCATGTCTTTCTTTGACGGGCTACGCCAGGCGGCACCCATGCAGAACCGGGATGCCCCTTTTTCTCTGGCAACGCGGGCCTCAGCCACCACCTTCTCGATTTCCAGCAGCTTCTCCTTTTCAAGCCCGGTGTTGTAATGACCACTCTGCGGGCAATACTTGCAGTCTTCAGGGCAGGCACCGGTCTTGATCGAGAGCAGCGTGCTCACCTGAACCTCATTCGGGTCAAAGTGCTCCCGGTGGATGCTCTGGGCGCGAAACAGAAGATCATTGAACGGAAGATTGAAAAGCTCGCGAGCTTCCTGAAGCGTCCAGTCGTGACGGGTAGCGGTGGCAGTCATGTGAGAGTCCTGTTAACCTTTCCGGGATTTTTGGTTTACGGATAAACCGCGATGATAAACGGACTGATCTCGCTGTCAACCTCGACAAAGGTTAAGGTTAACAGCTCAAGACGCGCCGGACGCTGCGTCATCTGCCTCGCAGGCGCTGCCCAGGATGGCCTTTGCCAGGACTGCCGGAACGACCTGCCCGCCAACCGCTGGTGCTGTCTGACCTGCGCGCTGCCCTTGCCCTTTCCAACCCCGGATGGACATTGCGGCGAATGCCTGGCTTCACCACCGCGTTATAGCCGCTCGCTGATCCCCTGGCGTTACCAGTTTCCGGTTGATGGCATGATCGGTCGCTACAAATACCACGGCCAGCACAAATTCGCGCGACCATTACTGGCGGGTTTTACCGACTACATTGAGCATCATCTGGCAGCCGAGGGCCGGCCGCAGGTTCTGATCCCCGCCCCCATGCACTGGACCCGGCGCTGGCAACGGGGCTTCAATCAGGCCCAGGATATTGCCGAGGCGGTGGGAAGGCGACTGGACCTGCCTGTCAACGCCCGTCTGGTGCGACGAACGCGACGGGTTCACGCACAACGGAAACTGGACCGGACAAGCCGACTGGCCAATCTTCAGGGGCTGTTTGAGGTTACCGGACCGGTGCCGGCAAACGTCGCCATTGTTGATGACGTGGTCACTACCGGAGCCACCGTTCGCGAGCTGGCCTCGGTGCTCACCAGAGCGGGAGCGAAGGAAATCCAGGTCTGGGCACTGGCGCGTACACCCGGCTGATCAATTGGCGAGTTCTGTCAGTACGTGTCCGGCGATGGCCAGACACGAGGTGAGTCCCGGCGACTCAATCCCGAACAGATTGACCAGGCCGTCAATACCATGTTTCTCAGGGCCATCGATGCGGAAATCGGCAAAGCCGCCATCCGGGCCCGCCAGTTTAGGGCGAATGCCCGCATAAGCCGGCTGCAGACGGGCCTCGTCCAGGGACGGCCACCAGCGCCGGATACTGTCGGCAAATCCACGAACACGCTGCGGATCGACCCGATAGCTTTCTTCGTCAATCCATTCCACATCCGGCCCAAACCTGGCCTGGCCAGCCAGATCGAGAGTCAGATGAATGCCGAGCCCACCGGGTTCGGGTATGGGATAGATCAGAGTATTGAATGGATGGCGGCCACTGAAGCTGAAATACACACCACGGGCCAACCATTGTTCCGGCCGCGCACGCTCTGGCAACCCCGACCACAGCCCCGCAAGTGCCGGGGCACCAAGTCCAGCGGCGTTAATCACTTCCCGAGCCTTCAGGGTCAGATCTCCGGCCTCACCCACCTTCAGAACATGCCCCTCAGGACCGGATTCGGCAAACACCACCGGACTGTTCAACGCAATCTGGCCACCGGCGTCTTCCAGATCACCCTGCAGCGCCAGCATCAGGCCATGACTGTCTACGATCCCGGTTTGCGAAGACCAGAGCCCGGCAGTCGCCCGGATCGAGGGCACTTGGCACGCCATCGCGGCACCTTCATATAACACCAGCGGTACACCATTTCGGCCCGCCTGCGCCTGAATGCCAACAAGACGTTCGGCCTGCGCGGCGTCACTGGCGATGATCCACTTCCCGCATTTTCGATGCACAACCTTATGGCTGACACAGTATTCATAAAGCTGTTGCCGGCCTTCCACGCACAATCGAGCCTTGAGGGAATACTCCGGGTAGTAGATACCGGCATGAATGACTTCGCTGTTGCGGGAGGATATGCCTTCACCAATGGCGGCACCGGCTTCCAGCACCAGCACCTCTCTCCCCGAACGGGCCAGCGCACGCGCAATGGCAAGTCCTACTACGCCGGCGCCGATTACTACGGTCTGTGTACTGAACTGCTCCTGAGCCACTACGCATTCCTCTACCCTGCTCTCTGGCAGGGAAATTACCGCAGATCAACGCTGGTTGCATTACCTGCCCGCCAAGAACCGTTATACTTGCCCCAAGACAGAACGAACGCATGGAGCCTGGCGATGTCTGATAGAAAACAGTTTATTACCGTTATGGTGGTTGCCGCGCTTTTTGTTGGCTGGATTGGCTGGCGTGGCTTTGAAGTGACCCACCTGAACGCGCAACTGAAGGAAGACAGAGTCGTCGCCGGTTACCCGTACCAGCACCGCGTATTGAGGGTTGAGGGAGATACTGCCGTCATCAGTTCTCTTCGGTCCCACTCGGTATCAACCCAGAAGGCCCTGACCGCCGTATTCCCCGGCATGCGCCATCTGGCAGACACCCATCGCGACTGGCAGAAAGCAGAACGGGAGCTTGCCCAGGTTCAGGCCAGAGCCGGGGATCTCGTCCTGGCCACGGGGCGGGTCAACCGCATTCGCTGGGAGCTGGACGAAAACTGGTACCATTTGCAATCCATGAAAACCCGATACGACACCACATTCTGAGCCCTATGCAGACTGAACCTCCGGCGATCACCCCGTCCTCGCATCCCTACGATGCCCTCACCCCGGAAGTCATTCTGGATGCCATTGAGGCGGAGGGATTCGAGGTCAACGGCCGGCTGTTTGCCCTGAACAGCTATGAGAACCGCGTCTATCAGGTCGGCATTGAAGACCAGCCACCGGTAATTGCCAAATTCTACCGTCCAGGCCGCTGGCCGGATGCGGCGATTCTGGAAGAACACGAATTTACCCTGTCACTGCAGGAGGCCGGGGTGCCCGTGGTTGCCCCTTTGGTGCTGCCGGGCGGGCATTCCCTCGGCCAGTACGGGGATTTCAGATTCGCGGTGTTCCCGCAGCGCGGCGGCCAGGCCCCGGATACCAGTGTTACCGACACCCTGTATAGACTGGGCCAGTGGCTGGGGCAGATTCACAACATTGGTGCGCTGAAACCGTTTGAGCACAGACCTGGGTTCGATCTGTTGGCGGGGCTGGAACAGAACAACCAGGTGCTGGTGGACGGTAACTGGATTCCCGATGATCTCAAACCGGCCTGGAATTCCCTGATTCCGGACCTGATCGCCAACTGCCGTGAACGGATAGCCGAAGCCGGCCCGGTAGACACCTTGCGCATTCACGGTGATTGTCACGCCGGCAACATTCTGTGCCGGGACGAAACCATGCTGTTTGTAGATCTGGACGACTGTCGCACAGGCCCGGCGGTACAGGACATGTGGCTGCTACTGAACGGAGACGCCAGCGAGCGGGGCGCCCAGCTTGGCGAATTGCTGGAAGGCTATGAAATGTTCCGGGATTTCAATCGTCGCGAACGCCACCTGATTGAACCCCTGCGATGCTACCGGCAAATCGCCCACTGTGCGTGGCTGGCAAGGCGCTGGGAAGATCCGGCCTTCCCGAGATTCTTCCCCTGGTTTTCACAGCCGCGGTTCTGGTCAGACCAGATCCTGTCCTTACGGGAACAGCTGGCCGCACTACAGGAACCGGCTATCAGCCTGCCGGGCCAATTCTGATTTTCTGACACGAGGTACCCATGAGCGATAACGAACGGCGTTTCACAGCCAAAAGCCTGATTGTTACCGGAGTTGCCGCCATCGTCGGCACGGTACTGGTGCTGGAAGCGTCTGGCCGGATTGATCACTCCGACAACAAGGACCACGCTCCGGTGGGTGAATTTACCGCCATTCACGTCAAACCCGGCGAAACCTTCCGTATGTCCCGAAAATCCTCGGAGCTGCACGCCGTTTGTGAGAATGGCTACCTGGCCATTGCCGCCGATGTCGATCCATCTTTCCGGGGCATTCTGGTCGACTACAAAAACCGTGGGGTTCGCTGCGCACGGCCGTCCCCTACCGACAAGGATCTGGCTACCCCTCGCCCCGATGAGCGCGAGGCCGGAGCGGGCGATGAGTAATCGCACGCCCCCGGAGCAACTGACCGACCGGTTATTTGCCACCGAGCGCAATCCGGACGATTTCCGCTTTGACGCGTCCGTAGCCCGGGTGTTTCCGGACATGATTCGTCGCTCTGTACCCGGCTACACCACCATCATCCCGATGATTGAGGTGATCACGGAACAGTACGTTCAGCCGGGCTCACATTGTTACGACCTTGGCTGCTCGCTCGGTGCGTCCACCCTGGCCATGCGCCACGGCATACCCTACCCGGACTGCACCCTGGTGGGCGTGGACAATTCCGAGGCCATGATTGAGCGATGTGAGCATTATGTCGCTCTGGATGATCACGACCTGCCGGTTACACTGCGCTGCGAGGACATCCTGGGCACCGAACTGAGCAATGCCTCAGTCACCACCCTGAACTTCACGCTGCAGTTCGTGCCGCCCGAGCAGCGGTTGGCCCTGCTGACCCGTATCGGCGACGCCACCCTGCCCGGCGGCGTGCTGGTTTTGTCCGAGAAGATCCGATTTGAATCCGACGCGGAACAGGCCATCCAGACCCGCCTTCACCACGAGTTCAAGCGGGCCAACGGCTATTCGGATCTGGAAATCAGCCAGAAGCGTGCCGCCATCGAGAAAGTGCTGATCCCGGAAACCCTGGCAAACCACCGGGACCGATTGCAGCGCGCCGGCTTTGACCAGGTACTGGTGTGGTACCAGTGCTTCAATTTTGTCTCGATGCTGGCCATCAAGAATTCCTGACTTATCCACCGAAAGACACTCCATGGCACTGTTTGACTGGCACAAGCACTTTGATCCCGTTCTTTCCTACCTGAACGAAACCGGTAACACCCGGTGGACCACAGCCCTGAAAGAACAACTCACTCGACGGTTTGAGGACAACCCCCACGGCGATATGGAACGCTGGCACAACGCACTGCAGTCCTTGCCAGACGTTGCCGATGCCAGGGTCGACCTGAATCAGTCTGCAATCACGTTGACCAGCCCCAGCGGCCTGGATCCAGACGCCATGAACCGCCTTGAGAACGGATTACGGGGACTGATGCCCTGGCGTAAGGGCCCGTTCGATTTCTTCGGCACCTACATTGACACCGAATGGCGCTCAGACTGGAAATGGGACCGGGTAGCACCGCATCTGGCGGATCTGGCCGGGCGTACCATTCTGGATGTGGGCTGCGGCTCCGGCTACCATTGCTGGCGCATGGCTGGAGCGGGGGCCAGGCAGGTGATCGGCATCGACCCGGGGCTGTTGTTCATGTTCCAGTTCCTGGCGGTCAAAGGGTATCTGGGCCAGGCTCCGGTCGATCTGCTCCCGGTGCGCATGGAAGACCTCCCGGCCGACATGGAATGCTTTGACACCACCTTCTCCATGGGCGTGCTGTATCACCGTCGTTCACCACTGGATCACCTGCTGGAACTCAAGGGCACGCTGCGTCGCGGCGGCGAACTGGTGCTGGAAACCCTGGTTGTAGACGGCCCGGAGGGCTACAGCCTGATGCCCGAAGACCGTTACGGCCAGATGCGCAACGTCTGGTTCTTGCCGAGCTGCCCGACCCTGCTCCGGTGGCTGGACAGAACCGGGTTCCGCAACGCCCGGGTGGTAGACGTCAGTGAGACCACCACCGATGAGCAGCGCCAGACCGACTGGATGCGTTTCAATTCACTGGCGGACTTTCTGGACCCAGACAATCCCTCGAAAACCATTGAGGGCTACCCGGGCCCCAAGCGGGCGACACTGATCGCGGAAAAGCCCTGACACCCTGCACCGGAAAACCGGCACAAAAAAACCGCCTGGGGCATCCACCACAGGCGGTTTTTATTAGCTTCTGAACTTACTCTCCGAACGGATGCCGCAGAGTAATGGTTTCCACACGATCCGGACCGGTGGAAATAATATCAATCGGCGCCTCGATCTGCTCTTCCAGGAAGCGGATATAGGCCTTGGCATTCTCCGGCAGCTGATCCACGCTGGTCAGGCCAACCGTGCTCTCGCTCCAGCCCGGCAGCTCCTCATACACCGGCTCGATATCACTGTAGCTGTCGCAGCCGATGGGGGGACGGGTGATTTCGCCGTTCGGAGTCTTGTAGCCAATACACACCTTCACCGTTTCCAGACCGTCCAGAACGTCCAGCTTAGTCAGGCAGATACCGGACACACTGTTGATCTGGATAGCATGGCGCAGAGCGACCGCATCAAACCAGCCACAACGGCGGGAACGACCTGTGGTGGTGCCCACTTCGTTGCCCTTGACGGCGAGGTGCTTGCCCATGTCGTCAAACAGTTCGGTCGGGAACGGGCCGGAACCTACCCGGGTCGTGTAGGCCTTGGTGATACCCAGCACATAGTCCAGATACAGCGGACCAAAACCGGAGCCTGTAGCGGTGCCGCCAGCGGTGGTATTGGAGGACGTCACGTACGGATAGGTACCCAGGTCGATATCCAGCAACGAGCCCTGAGCGCCTTCGAACAGGATGTGCTCTCCGCGCTTGCGGTAGTCGTGCAAAATATCGGTTACGTCTGCGGCCATGGGCAGGATTTCCTCGCCCATCTGTCTGAGTTCTTCCAGGGCCGCATCGATATCCTCGGCCTCTTCCTTGAAGTACTCGGTGAGAACGAAGTTGTGGTACGACATGATTTCCCGCAGCTTGATCTCGAAATCGGCGGGGTTGCACAGGTCACCCAGCCGAACACCCCGGCGGGAAACCTTATCCTCATACGCAGGGCCAATTCCCCGGCCGGTGGTACCAATCTTGTCATTGCCACGGGCACGTTCGCGGGCCTGATCAATACGCACGTGGGTGCGCAGGATGATCGGGCAAGCCAGGCTGATTTTCAGGCGGTCACGAACGGCAACACCGTTAGCCTCCAGCTCCCGCACTTCTTTCAGCAGGGCTTCCGGCGACAGCACCACACCGTTACCGATGAGGCACTGGACATCCTGCCGCAGTATGCCGGACGGAATCAGGTGCAGAGCCGTCTTCTTACCTTCGATCACCAGTGTGTGACCGGCATTATGCCCGCCCTGAAAGCGGACAACGGCAGCCACCTTGTCTGTCAGAAGGTCAACAATCTTGCCCTTGCCTTCATCACCCCACTGGGTGCCCAGCACAACTACGTTTTTACCCATGATTCTCTCTCAATTCAGACGGGCCAGAAGCACACGCCCTGAAGATTTACCCCGGAAATTAAACAAAAACGGCTCAGGCGATGGTTTCTACCACCCATTGGCCATCACGATTCACCAGTTGACGGTCACACCCCCGCTCCGAAGGATCCGTCTCACGATCATCCGGCAATGCCCGGATCACCGTTTCAGTCATTCTCAGGCCGGAAATCACGCCTTCCAGCGCGGCGTCGTTGTCCGCTGGCGCCCATATGGCCCCGGCTTTACGGAACGGGCGTTCGCCCAGCGACACCAGTGCACGGATATCCAGGCTGAACCCGGTGGCAGGCCGCGCGCGACCAAAGTCACTGCCAATAGCATCATATCGGCCACCTTTCGCCACGGCATCGCCATGGCCCGGCACGTAGGCCGCAAACACCAGACCGGTGTGATAGTTGTATCCGCGCAATTCACAAAAATCGAAGCCCAGACTGACTTCCGGAAAATCCCGGTTGAGCATGTCCGCGACGCGGGCAAGCTGATCAAGCGCCGCATCGATGGCGCCAGAAGCGCCACTGAGGATTTCCCGGGCATCGGCCAGAGATTCCACCCCACCGCTGACCCTGGCCAGCTGGCGCAACCGGCAACCAGCAGAGCCCGGCACACAATCCCCCAGCAGGCGATCCAGCTCGGGTACGGACTTGCGTGCCATGGCATCAAATACCGCCGCTTCGGTATCACGATCAAATCCGGCGTCGGAGACCAGGCTTTCATAGATTGAAACGTGAGCCAGGTCCAGATGCAGCCTGGGCAAACCGGCCACCCGCAAGGTTTCCAGCATCAGGCTGATCACTTCCATATCGGCCGCTTCGGAGCCACTACCAAACAGCTCGCAACCGGCCTGAATCGGTGTGCGCCCGGTCAGCATATGGCGCGGCCGGGTATGCAGCACATGGCCGGCATAACACAACCGGGTAATGCCATCCTGGCCCAGGGTATGCGCGTCTATGCGGGCAGCCTGGGGCGTCATGTCGGCGCG
The DNA here is from genome assembly GCF_030541085.1 of Marinobacter sp. ST-43. Classification (NCBI taxonomy): domain Bacteria; kingdom Pseudomonadati; phylum Pseudomonadota; class Gammaproteobacteria; order Pseudomonadales; family Marinobacteraceae; genus Marinobacter; species Marinobacter sp. ST-43. Next base: position 160,706 of record NZ_JASSVO010000002.1, read on the forward strand.
AACGCCCATCATCCGACCAGTCAGCTGATCGGTCAGTTTGAACGTCTGCAGTTCCAGGTCGTGGCCTGTACCGGTAAAGAGGGATTCGAGATATTCAATCAGCGGAGGAATAACCAGCTGGTAGCCCCAGCGCTGGCAGGTATCCATAACATCCCGGCGCAGGGACTCGATCCGCCCGGCCAGCGGCGGCAGAATGTCCTCTACCCCGTCAGGCAGTAACCAGCGATCAGATACAGTCATGAGATTCTGTTGTCCGTTTTTCCCTCGCTGGCCATGGAGCCAGGGGGTAACTCAGGATTTAGGCGCTCGGGCTCGGAAAACCCGACACAAAACCGCCAGAATTTTACACGGTTGGCAGACACAAAAAAACCGGAATCCCGGGGTTCAGCAAAATTTCCCCGCAGATTCCGGTTTAGCTGGTGTCAGCCGGCTCAGTTAGCGCCGGCCGGATTCTTCAGGAACTTCATGAAGTCACTGTCGGAATCAATCACCATGATGTCATCCTTGCTGGAGAAGGTGTTCTGGTACGCCTGCAGGCTGCGGTAGAAGCTGTAGAACTCTTCGTTGGCACCATAAGCCTCGGCGTAAATGGTGGCGGCTTCACCATCACCTTCACCACGGGTGGTCTCGGCTTCGGCAAAGGCGTTCGCCAGAATCACCGTTTGCTGACGATCGGCATCAGCACGGATACCCTCGGCCAACTCCTGACCGCGGGAACGGAATTCCTGGGCCAGCTTCTGGCGTTCAGTCGCCATCCGACGGTAGACGTTCTCGCTCACCTGACCCGGCAACTCGATCGCCTTGACACGAATATCAAGCACCTCGATACCGAACTCCTTGACGGACGTCTCGTTCACACGATCACGCAGAGTGTGCATCAGCTCATCACGCTGACCGGACACCACTTCGTGCATGGTGCGTACACCGAACTCATCACGAAGACCGTTGTCCACGCGGGACAGGATCAGCGTCTGGGCACGGAATTCGTCACCGCCGGTGGAACGATAGAACTGGTCCACATCACGGATTTTCCAGGCCACATAGGAATCCACATCCAGCGGCTTCTTCTCAACCGTCAGGTACTGACGGGATGGCAGATCCATGGTCAGCACCCGGATATCGAATTCCCGGATCTGATCGATGACCGGCACCTTGAAATGCAGGCCAGCCTGGATATTGGTCTCTACCAGCTCCCCGAAGCGAAGTTTCACGCCCCGATGGGTCTCCGGGATGATGTACACACTGGACAGCACGAGCAGGACAACAATGAGGGCGCCTGCAAGGCCCACTACACCTTTAGGTCCCATAACTTATCTGCTCCTCCGGGTATTGGTATCCTGGCGGGTGCGCAGCTCCTGCAGCACCTGGTCGGTCAGGGTCTGGATATCCACCTGCTGGCCACTGCTACCGGACATCCGGCTGCCAGATGACGACAGGGAACCCTGTGTCAGACGATCCAGGGGCAGATACATCATGTTGCCGCTGCTCTCGGTATCGACAAAGATTTTGCTGCTGTTACCCAGCACCTGCTCCAGAGCCTGGATGTACATGCGCTCACGGGTAACCACCGGGGCCTGCTCGTACACGGCCAGCAACTGATTGAAGCGTGCAGTTTCACCGCGCGCCCGCTCGATCACTTCCTGCTTGTACGCGTTGGCTTCCTCGATCATGCGCTGTGCCTGACCTCGGGCCTCGGGAACAATCTTGTTACGGTAGGTTTCGGCCTCTTCCTTCAGGCGCTGCTCATCCTCGCGAGCACGCTGAACCTCGCGGAACGCATCCTGCACCGGAGCCGGCGGCTGAGTGCTTTCAACGTTGACCCGGACAATTTCAAGGCCGGTGCCATACTCTCTCAGGAAGCTCTGCAGGCGCTGCTCAACCCGCACCGCAAGTTCCGCACGACCTTCGGTCAGCACGTCATCCAGGGACGAGCTACCGACTTCATGGCGCAGGGCGCTGTCGGTGGCAAATGCAAGGGCCTGGTTGGAGTCACGGACATTGAGCACATACGCCTGGGCATCACCCACGCGATACTGGACCTGAAGATCGACGGTCACCAGGTTTTCATCCTGGGTCAGCATCTGGCCGGAAGACTCGGCAGTACGGATGCTGGTAACGCGAACCTTGTTGACGGTATCAATCAAGGGCACCTTGAACCGCAGGCCCGGGTTTTCGGTACGGTTATACTCACCGAAGCGCAGCACCACCGCCCGCTCCTGTTCGTCCACGGTATAGAACGACTGATAGATGACATAACCCACCACCAGAATGGCCGCAATGGCCAGAATGGCACCAAATCCACCTGCGCTGCCGCCGGAGCTGCTGCCACCGCCAGAGTTGCCGCCTTTGCCGCCAAGCATGCGATTCAGCTTGTCGAGCCCTTTCTTCAGCGCTTCATCGAGGTCTGGTGGCCCCTGATCATTGCCGCGACGACCACCACCGGTTCCCCAGGGATCGTTGTCGTTACGGTTTCCACCCGGTTCATTCCAGGCCATAGTTCTCTCCGTTCGTGTTTAATCGAATGGCTGCAAATACTAGGGATTTATCAAGGCCCCGGCAATAGCAGGGGCCATTCAGACCGGCCGGTTTTCCAACCGGATCACGTCTTCACGCACACCGGCACGGCTCAAAAGCTGCAGCCAGTCCCGGTTCTGCAGCCGGACTTCCAGTACCTGATCGCCGTTATCGCAATGCTCTTCGCTCAGAACCGAACCCGCCTCGTGCAGCAGCGCTCTGAGCTTGCCATCGGCCGGACCCAGACGCACAAAGTGGTGCACCACATCCTCTGCCAGACGCTCGACGATGGCGTCAAACAGCAGCGGCAGGCCTTCACCGCTTACGGCCGACACCCATGCTCGCACCGGCAATCCTTCTTCGTTGCGATCAATGCGGGGCTCAAAACCATCAAGCAGATCAATCTTGTTGAACACCTGTAGCATCGGAATCTCATCGGCTCCGATTTCGGCCAGCACACTTTCCACCTGCTCGATGTTTTCATCCCGGCGGCTGTCGTGACAGTCGATCACATGCAGCAGCAACGTGGCCTGTGTGGTTTCTTCCAGCGTCGCCCGGAAGGCCTCCACCAGCTTGTGCGGCAAATGCCGGATGAAGCCCACTGTGTCGGCCATTACGACCGGCCCGATGTCGGGAAGTTCCAGCCGGCGCAAAGTCGGATCCAGGGTCGCGAATAACTGGTCCGCTGCATATACGCTGGAAGTGGTAATTCGGTTGAACAGCGTGGACTTGCCGGCGTTGGTATAACCCACCAGAGACAACGTAGGTATGTCGGCACGCTTGCGGGCGCGGCGACCCTGATCCCGTTGCTTGCGAACCTTTTCCAGACGCCGGTGAATGGATTTGATGCGTTCGCGCAACAGCCGGCGGTCGGTTTCGAGCTGGGTTTCACCCGGCCCCCGCAAACCGATACCACCCTTCTGGCGCTCAAGGTGAGTCCAGCCCCGTACCAGCCGGGTAGACATATGCTCCAGCTGCGCAAGCTCTACCTGCAGTTTCCCCTCATGGGTACGAGCCCGCTGCGCAAAGATATCCAGAATCACGCCCGTGCGATCAAGCACCCGGCACTTGAGCTCTCGCTCGATGTTACGCTCCTGGCTCGGGCTCAAGGCATGATTGAACAGCACCACATCGGCCTCGGAGGCAGCCACCGCATCCCGGATTTCCTCAAGCTTGCCTTCTCCCACAAAAAAACGAGGGCTGGGCTGCTTCCGGGTGCCGGTTACCGTAGTAACTGGCTCTACGCCGGCGGAGGTCACCAGTTCCCGGAACTCTCCCGGATCTTCGGTATCGTCGTGGGCGGTAAAATCAATGTGAACGAGCACCGCCCGTTCTCCGACATCTGGACGCTCAAACAAGTTTCATCAACTCCATAAACACAAACACCCGCGACCATTCAAGCACATAGGCTGTCCTGGAGCGCGGGTGTGAAAGCGGGAAAAGCAGGTGTTATCAGTCTTCAGACTCACCTTCACCTGCCGGGTTCTGCTGCGGTAGCCGAACGTTACGAGCAGGAACCACAGTGGAAATAGCATGCTTGTAAACCATCTGGCTCACAGTATTCTTGAGAAGAATCACGAACTGGTCAAAAGACTCAATCTGGCCCTGAAGCTTGATACCATTGACCAGAAAGATGGAAACCGGAATGCGTTCCTTGCGCAAGGCATTGAGGTAAGGGTCTTGTAAAGAGTGCCCTTTTGACATGTGTTTTCTCCTGTTTATAAGTAAATACAGATCGTCATTCAAAGTTAAATGTGGTGTGAAGCCCGGATTTTTTCAAGGTATCCAGCACCACTTGCGGGTCGGCGGTGTCCAACCAGTATACATCACGCCATTTTCGCAACCAGGTAAGCTGCCGTTTCGCCAACTGGCGGGTGGCGGCAACGCCTTTGGCAACAAAGCTGTCGTAATCCTCGTTGCCTGACAGGTAATCCCAGGCCTGTCGATAACCCACGCAACGCATCGAGGGAAGATCGGGACTGAGATCACCCCGCGCCATCAAGGCACGGACTTCATCAAGGAAGCCTGCATCCAGCATTGCCAGAAACCGTTTCTGTATCCGCGAATGCAGCACAGAGCGCTCGGCAGGCGCCAGGGCAAACTGAAAAACAGTATACGGCAGGCCAGCGCTTTCGTCTGCCTGCCAGCTGGTAAAATACGTGTAATCCTCAATACCAGACTGCGGATGTTGCCCGGAAGTTCCCGATTCTGACTGCCAGAACGAGGAGATCGGCTTATCTGTAAGCCGGATCACCTCAATGGCCCGCATCAGTCGCTGGCGATTGTTGGGATGAATCAGGCGCGCGGCCTCGGGGTCTTTTTCTGCCAACTCCTCATGAAGGGCGCCCCAACCATCGCGTTCGGCTTCCCGCTCAATCTCTGCCCGAAGCGCCTGATTTGCCGAAGGCAGATTCGACATGCCATGCAGCAACGCCTTGAAGTACATCATGGTGCCGCCCACCAGCAACGGGATCCGGCCACGGCCAGATATCTCGCTCATGGCCGCCAACGCATCGCAGCGAAAATCCGCCGCGGAATAGGTCTCCGCCGGATCACAGATATCGATCAATCGATGTGGTGCCAGGGCGAGCTCTTCAGGCGAAGGTTTAGCGGTGCCAATGTCCATGCCACGATAAACCATCGCGGAATCCACACTGATGATCTCACAGGGCAACTTACGGCAGAGCTCAATGGCAAGATCGGTCTTGCCAGACGCAGTCGGCCCCATCAGAAAGATCGTTGGCGGCAATGAACCCTGTTGGGAGCGGTTATCGGGAATCACCGCTTAGCGCCCCCGCAGAAACAGCTTGTCCAGTTCAGACAGGGTGACCAGGGTCCAGGTGGGCCGGCCATGGTTGCACTGCCCGCTGCGTTCCGTTGCTTCCATATCGCGAAGCAACGAATTCATTTCTGGAATCGTGAGCTGTCGGTTTGCCCGCACCGACCCATGGCAGGCCATGGTGCCGAGCAATTCATGGGTGACCGCTTCAACACGATCACTCTGGCCGTGCTCAATCAGATCTGCCAGCACATCGCGCACCAGCTGCTCGGTGTCTGCCCCTCGAAGCAATGCCGGGATCTGCCGCACTGCCAACGTCTCGGGCCCGATACGCTCAATCTGCAAACCAAGGTGCTGCAGCTCTTCACCATGGCTCTCCGCAAGCGCCGCCTCTTTCTGGCTCACTGCCAGTGACAGGGGCACCAGCAAAGGCTGGCTCTTCAGATCCTGTTCGACCAGGGCCCGCTTCATGCGCTCATAAGTAATACGCTCATGGGCGGCATGCATATCCACCACGATCAGGCCGGCACGGCTCTGGGCCAGAATGTAGATTCCGTGAAGCTGGGCAATCGCATAACCCAGTGGCGGCTCTTCCGCATCATCCCTGGGCGGCGTAACCGAAGCTGACGCCGCTGGCATTTCTGCCCGGGCAACGGGGGTTGAAACACCGCCACCCTCATTCAACGACTGGTAAAACGCCATCTGATCACTGGCCCGCCACTCCTGCTGGGGTGGCTGCCCGGGCGACGACGGATAAGCCTCAGTGCGCGACTGTGTGGGCCAGGGTGCCGATGCGCCCGGGGCACTGAAACCGCCAGCCGAACGTTCGGGTTCCACAACCGCAGACTCACGACCAAAGGATTGGGCCGCCGCCCCACGGAGATGATCGTCCGGGCGTACATCCGCCAGGGCTCGATGCAGAGTCCGGAAAATAAAATCGTGAACCAGCCGGCCGTCGCGGAACCGAACCTCATGCTTGGTTGGGTGAACGTTGACATCCACCGTAGCCGGATCTACCTCCAGGTACAGGACAAATGCAGGGTGACGGTTGTTGTACAGAACGTCCCGGTAGGCCTGGCGAACTGCATGGGCGACCAGTTTGTCCCGGATCACCCGGCCATTCACAAAAAAGTACTGCAGATCTGCCTGACTGCGAGAAAAGGTCGGCAGCGCCACCCAACCCCAAAGGCGCAACCCGGTGGCCTCGGCATCAATAACCACCGCATTGTCGATAAACTGCTGGCCACACAGCGAACCAATCCGACGCTCCTTGTCCAGATCCGTCTCAGCAGGGCGCAGGCTTTGCACCACTCTCTGGTTATGACGCAGGGTAAAACCGGTATCGAATCGACTCAGAGCCTGACGGCGAACACACTCTTCAACGTGGTTGAATTCGGTTTTTTCCGTGCGCAGGAATTTGCGCCGGGCAGGAGTATTGAAGAACAGATCCCTCACTTCAACGGTGGTACCCACGGGATGGGCCGCCGGTGAGATGCGAGCATCCATGTCGCGACCTTCCACCTCAACACGGGCCGCCGCTTCCTGCAACTCGGTACGGGAGGTGAGGGTCAGGCGTGACACGGAGCTGATACTGGCTAATGCCTCACCCCGGAATCCCAGAGAGGCCACGGCCTCAAGATCATCCAGAGTCAGGATTTTGCTGGTGGCATGCCGGCTCAGGGCCAGAGGCAGGTCCACCTCTTCAATACCGGAGCCGTCGTCACGCACCCGGATCAGTTTTGCCCCACCCTGCTCGATCTCCACATCGACGCGCGAGGCCCCGGCATCCAGGGCATTTTCAACCAGCTCTTTAACAACAGAAGCAGGACGTTCTACCACCTCCCCGGCAGCAATCTGGTTGGCAAGCCGGGGGGACAGTAACTGGATGTGGGGCATATCCGGGGACTACCTCTTGATCAGGATGAGGGGATGCGAATGGTTTGCCCTACCATAACACGATCATCGTTCATCCCGTTAAAGCGCATCAGCTCGCTGACGGTGGTCTGATTCTCCCGGGCAACGCCCGAGAGAGTATCGCCTCGCTGTATCCGGTACTGGCTGACGTCGGTGCCACCCCGGTTTTGCTGTTTTTCCCAGGCCAGCAAAGTGCCGGGAGGTGGTGTGCGACGAAAATACTGCTCGATGCCATCGAAAATGGCGTTGGCCAGCTTGTTGCGGTACCACTCGGACGCAAGATTCTTCTCTTCGGTCGGATTCGAGATGAAACCGGCCTCCACCAGAATCGAGGGGATGTCCGGCGACTTCAAAACCACAAATGCCGCCTGCTCCACCCCCTGTTTGTGAAGCTTGGCCACACGGCCCAACCGGCCCAGCACGGAATCTCCAACCCCCAGACTGGCGTTGATACTTGCGGTCATGGAGAGATCCAGCAATACCCCGGCCAGCATGTCATCACGGCCATCCAGAGAGACACCGCCGGCACCACCGATCAAATCTGAACGGTTCTCGCTCTGGGCGAGCCATCGAGCCGTTTCACTGGTGGCACCGCGCTGAGACAGCGCGAAGACGGATGCTCCCCGTGGCTGCGGCGTTCTGAAGGCATCGGCGTGCACGGACACGAACAGATCCGCGTTGTACTTGCGGGCCAGCAAGGTGCGGTTCCGCAAGCCCACGTAATAATCGCCTGTCCGAGTAAGCTTGGCCGTGAACCCTTTCTGCTGGTTGATCAGATCGGCCAGACGCTTTGCCATTCTCAGCACGACATCCTTTTCCCGGGTCCCCCGGGGCCCGATTGCGCCCGGATCTTCGCCGCCATGACCGGCGTCGATAACCACGATAATGTCACGCTTACCGGCAGAATCCTGGGTCACCGTCGGGCTCGTCGCCCGATCGAGACGGCTGCCCTGTTCGTCAATCAAATCGACCACCAGACGATGGCCATACTGCTGATTCGGCTCCAGCACAAAGCTGCGAGGCTTGATATCACTTTTCAGATCCAGCACCACCCGCAAATCGTTACCATTCCTTGGCGCGCTGCGAATACGCTGAATGGGGCTACCGGAAAGGTCGACCTTGCTGAAATCCGTGCCGAGAGCAGCATCCTTCAGATCAATAACCAGCCGGGACGGTCCACTCAGAGAGAATACGTTGTGCTCAACCAGACCGGCAGTGTCCAGCACCAGGCGGGTATGATCCGGAGCCGGCCACAAACGCACCCCCTCGACACGGGTACCGGCCAAAACTGTACTGGCTGAAAGTAACAGCGCCATAATCACCAAGATTTTCATGAATCCGGCCCTATCAGTTCTATTTCATTAAGCAAGGAAGCCCCAAGCTCCGAACGGGCGCGCAATACCACAGAGCGCCCCTGACCTTCCCGTTCAAGATGGATTTCCAGATCCGGATCAGGCAAGACTCCCTGACCACGCTCCGGCCACTCAATAATCCGGATGCTCTGGCTGGCAAAATAATCCCGGATTCCCATGTATTCCAGTTCCTCGGGGTCACCCAGCCGGTACAGATCAAAATGGTACACCGGTGGTTCCAGGTGTTCGTAGGGTTCAACCAGTGTATAGGTCGGGCTCTTGACGGCACCCTCGTGGCCAAGCCCTCTCATAACACCTCGGCTCAGGGTCGTCTTGCCCATCCCCAATTCGCCGTCGAGAAAAACGGTGAGGCCTTCCCGGGCATGACTGGCCAACCGGGCCAACTCACCACCAAGTTTTTCCGTCTCGGCCTCATCTTCCAGAAACAACCGGCGTTCATTACCAAAAATACTCATCGATTCCCCCGGTCACTAAAACATTCAGGCCGCTCCGACCTTACCAGCACCTGTGGCACGGCTTCGATCACATCAGCCGGGAGCAGCCCCATATAGCCTTTATTCTGCCCCGCCTCATCCGCGGCCGCCAGATGTAAAGCCGCTGAAGCCATTACCGCCTGACGGGCGGACGGAATTTGCCCGAGAAATGCCCCCAGGATGCCCGACAGCACATCGCCCATGCCCCCTGTCGCCATCCCCGGATTACCGCCCGGTATTATGCCGGGCACTCCGCTGCCGGTGGCAACAACCGTACCCGCACCTTTGAGCAGGACAATGCCATGCCACAGCTTCTGTATGCGTGCTGCCGCTCCCATCCTGTCCGCCTCGACTTCCTGAACACTGCAGCCCAGCAGCCTGGCCGCTTCTCCCGGGTGGGGCGTCAGCACATGGTTGTCCGCCGGCGCCGGGGCGCGGTCGGCCATGATGTTGAGTGCATCTGCGTCCAACACTCTGGGCTTGCCACTGGCAATAACCTGCTGCAGCATTTGCTGTCCCCAGGCGGACTGGCCGATCCCGGGTCCGCAGACCACGACGTCGGGTTTCTCCAGTAAAGCCGGCAACTCAGACCCGTGGGTTACACCCCTGACCATCAACGACGGACAACGAGCCAGCGCAGCGGTAACGTATTCCGGCCGGGTGGCCAATGACACCAACCCGGCGCCGGCCCTGGAGGCCGCCTCTGCAGCCATGATACCCGCCCCGCCGAAACCGTGATCTCCCGCCACCACCAGGACATGACCGAACATGCCCTTGTGGGCGTTAGCGGGGCGTTCCGGCAACCAGGACTGGCATCGCGCCCAGGGATAAAGCTCGGCCAAGGGCATTTCCCCGCTCTGCTGACCGGCGTTAATCGCCCCCAGCGCTTCAAACATTACCTGACCACAGACACCCGCGCCTGCGCCGGTGAAGAGGCCAGTCTTGGCGCCGATAAAAGTGACCGTCACATCGGCATGCACCACATCCCCTGTCGCGGCACCGGTTGTGGCATCCAGGCCGGACGGCAAATCCACCGCCAATACAGGCTTTCCGGATTGGTTCAACTGACCAATAACATTGGCAAAGGGCTCCCTGGGCGCGCCGGTTACTCCGGTACCGAGCATGGCATCTACCACCACCGCAGCGCTATCCATCCGCGCTTGCAAATCGGCATCGGACAGGGCACTGCCTTCAAGAATCTCGACACCATCGGCCCGGGCTTTCTGGCACGCAGACCGGGCGTCGCCCGTGAGCTTTTCCGTCGGCGCCACGGCAACACACGCCACATCAATGCCATGACGCTTAGCGTTGGCGGCCACCAGGTAGCCATCGCCGCCGTTATTGCCAGCCCCGCACAACACAAGCACAGGCTGCGCTCCGGGCCAGAATGCCACCAGGTGACGAAATGCCGATCTTGCTGCCATTTGCATCAATTCGAAGCCATCCACCCCCTGCCGCTCAATCAGATAGCGATCCATCGCCCGCACCGAGTCGGCGGAATAGAGCGCTTCTGGTAGACTGTGCTCGAAAACAGAGGGCATTTGCCGGGAACTCCCAGATACAGAAACCGGTTTAAGAAAATTGGCCAGATACCTGTAAAGCATAGCAAAACAGGAAAAAAGGTCATAACTTAATCAAATTAAATCTTCGCAGGGCCGCACCTGCCAGTAGTCCACTATGGCCGTTACCCCAGAACACCCAGCTTCAGAAACGCTCCATACAGAGCTCGCGGACCTGCCCGAACAGATCCGCCGGTGGGCACGGGAGCTGGGCTTTTCCGATGCCGGGATTACCCGGGCGGAGACGGGGCCTCACGCAGAACGTCTTCAGCGCTGGCTGGCAGCAGGTTACCACGGCCAGATGGCCTACATGGCCGACCATGGCGACAAACGTTACACACCCGACTCCCTGGTACCCGGGACCACCCGCGTCATTTCCGTCCGACTGGATTACCTGCCAGCACCAGACAACCCGAAACAAGTGCTTACTGACCGGGAACGGGCCTACGTTACTCGCTACGCCCTGGGGCGCGACTACCACAAACTGATGCGCAAACGCCTGGCCACGCTGGCAAAATGGATTGACGAGGCTGTCAGCGGCTATGACTACCGGGCATTTGTCGACAGCGCGCCGGTACTTGAGCGAGGACTGGCGCAACGGGCCGGACTGGGTTGGATTGGCAAAAACAACATGCTGATTCACCCCAAAGCCGGTTCGTTCTTTTTTCTGGGAGAAATCTTCACCAGTGCGCCCCTGCCCCTGGATGCACCGTTCGACAGCCAACACTGCGGCTCTTGCGCTGCCTGCCTGGACATCTGCCCGACCAATGCCTTTGTAGGCCCTCACTTACTGGATGCCCGGCGCTGTATCAGCTATCTCACCATTGAACTGAAGGGGCCGATTCCGGAAGAGCTGCGTTCCCAAATGGGCAACCGGGTATTCGGCTGCGACGATTGTCAGTTGGTCTGCCCCTGGAACAAGTTCAACAAACCTACCGACGAGGAAGACTTCAAGCCCAGGCATGGCCTGGACAATTCATCCCTGGCGGAGCTGTTCCTGTGGACCGAGCAGGAGTTTCTGAAGCGCACGGAAGGGTCAGCAATCCGGCGCACCGGCTATGAAAACTGGCTCAGGAATCTGGCGGTGGGACTGGGCAACGCCCCCAGCACCATTCCGGTGGTGGAGGCACTCAAAGCCCGGGCCGACCACCCGTCGGAACTGGTCCGCGAGCACGTGGCCTGGGCCTTGAAACAGCACGGACTATAGCTTGAAGAAATGATCCCGGTAGTGACGCAGTTCATTGATGGAGTCACGGATATCGTCCAGAGCCAGATGACTGCCCTGTTTCTTGACTCCTTCCAGCACGTCCGGGCGCCAGCGGCGGGCCAGCTCCTTTACCGTTGAGACATCGAGATTGCGGTAGTGGAAGAAGGCTTCCAGTTTGGGCATGTATTTCACCAGAAACCGCCGATCCTGACCAATACTGTTGCCACAGAGCGGGGATTGTCCTGGCTCCAGATGTTTGCCCAAAAACTCGAGGGTTTGCTGCTCGGCCTCTGCCTCGCTGATGGTACTCTCTTTGACCCGTTGGGTCAGACCACTGGCACCATGGGTGCGGGTACACCATTCATCCATCTGCTCCAGCAGGCTGTCGGGTTGGTGAATGGCAATCACCGGCCCCTCTGCCACGATATTCAGCTGGGAGTCGGTGATGATGCTGGCCATCTCGATAATGCGTTCTTGCTCGGGATCCAGACCGGTCATTTCTAGGTCAATCCAGATCAGGCGGTCGCCGTTACTCATCTCGCTGTTACCTATGCCGTTTTGTCGGGTGGATGAAGTTCTGTGTATTGTCCACGATTCACGTATGATGTGATACCCAAACGCCGGTTAACCGATTGAACGCAGATGGCAAAACGACGATTGAACAAACGCCAGCAATGGCGCATCGAAAAGATCCAGAAAGAACGGACGGTGAGAGCTGCACGCAAGGAAAAAGCGGTGGAAGAACAAGCCGCCGCCGGTGAGCTTGGTCCTGAGCAGAATGGACTGGTGATTGCACACTACGGCCAGCAACTGGATATCGAGGCGCTTGAAGGCCCGGAATCCGGGCAGGTGTTCCGCTGTTTCGTCAGAGCCAACATTGACAGCCTGGTGACCGGAGACCGGGTGGTCTGGCGACCAGGCAAAAGCAAAACCGGCGTGATTGTTGCCCGCTGTGAACGGGAAAACCTGCTGCAGCGCCCGGACAACTTTGGCGCGCTAAAACCGGTGGCCGCCAATATCGACCATATCATTCTGGTCATTGCCCCCGAGCCCGAGCCCCACGACAACCTGATCGATCGTTATCTGGTGGCGTCTGAAAGCTCTGACATTCCGGCGGTCATCCTCCTGAACAAGACAGATCTGATTAACGACGACAACCGGGATCAGATCGAAGCCCTGCTGGCCAGATATCAGGCGCTGGGCTATGAGGTGGCGCGCACTTCAGCCGCAGAAACCGCAGGCACGCCAGCCCCGGAAGTGGAAGCTCTGGTGCGGAATCAGACCAGCGTCTTTGTGGGCCAGTCCGGCGTAGGCAAGTCTTCCATCATTCAGACGCTGTTACCGGATGAACTGCTACGGGTAGGCGCGGTCTCCGAGAGCACCGGCAAGGGCGTGCATACCACCACCACGGCCAAACTGTTCCACCTGCCCGGCGGGGGTGATCTGATCGATTCTCCGGGTATCCGGGAGTTCGGTCTCTGGCACATGACGCCCCAGGAAGTGGAATACGGCTTTCGGGAAATCCGGCCGCTGATCGGGCTCTGCAAGTTCCGCAATTGCCGGCACATGGGAGATCCGGGCTGCGCTCTGGACGCAGCTGCCGAGGCTGGTGAGATTTCAGCGGAACGCCTGAAGAGCTTTCATCGCATCCTTCAGGATATGAGCGATCAGCAGGCTCGTGGTCTCAAGCTCACCTAAGCCCACAGAACCAACGCTACCAGTTCAGCTCCCCCGGAGCGGGTTCTTCTTTCGGTTGGAACCAGTCGCCACCTTCCAGCTGTTCCAGAGCCTGCTGCTCCTGCTCCTCCGTCGGGCGAGTAAGATCAATCAGCGGCTGATCGGAGCGCCCTGCCCCGGTCTCGATACTGTCGGCGGTCTTTTTGTTCAGAACAATAATGGAAATGCGACGGTTTACCGGAGCCGTGGGATTACTCCTGTCGAACAGCACCGAATCACTCAATCCCACCACCCGGGCGATCTGCTCCAGCCGGACGCCGCCAGCCACCAGCGCTCGACGCGCTGTGTTGGCGCGATCTGCCGACAACTCCCAGTTGGTGTAACCCGGTCGGCCGCTAAACGGCGTGGCGTCGGTATGACCTGTAATGCTGAGCTTGTTGTTGACTGACCCCAGGGTCTTGGCCAACTCAAACAGAATGTCCTGAGAGTAGTACTTCAACTCCGCACGACCGCTGTCGAACATGGGCCGACCGGACCGGTCTACAATCTGAATCCTCAGACCCTCATCGGTGATATCAATCAGCAACTGATCCTTGAACTCCTGCAGGGTCTGGTTCTGCTCAATCCGCTCCTGCAAGTCCTGAAACAGCTCCTGCATCCTACGCTGTTCCAGGGTGTCTGCGAGCTCATCCACCACCTCGTCTTCAATCTGGATGATACTGGCTTCCTGATCCTGGGTAGCTTCCTCGATGACCGAAGCACTGCCCTCAAGATCAACCGGATTCGGTGAACCACCCTCAGTAAAGCCCACAGGATCCTTGAAGTAGCCCTCCACCGCCAGCTTCTGCTCTGGAGTTGCCGTCGCCGTCAGCCAGAGCACCAGAAAAAACGCCATCATGGCGGTCGCAAAATCGGCAAACGCTACTTTCCAGGAGCCGCCGTGATGTCCGCCGACAACCTTTTTCTTGCGTTTGATGATGATCGGCTGTTCTTCCAAGATACTCTCCGAGGCTAACCAGGCTTTTTGTTACTTTGAGCGAACGTGGTCATTGAGCTCCTGAAATCCCGGTCGCTTTTCGGTAGGGAGTGCCTTGCGCCCAAATTCGATTGCCATTTGGGGAGCCTGTCCTGACACCGTCGCGACAATGGCCGATTTAACACACTCGTAGGCTTTCAGCTCATATTTGGCGGCATGCTCAAGCGCAATCGAGGTTGGCCCGACAAAACCATACCCCATCCAGATGCCGAGAAAGGTACCAACAAGTGCCGCCGCAACGCTCAAGCCGATTTTCTCCGGCCCTTCCGTGAGGAACCCCATGGTGATAACGATCCCGAGCACGGCGGCGACAATACCCAGCCCTGGCAGAGCATCGGCAATCTTGTTGACCGCATGAGCAGGCTCTTCAAGCTCGTGCTGTCGATTTTCGATTTCGTTTTCCATCATGCCTTCCAGCTCATGCGGGGCCATATTGCCGGAGCTGATGATGCGCAGGTAATCAGTGATGAAATCCAGCAGGTGCCGGGATTTCATAATCGCCGGATAACGACTGAAGATCTGACTCGACTCCGGGTTATCGATGTCCTCCTCAATGGCCATGACGCCCTGCTTGCGGGACTTGTCAAACACCTCATAGAGCAGACTGAGCAAATCCATATAATAGGATTTATTGAAAGGAGACCCGGTCAGCAACCGGATACACGCCTGAAACACCTCTTTTACCGTGTGTAACGGGTTGGCGATGATAAATGAACCAACGGCCGCTCCGCCGATAATCAGGATTTCTGTCGGCTGCCACAAAACCGCCAGATTGCCTCCGTGCAGAACGTACCCACCAAGAACGCACGCAACAACGACCACAGCTCCAATGATCAATAACATGGTGACTATGCACGCCTTTTGTCTGGTTAACGGCCGGGGCCGGTTACTACCCGAAGCTGGCTCAGCCGGGAACACCCAAAATGTGATCTGATAATAGCAAGCATCAACCGTAACAGCGAAGCTGTGAAACAATTTCTATACACTGCGCCGGGTTTGGTAGACTACCGCGCTTTATGATCGCAAGAGTCTCCCGGAATGCTTGATAAACTGTTTGTTCTTAGCCAATACGTCACACCCCAGCTGGCGGTTTCCCGCCTGGCAGGCCGTCTGGCCGACAGCGAGAGCACTCCAGCCCTGAAAAACCGTGTGATCAAATGGTTTATCGGCCGCTATGGCGTGAACATGAGCGAGGCCGCTGAGCCAGACTTTACCGCCTACCCCACGTTCAACGCGTTTTTTACCCGTGCACTCAAGCCGGGCGCTCGCACCATAGACCCCGCACCGGAAACCCTCACCAGCCCGGTGGACGGCGCCATCAGCCAGATTGGCCAGATCAGCACAGACCGTGTATTCCAGGCCAAGGGACAGTCATTCAGTCTCACCGAACTGCTCGGCGGCGATGACGAACGGGCCGAGCCCTTCCGGGAAGGCGAGTTCGCCACTATTTACCTGTCGCCCAAGGATTACCACCGTATTCACATGCCCATGGCTGGCACCCTGAAAGAAATGGTCTACGTACCCGGGAAGCTGTTCTCAGTCAATCCGGTAACCGCCGAAAATGTGCCGAACCTGTTCGCCCGAAACGAACGGGTGGCTTGCCTGTTCGACACCGAGGCGGGCCCCATGGCTATGGTATTGGTCGGCGCGATGATTGTTGGCAGCGTGGAAACCACCTGGGCCGGCGTGGTAGCGCCCAATTCCGGCAAAGTTATGCAATGGCAGTACCACGGAGACGATGCCGTTAAGTTTGAAAAAGGTCAGGAAATGGGCCGCTTCCGCCTGGGCTCCACCGTGGTAATGGTGATGCCCAAGGGTGCGGTTAAATGGCAGCCGAATCAGGTGGCCGAAAAGACCGTTCAGCTGGGCGAAGCCTTCGGCAAACTACACGTCGAATAGCAAGGCTCAGGCCCGCTCAATCGGAAACGCGAGAACGTCCCGGATATCGGTACTGCCAAGCTTGAGCATCAGCAGCCGGTCCAGGCCGAGAGCCACACCCGCGCAGTCCGGTAAGCCGTTATCCAGCGCCGCCAGAAAAGCATCGTCTATTGCCATCTCCGGCTTGCCACTGGCACGCCGGAGCCGGTTATCCGCGGCAAAACGGGCTCGCTGATCGGCCGGATCCGTCAACTCCCAGTAACCGTTACACAGCTCGAGACCATTGATGTAGAGCTCAAACCGGTGCGCCACTCTAAAGCCCTGATGCTCAGAGATGCGCGCCAGAGCTGCCTGAGAGGCGGGATAGCGGTTAATGAAAACCGGTTGCTCTCGGCCCAATTCCGGTTCCACCACGAAACTCATCACCAGATCCAGGCAGCCATCCCGGCCGAGGCCGGCCAGCTGTTCCGGCTCCAGCCACTGTTCACAGTAGCGTTCAAGGTCCCGGTCGGTGATGGTCATCGGGTCGATACCCGCAATGGAATGCATCGCCTCACGGTAGCTCAGGGTTTCCGGAGGCGAGCACTCCAGCCAGCCACAGACCAGATCCGAGACTTCCCGCATCAGTTTTTGATCGTCAAAGCCAACGCGGTACCACTCCAGCATGGAGAATTCCGGATTGTGACGTTTGCCGCGCTCACCGTTACGAAACACTCGGGCAATCTGAAATATTGATCCTGAACCTTCGGCCAGCAGCCGCTTCATGTGATACTCAGGGGACGTCTGCAACCAGCCCCCCTGAACGCCGCCAGCGTCGACCGCAGAAGGAATGCCGTCGAGATTGACGTCAGTCACACCGTGGCGTCCCAGCACCGGTGTTTCTACTTCCAGCACCTGCCGCTCAGAAAAAAAGCCGCGCACGTGGGCCAGAAGCTGTGCTCGGCTTTCCAGAGCGGCCCGGGAGGCAGAGGGCTGCCAGACAGGGCCATCAGTCATGATCGGTGATCAGCTGCTTTTGACACGGTTGACGTATTCACCGGAGCGGGTATCAACCTTCAGCACTTCACCAATAGTGATGAACAGGGGCACGTTCACAACGGCACCGGTAGACAGGGTCGCGGGCTTGGAGCCGCCCTGAGCCGTATCGCCTTTCATGCCCGGATCGGTATCAACCACTTCCAGCTCGACAAAGTTCGGCGGGGTCACGGTCAGCGGCGCGCCGTTGTACAGAGTCACGGTGTAAACGTCCTGCTCTTTCAGCCACTTGACGGTATCGCCAACCGCCTTGGCATCAGCCGCGTACTGCTCGAATGAGCCATCAGTCAGCATGAAGTGCCAGAACTCGCCATCGGTATACAGGTATTCCATATCCTGCTCGACAACGTCGGCCGCTTCCAGAGACTCTCCGGATTTGAAGGTACGTTCCCACACCCGGTTGGTCATGAGGTTGCGCAGCTTGACCCGGTTGAATGCCTGGCCCTTGCCCGGCTTGACGAATTCATTCTCGAGCATGATACAAGGGTCGCCATCCAGCAAAACCTTGAGACCGCTGCGAAATTCGTTGGTAGAATATGAAGCCATGAAATGTCCACCTGACAGACTGTCGTTAAAATTTCAAAGGTCGCTATGATACAGCGAACCCCCGCCCGTATAGAAGCCCGCGATGCCAGCCATCCACCCGATGTCCGGGTTGAACCAGGCAACACACCGGACTGGCAACAGATACTGAGCCAATCGGTCACGACGCCGGAACAACTGCTGGAACGTCTGGGGCTCGCTCCGGAGGACTGGTACAGAGGCGCCGCCTGCGGCCACAGACTGTTTCCGATCCGGGTGCCCGAGCCCTACCTGGCACGGATTGAGCCAGGCAACCCGGATGACCCCTTGCTGCGGCAAGTACTTCCTGTCGCCCAGGAGGCGGAGGTCCATCCCGATTTCGTATCGGACCCGCTGGAAGAGGCGTCGGCCATCCAGACCACCGGCCTTATTCGCAAATACACCAGCCGTGCCTTGCTCATGATCACGGGACAATGCGCTATCAATTGCCGCTACTGTTTTCGTCGGCATTTTCCCTACGGCGATCACCGTCTTGGGCCGGAAGACCGACGCCAGGTCATCGACAGCCTGTCCGCCAGCCCGGAAATCAACGAAGTGATTTTCAGTGGTGGTGACCCACTGGCAGTGAACGACCGCCTGCTCTCGCAATGGGCCGAACTGCTTGGTGACATCCCCCATCTTCGCCGGTTACGCATTCATTCCCGCCTGCCCGTGGTGATACCACAGCGGGTATGCGACAGCCTGATTGACTGGCTGTCCCGAACCCGACTGCAAAAGGTCCTGGTGGTGCACGTGAATCACCCGGCAGAAATAGACCAGGCCACCCGCCAGGCATTCCGACGTCTGAGCGAGGCCGGGGTTACCCTGCTGAACCAGAGCGTAATCCTCAGAGGTGTCAACAATAGCAGCGCCACACTCTCAGCCTTGAGCGAGACGCTGTTCGAAGCGGGGGTTATGCCCTATTACCTGCACGCCTTTGATCCCGTCTCCGGTGCCCGGCACTTCTCCGTGAGTGACACCGACGCCATCCGGATAGTTAACGAAATGCTGGAAAATCTGCCCGGCTTCCTGGTTCCAAAGCTGGTTCGGGAGCTTCCCGGCCGCGCCAGCAAGACCCCGCTGGACCTGGGCTCATGAGACCTGTCGTAAAAGCTGGCCCACTTTCACTTGTCAAACATTGTCAACTCATGATTTTCTCGCTTTTTGTCGTTGCTTTGCTATCTTAAAGTTCAATATCCATAAACAATAACGACCTGTATTTTCGGCGTTTTCGCTGAGTTACAACTAACGCAGTCCCGACATTGGCGTGAGAACATGGATGGTAAGATCCTGAAACCCGAGCTTAAGGTTCCTGAACAGAAAACAGCGAGCCTGTCGTTTTGCGACACCACCCCCAAGGCCTTTCGCGTGTGGGCGGATCAGTTGCCGATGGCCAATACCGGTGAGGCTTCGCGTCAGCTGTATCACGCGATCATTGAGCTGAACCATCTGTTCCTGTCTCCGCTCCAACGCATGCAGTTTCTGGAGATCGTGCGGGACAAGATTCATTTTGTCTGCAATGAACTGTCAAGGCATTTTCTCGGGCTGGCCATCGCGCTGCCTGAAAAACAACGAAAGATTGCCAATCTGACCCAGGCACTTCAGCTGCACCTGGCCGCCGGATACAAGCTTTGTCTGCTGGAATACGTCGACAATGGCGGAGTAGACAAACACCGGCGCCAAATTGCCACGGCAATCCATAGGGCAATGTCGGAGCTGGCCGCCACCATACTTCGGTCCCATCAACTGTATTGTCCGAGCCCGGCCAACAGCTGGCTGGAATGCCATCGCATGTTCCGTTTTGCGCACCGGAACAAACTGGCCAACATGGAGGTGGATGACGACACCCTCACGCACCGACGAGCCAGTACGGTTGTCGACAGCTACAAACGTATTCTTCTGCTTGGCTGTGCGCGGCCTAACCAACTGCGTCAGGCCGAATTGACACAGGTATATGACCTGTTCGAATCCTGGACCGAGCACTGCCAGTGTGCCCCGGATCTGGGCCCCGACAGCCTGTTCGTCATCAATATGGAAAAAGACAATCCGCCGGTCTACCGCAGCCTGCTCGAAAATACACCGGGCAATGAAAGCTTCAGCTTCGACACCCGCGATCTATCCACCCTGCTGGCAGAGACCCTGCACGCCAGGCGCCAAGACGGCCATGGAGGCGAAGCCCTCAAGATTCCCTCCACGGTGAGCGATACCTTACTTACGCACCTGAGCCAGGCACTCGGCATTCTGGCCAAGCGCAACTTTAACCGCATCGCCAGCCAGGGCACGCTGGAAGTGTGCGTAGGTCTGACCGCTGCGCACTACTTCGTAGCCGGCCAGAAAGCGTTCTCGGAGTTTCTGGATGGCAACGAAAGCAGTCATCTCGAATCCGATAACCTGTTTATCCGGAATGCCAATCGCAAGGCAGATGCCTGGTCCGGCGCACACGATGCCGGCCCGAACGAAGACCGGCTGCATTCTGCCGATGCCCCGATCAACTTCCGCACCAGTGGCGGCAGTCAACAACCATCAGCGGCCCAGGATAAAAACAGACCAAGATCGCACCACGCCCTGCTGGTCAACACCAGCCCCGGCGGCTACTGTGTGGCCTGGGAGAGCAATGTACCGGCGTCGTTGCAGGCCGGTGAAATTCTGGGCGTGCGAGAACAAAGCTCCCACCCCTGGAGCATTGCCGTTGTGCGCTGGCTGCGCCAGATCCGCAACCAGGGCACTCAGGTGGGCATTGAGCTACTGGCGCCGAGCGCCGCGCCCTGTGCCGTGCGACTTATCCAGAAAGTCGGCAACAGCAGCGAGTACCTCAGGGGCCTGCTGCTGCCCGAAATCAGCGTGGTCAATCAGGCCGCGACACTGATTACCCCGCGACTGCCGTTCCAGACCGGCAGCCGGATTTCGCTGCTGCACGATGGTCGGGAAGACCAGGGGCAGCTGCTGAAAAAGGTCTCGGCCACTGGCAGCATCAGCCAGTTCGAGCTGAAACTCCAGAATCCCATCACCCCAACTGCCGGCCGTGGTGCTCCCCCATCAACGCCAGGCACTACGGAAGACGAATTTGACTCACTGTGGCCGTCGCTTTAAATAGTGCGGCCCGTCAACTGCCGGCATGGCCAGGGTTGTTATTGCTGGCCAACCCCTGCATCATTCATCCGTGAATATCCGGCACCACGAGACGTCTGACGAATGCAGAAGAAAAACACGACCGTACACCTGCTGATTCTTGACCCATCACAAAACGATGCGGAATCCATGGTCAGCTTGCTCCGCAACTCCGGCAAGGCTACCCGCGCTCACCGGATTACCTCGGAAGAAGATCTGGAAGAAGCGCTCAAGACCTCCAACTGGGACTTGCTGCTGGCACGCGACCTGGAACAGGAATTCGGGGCAGACGATGCTCTGGCCATGGTCAAGCGCATGGACAAGGACATCCCCTTCGTTCTGCTGACCGAGGAATACAGCCGCGAGCGTACCGTCAACATCATCCGTGCCGGTGCCCAGGATGCCGTACCCTTTCAGTATACCGACCAGCTCGTTCTGGTGGTCAAGCGGGAGCTGGCAGCTCTTGATGAGCGCCGCAAACGCCGGGTACTGGAATCTCATCTGCGTGAGGCCGAGCAGCGTTGCCAGTTGCTGCTGGAAAGCTCGAAAGATGCCATCGCCTACATCAATGATGGCATGCACATTTATGCCAACCAGTCCTACATGGACTTCCTGGGCTACGACGACATCGACGAGCTGATCTGTATTCCGGTACTCGATACCCTGACACCGGACAGCCAGGAGAAATACAAGGAGTTCATGAAAGCCTTCGCCGAAGAGCGCAAAGATGGCATGACTCTCAACTGCACTGCCCGCCGCAGTGACGACCACGAATTGAATGTCACCATGTCGGTATCGGCCGCCACCTACGACGGTGAGGCCTGTACCCAGATTGTTTTGCAGCCGGAACACAGCGATGCCGAGCTGGAAGAAAAGCTGAAACAGATCAGCAGCCAGGATTTGCTGACCGGCCTGTACAACCGTCAGTACCTGATGGATGCTCTGGCCCAGGCCATTGCCACCGCAGGCAAGAACAACCAGACCGGCGCCCTCGCCTACATTGCCCTGGATAATTTCCTGAGCATGAAGAGCCAGGTCGGCATCTCGGGCGCGGATCTGCTGCTGGGCGATCTCGCCACACTGCTTCGGGAACAGGCCGGCGACGACGTTACCCTGGCCCGCCTGAGCGACGATGCCTTCTGCGTCATGTGCCTGCCCTGCGATGAAGCCAGTATGGAAAAGCTGTGCGAGCGCATTCGCAAATCGGTCGAGGACCACCTGTTCGATATCAACGGCCGGACGGTTCCGCTGACCGTCTCCATCGGTATTGCCGCGATCACGGAAAACTCTCCCAAGGCCGAAGAACTCATGGGCCGGGCCCATACCGCCTCGGCCGAAGTGAAAAAACAGGAAGGTCACGAGCGCGGCAATGGCGTCCTGGTTTACAACCCGGCTGAATATGAAAGCCTGGATGAAAGCAACTCGGTAGAAGCCATTCTCAAGGCCCTGGACGACAACCGTTTCCGGCTGCTGTTCCAGCCCATCATCAACCTGCGCGGTGAAGGTGAGGAGCATTACGAGGCCTTTGTCCGGATGCTCAACAAGGACGACGAAGAAGTGTCGCCCTATGACTTCCTGCCACCGATGGGGCCCAGCGATACCGCC
Source organism: Marinobacter sp. ST-43 (assembly GCF_030541085.1). Lineage (NCBI taxonomy): Bacteria > Pseudomonadati > Pseudomonadota > Gammaproteobacteria > Pseudomonadales > Marinobacteraceae > Marinobacter > Marinobacter sp. ST-43. The sequence goes on from NZ_JASSVO010000002.1 coordinate 183,425, forward strand.
ATCAAGATCGACCGCTGGGTTATCCTGCAAACCATCAAGCAGCTGTCGAGCCACCGCTCACGGGGCCACGACACTCGCCTGTTCCTGAACATCACAGCCGAGACACTGCAGGACAAGACCTTCACTCCCTGGCTCAGCGTTGCCCTCAAGGCCGCCCGTTTGCCGGGAGATTCGCTGATCTTCCAGATCCGCGAGGGCGATGCCAATAACTACATGAAGCAGGCCAAGGAATTCACCAGGGCGGTGCACGAACTGCACAGCAAGGTATCCATCTCCCAGTTCGGCTGCGCACTCAATCCGTTCAACACCCTCAAGCACATTGAAGCGGACTATGTGAAGATCGACGGTTCCTTCACCGAAGAGATCCAGAAGAGTGACGAAGCCAAAGAGCAGGTCAAGGAAATGGTCAAGAGCTTGCAGAACGCCGGCAAGCTGACCATCATTCCGCTGGTGGAGAACGCTGGTGTTCTGGCGACGCTCTGGCAGGCTGGCGTGAATTACATTCAGGGCTACTACCTGCAGGCGCCGGTACCGGAGATGAACTACGACTTCGGTGACAACTGATCAACGGCCGCTTAACCAAAAAGGGCGAGATCATTCTCGCCCTTTTTGGTTTCAGAGGTGGGTATTCTGAAGCGTTTGATTGGTCTCGCTTTCCCGGAACCCGATCAGGTACAGGATGGCATCCAGCCCCAGGGTGGAGATGGAGTGGCGTGCCGACTCCTTGACCAGCGGCTTGGCCCGGAAGGCAACTCCCAGGCCCGCCTGACTGAGCATGGGCAGGTCATTGGCGCCGTCGCCAACGGCAATCACCTGCTCCCGGGAAATGTGCTCTTTCTCAGCTATTTCCAGCAACAGCTCCGCCTTGCGCTTACCGTCTACAATCTGTCCTTTCACCTGGCCGGTCACTTTGCCATCGACAATCTCCAGCTCGTTGGCGTAGATATAGTCAATGCCCAGTTTACTCTGTAGATGACGGGCAAAATAGGTAAAACCACCAGACAGGATGGCGGTCCGATACCCCAGTGCCTTCAGGCTGCGAATCAGGTGCTCGGCCCCCTCGGTCATCCGCAGCCGGTTGGCGATACCTTCAAGCACAGACTCGTCCAGCCCCTTTAGCAGGGCCAGGCGCTCGGCAAAGCTCTGACTGAAATCCAGCTCACCCTGCATGGCACGCTCGGTGATTTCAGCCACCTGTTCTCCGACCCCGGCTTCATGGGCCAGCTCGTCGATCACTTCCGCTTCAATCAGCGTGGAGTCCATGTCGAACACCACCAGCCGGCGGTTGCGCCGGAAGATTGAATCTTCCTGGAAGGCGATATCCACATTCATCTCGCCGGCAATGTGCAGAAAATCGGCACGAAGCTGTTCAAGATCCGAGGGTGTTCCCCGTACCGAGAATTCGACGCAGGCAATGCGGTTTTCCGAGGTATTCAGTGATGGCCGTGCTGACAGCCGGGTAATATTGTCGATATTCAGGCCATGGCGCGCCGTAATCGCCGACACCCTGGCAATCTGCTCAGCCTTGATGTCCCGGGACAGCAGGGTCACGATGTAGCAGGCCCGGTTGCGGCCCTCGGCCCAGGCCTGATATTCCTGCTCGGTGATCGGCGCAAAATGCACCTGCAGATCGAGCGCGTGCAGCCGGAACAGCAAGTCACGGATCACCGGAGAGGATTTCGATTCATCCGGGATTTCGATCAGAATGCCCCAGGTCAGATGGTCATGAATAACCGCCTGGCCAATATCCAGAATGCGGACATCGTAGCGCCCCATGATTCCGGTGATTTCCGAGGTCAGGCCGGGTTTGTCCCGGCCCGATACGTTTACCAGTACCAGCTCACTCACTGTCTGTCGTCTCCCCACTCTGGGCTTCTTCCTCGGCTCGCGCCGCCGACGGAATCACATCAATACCATCCACACGCTGCAGGCCCCGGGGCAGCTTATGACCACGACGGCCCCGTTCACCCAGGTAGTGCTCAAGATCGCCAAACCGCAGGCCCAGCTTGCGCTTACCCGCTTTCACTTCCAGCTGATCCTCTTCACCGAACACGGCGACCGCAACCACGTATTCTTCGCGATTCTGCACCCGTGCGGAGGGAATGCTGATGATCTTGTTACCTTTACCCTTGGCCAGCTCCGGCAGCTCGCTGAGTGGGAACACCAGCATGCGGCCCTCATTGGATATGGCCGCCAGGTACAGGGTAGATGCCGTTTCCGGAATCATCACCGGCGGCATGATTCTGGCGCCTTTGGGCACGCTGACCACGGCCTTGCCCGCGCGATTCTTGCTGATCATGTCGTTCAGCGACGTGACGAAACCATAGCCACCGTCGGTGACCAGCAGTGTCTTACGTTCGGGATTACCCATCAACAAACCGGAGAAAGTAGCTCCGGAGGGGGGATTGATCCGCCCGGTCAGGGGCTCGCCCTGCCCCCTGGCAGACGGCAGACTGTGGGCCATTAATGAATAGGCCCGGCCGGTGGAATCCAGGAAAATCGCCTGCTGATTGTTGCGCCCCTTCGCCGCCAGGGCAAAACGGTCGCCAGACTTGTAGCTGAGACCAGCGGGGTCAATGTCATGCCCTTTGGCGGCACGAACCCAACCTTTGTCCGACAGAACCACCGTCACCGGATCGTTGGATACCAGATCGGTTTCACTGAAGGCGCGGGCTTCCTCCCGCTCGACAATCGGCGAACGGCGGTCATCACCAAAGGTCTCGGCATCCTGCTCGAGTTCGGTCTTGATCAGTTCGCGAAGCCGGTCTTCAGAGCCCAGAATGGCCTGCAGCTCATCGCGCTCGGTGGAGAGCTCATCCTGCTCGCCGCGGATCTTCATTTCCTCCAGCTTGGCCAGGTGCCGCAATTTCAGCTCCAGAATGGCCTCGGCCTGCTCCGCCGACAAACCAAAGCGCGCCATCAGTTCGGCCTTGGGCTTCTCTTCGGTGCGGATAATCTCAATCACCTCATCAATATTGAGGTAGGCAATCAACAGGCCTTCCAGAAGATGCAACCGCGCCAGCACCTTGTCCAGGCGATGCTGCAAACGGCGTGTTACCGTTGTCTTCCGGAATGCCAGCCACTCGGTCAGAATGGTGTACAAGCCTTTCACGCCTGGCCGGCCATCGTTGCCAATCACGTTGATGTTGACCCGATAGGTCTTCTCCAGATCGGTACTGGCAAACAAGTGAGCCATCAGCCCGTCCAGATCAACCCGATTGGAGCGGGGCACAATCACCAGACGGGTCGGATTTTCATGATCCGATTCATCGCGCAGGTCTGCCACCATGGGCAGCTTCTTGGTCTGCATCTGCTGGGCAATCTGCTCCAGCACCCGGTTTCCTGAGACCTGGTGGGGCAGATCAGTGATCACCACTTCGCCATTCTCGCGAATCCAGCGTGCGCGCATCCGCAGCGACCCCCGACCGGTCTCGTAAATCTGGCGCAAGTCTTTGCGAGGAGTGATGATTTCAGCCCTGGTCGGGAAGTCCGGTCCTTTGATGTGTTCGCACAACTCATCAACGGACGCATCGGGCTGATCCAGCAGACGAATACAGGCGGCTGTGACTTCCCGAACATTATGGGGCGGAATATCCGTCGCCATACCAACGGCAATACCCGTGGTACCGTTGAGCAGCACGTGCGGAAGCCGGGCCGGAAGCACCGAGGGTTCTTCCATGGTGCCGTCAAAGTTTGGCACCCAATCCACGGTTCCCTGCCCGAGCTCACTGAGCAGCACTTCCGCGAAGGGGGCCAGCCGCGATTCGGTATATCGCATGGCGGCAAAGGATTTGGGATCATCCGGAGACCCCCAGTTACCCTGCCCGTCTACCAGCGGGTAGCGGTAAGAAAACGGCTGGGCCATGAGCACCATGGCCTCGTAACAGGCACTGTCGCCGTGCGGGTGGAACTTACCAAGCACATCACCCACGGTACGAGCCGATTTCTTGTATTTGGAGGTGGACTTCAGCCCCAGCTCCGACATGGCGTATACAATCCGCCGCTGTACGGGCTTGAGCCCGTCCCCTACGTTGGGCAGAGCCCGGTCCAGAATGACATACATGGAATAGTCCAGGTACGCCTTCTCGGTGTAGTCCCGGAGTGATACCCGCTCGAAACCTTCATCCGTTGTCTGAAACTCTGGCATGGACGCCTCTTTGCCTTGGATGCCTATCAATGATGTGGCGCACATTATATGGACGCCAGCCCCGATACACCAATTTCCAATAGCGGAATTCCCGCATGGAGAGTCTGTAAGGTGAGCCGTATTCTCGCCACAGTGATTAGAACGCCGTTTACTCTCTGAACAAGCGGAAACCTATGAAACCCAATCTCAAAGCCTGCGGGCAAGCCATGGTTACGGCCATGGTCAATGCGGTTCTGGCCGTTGCCCTGATGCTCCTGGTGGAGTTTGCCATCAGTGGTACCTTCCAGATTCCCAAGCCCTATATCTGGGCGGGTGTACTGATCTGGGCCGTTATTTTCGCCGCCCAGTTCCTCCGCCAACGGCATCTTTGCCGAGCCTGCGAACAGACCAACGAACCTTCATCCCCCGAAACCGCCGGCAAATCCTGACCTATATCAAGGGCCTGGGTCCTCAAATGTGACAAATCTGCCCCCCTGCTACGCTTGGGATAAGACAATAACGTCGAATCCCGGGGGGTTAGATGACTCTGCTGGACCAGGCCTTCAACAATGAGGACACCTCCGGAGCTCTGGCGGATTTCAATGAAAATGCCGAACAGTCCAGGCAACGCTTCCAGGACAGCGCGCAACGTCTGGCGGGAACTGGCATCTCCGATGTCACCCAGGGTTTCAATACCGCCTTTGATCGCTGCCGACTCCATTTCCATGGTGGCGACCGCTATCAACGAAATGCAGAGTGCGATTGAAGAAGTAGCCGGGAACGCCTCCCGCGCCGCAGAGATCACTCGCGAAGCGGAAACCAAGGGGAACAACAGCGCCCAGATCATCCGCAACTCGTCGAGAGCTATGTCGGGGAGCTGGAGCAACAGACAGCGCGGTTCCGGGTTTAACCGGACCGCCGCGTCATTGCCGGAGGGATCCGATTACTGCCGGATGCCTTCTACCGAGATTTCGATTTCCACGGTTTCGGAGGCTTTGCCAAGATCCATGGGAATGCCAAAATCCTTCAGGCGCAACTCGGTTTCAGCCTCAAAACCCATGCGATAGCCTCCCCAGGGGTCTTCACCGTGGCCAACCAGCTCGGCGTCCAGGGTGATTTCCCGGGTAACGCCACGCAGAGTCAGATCACCAATGATGTCCGCCTCACCGGCCTCGTCAACCACCACACGCTTGCTTTTGAACGTCGCTTCCGGGAACTCAGTTACGTACAGGAAGTCTTCGCTGCGCAAATGCTTGTCGCGCTCGGCATGGTTGCTGTCGACGCTGGAGGTATCGATCGTTACTGATACAGAGCTGTTTTCGGGATTGTCCGCATCGTAGGTGAACTCACCATCAAAATCGTTGAATCGACCGTACAGCCAGCTGTAGCCCAGATGAGAAATCTTGAAGGTTACGAACTGGTGCGTGCCCTGGGTATCGAAGGCGTAAGTACCGCTGTGCTCGTTTGCCTGCACAGAGGCAACCATCGCGGCTGAAATGGCTGAAGCCAGAAGAATCTTTTTCATTATTCACTCCTTTTGAGTCTGTTTTGCGTTGCGTTAAGAGAGTTAGCTGTCCCGGAACTGTCAGGCCAACCCAAGCATTCTGCGAAGCGTACTGTCCCGGTCGATCAAGTGATGCTTCAACGCCCCCAGCGCGTGAACGCCGGCCAGCACAACAATCGCCCAGGTGCTCCAGTAATGAATGGCTCCCGCCGTATCTTCGAGCCCTTTCACCTGGCCTGTCACCGATGGCACCTGAAACCAGCCGAACACATGGATCGCAGAGCCGTCAGCCGTTGAAATCAGATAGCCACTGACCATGGCGACAAAGATCAACAGATACAGAGCCACATGTGCCAGGTGAGCAGAAACCACCTCCCAGCGCTGGTGATTGGGCAAAGGCCTGGGCGGCGGGCTTAACAGCCGCCAGACCAGTCTGAGCACCATCGCCATGAACAGGAGAATACCCACGCTGCGGTGGATGTCCGGCCCCTGTCGGTACCAAGGATCATAATAAGAGAGATCGACCATCCAGAAGCCCAGGGCAAACAGGCCGATAATGGTGACGGCCACCAGCCAATGCAGCAGGATTGCCACCCACCCATATGCGTCTTCTGAATTCTTTGCCTGCATAAAAACAATCGCCTCCGCTGCTGATGTGGGCCCGAACGGCTTTTCCACGTCCTTCAGATAAGATCAGCATAGTCTAGAAGGACAGAGAGCTGACCAAAATCAAAATGTTTTGCTGGCCTGCATCAGATTTTCTGACCATAGCATCCACGATCCGCAAACACTTGACAGCAACCACTTTGGTCGTATGCGGTTTTACGGATTGTTGAAAATTATGACAGCGATAAACTTTAACCATACTTTTAATCCGCCCCGTCCGGGGCCTCAGTGACCGAGAGGAAACGACATGGAACTTGAATTTGACGAGTCTGTGGTAGTACCCAGCAACAACCGATTTGATACAGACCCGGCTACTGCCGGGTTTTCTTTACCACCGTTTTAATGCCTGAAAGATACAAACTGTTTCGTCTTTTATGCATTAAGTAGTGGTAATGGTTCTTGTTTTTTGGCAACCTTCGACGAATTGATGAGGTAACGCCTGAATTTCAGGCGTCCGTGCCAGGGACACAGGCACAGTGGCTAACAGATTGGCGTGTACTTCAGTACTGCGCCAATGTATTCGTTGAAGGGTACAGACCTGCCTATGTCCCACAATCTTCCCGATTCGCTACCCGCGCCGGAAGTAGACCTGCTTTCCCCCATGCTTAATCAGCAGGGTCAGGTGTGGACAGCGGATTTTCGCGGGCTCAAACTGCGCACCGCCCTTCAGCCGATTTACAGCATTTCCCACAAACGTACCGTCGGTTATGAAGCCCTGATCCGGGCCTTCGATAACGACAATTCAGCTGTTCTGCCTTTGCACCTGTTCGAGCTGCCCGCATCCGAAGCCGAAAATCTGTTGCTGGACAGACTCTGCCGGTACCTGCACATTCGCAACTACAGCGAGATCAAGGATCAGGTCAACTGGCTGTTCCTGAACGTCTCCCCGAGGGTGGTCACCTCTGGCTCTCAATCCGATTCCTTTTTTGGACAATTGCTTGAGAAAACCGGGCTGCCGCCACATCGAATCGTAATGGAAATCGTTGAACAGCCAACCGACGATGCTGAACGGCTACGGGATACCGTTGCCTACTACCGCAAACTGGGGTGTCTGACCGCCATTGACGATTTTGGTGCCGGGCACTCCAATTTCGAGCGCATCTGGAATCTGTCACCGGACATCGTCAAGCTGGACCGTACCCTGCTGACCCGGGCAACCGAAGATCGCCGCGCCAGGCAGATACTGAACGGCATGGTATCCCTGCTGCATCAATCTGGCTGCCTGGTGTTGCTGGAAGGAGTGGAAACCCGGGATCAGGCCATGATTGCCATTGATGCCGGTGTCGACTTTGTACAGGGCTTCTACTTTCGCCGACCCTGCCTGGAACTGGACGAACTGCCCCAAAGCACAATGAATTTCGAGGATTTGCTCGAAGAGTACAAAAGCAGCAAGCAGATTAGCCACGACCCGACCCAACTGGTCGTCAACCATTTCAGCGGGCCTTTCCGGCGGGTGATCGAACGCCTGCAGAAGGGTCTGTCCATGGATCAGGCCTGCTTTGAGCTGCTCAGCCACCACACGGTTTCCCGCTGCTATCTGGTGGACGATCAGGGCGTTCAGCTGGAAGACACTCTGGTTTCCGAGTCCGCCGTTAAAAAGCAGGACCCAAGATTCCGACCACTGGAAAACACCAGCAGTGCAGACTGGTTTCGCCAGCAGTATCTCCGCCAGGCCCTGGCCCAGCCAGAGAACATTCATGTGACCACTCCCTATCTGTGCGTCACTGGCGCCTACATGTGCGTGACCCTGTCACTGGCCTTCCGTCAGGACGGCAAACTCCGGGTACTCTGCTGCGATATTCTTGCCAACGCGGATCACAACCCGTAAACCACCGCAATCACCGCGACCGTTACCAACCCCACCAGCACATTCATGGGCAACCCCACTTTCACGAAATCGGAAAACCGGTAGCCACCAGGACCAAACACCATCATATTGGTCTGATACCCCAATGGCGTGGCGAAGCTGGCGGAGGCTGCCATCATCACTGCAATAACAAAGGGTTCTGCAGGCACCCCCATGCTCCCGGTCATCGACAGCACAACGGGAATCACTAGTACAGCTGCGGCATTGTTCGTGATGACCTCGGTCAGAAACGACACAGCGCAGTATACGAGAAACAGTGTTAGCAGCACCTGACCTGCACTGAAAGCCAGAATACCCTCGGCCATAAACGCCGCTGCTCCGGTTTCCTCCAATGCCGCTCCCAGCGCAAAGGACGCTGCGATGGTGAGGATGACCGGCACATCCACCGATTTCTGAGCCTGCCCCACCGAGCAGCAGCCGGACAGGATCATCAGAGCGGCTCCCAGTAAGGCGGCGTTGAGCATACTCATCACCCCGCAGGCCGCCAGACCCACCAGTACCAGCAGGATCCCCCAGGAAAGCCAGGCCCGGTCATGGCGGGGCGTTTCCGTTTCCAGGTCGTTGATGAGCAGAAAATCCTTGTTGTAGCGCTGACGGCTGACGAACGCCGGACGCGCCTCCAGCAGCAGGACATCGCCGGGTTTCAGGCGGATGTTGCCGAGGTTCCCCGACACCCGCTCGCCACCCCGGGCAACCGCCAGCACCACGGCGCCGTATCGGTCCCGGAACCTTGCGTCCCGGATGGTCAGGCCCAGCACATCCGATTGCGGAGACAAAGCGGCTTCCACCAACCGCCGCTCGGCACGATCCTGACTGAGACTGGGCTCATCGTCGTGCACCGACGGCACGATGCCATTGATGCGCAACAGGTCTGAGATCGCCTGGGTATCGCCCGCAAACACCAGCCGATCACCGCCACGCAGCCGTTCTTCCGAGGGGACGGCAGTGACCACACTGCCATCCCGCTCGATTTCCACCAGATACAATCGCTCCAGTTCCCGCAAGCCGGCTTCGCCCACGGTCCGGCCCACCAGCGGACCTTCAAAAGACACCGCCACCTCCAGCGTGAACTCCCTCATGGAGCCAAACTTCTGCTGATCCTTGCGGTCTGGCAGAACCCGAGGCATGACCAGAAGCATGACCGCTAGCCCGATAATAGCCACAGGCAAACCAACCGCTGTAATGGAGAATATCGAGAACCCGGCCTCACCGGTCAGTTGCTGATACTGGCCATTAACAACCAGATTGGTGCTGGTGCCAATCAGTGTCAGTGTACCGCCCAGAATCGCTGAGTAACTCAGCGGAATCATCAACTTGGAGGGTGAAATACCGATCTTCCGGGACCAGGCATGGACGGCGGGAATCATGGTGGCAACCACCGGTGTATTGTTGAGGAAGCCACTCAGCAGGGAAACCGGCAGAGCTATGCGTGCCTGCGCGGAACGAACCGATTTGGGATTACGAAGCAGATGGTTAACCAGCAGATCGACACCGCCGGAATGATGAATGCCTGCGGCCACCACAAACATGGCCACCACGGTGATCAAGCCGCTGTTACTAAAGCCGGCCAACGCCTGATCGGCGGAGATGATGCCACTGGCACTGAGCACCACAAGCACCGCCATCATCACCAGATGCGGTGCAAAGCGGCCTGAACTCATCAATAGCAGGGCGGTAAGCGCCAACCCCAGGGAAAACCATCCTTGCCAGTCCATAACTCGGTCTTTTCCGGTTTGAAAACTGGCAGGATAGCGAGGCAAAGCAATTCTGAGAAAGAATAACTATCGATTTTTATAGCTGATTATGGAATATCAAACCGCCACGTCGGCCATGTTTCCGTAAGCTTCCAGCCATGCCCGGCGATCCGAGGCGCGCTTCTTGCCCAACAGCATATCCATCCGCTCATCGGTGTCATCCCCTTCTTCCAGGGTGAGCATGACCAGGCGGCGGGTGTCCGGTGCCATGGTGGTTTCTCTCAGCTGCAACGGGTTCATCTCACCCAGGCCTTTGAAGCGCGTCACCTGAATCTTGCCTTTGCGATTTTCCGCGGCCAGGCGGTCGATGATGCCCTGTTTCTCGTGTTCGTCGAGGGCATAGAAGGTTTCCTTGCCGAGATCCACGCGGTACAGCGGGGGCATCGCCACGAACACGTGCCCGGCCGCCACCAGCGGCCGGAAGTGTTTCACAAACAAAGCGCACAGCAGCGTGGCGATGTGCAGGCCGTCCGAATCCGCATCGGCCAGGATACAGATCTTGTTATAGCGCAGGCCGGCAAGGTCGTCAGAGCTCGGATCCACACCAATAGCAACAGCAATATCGTGTACTTCCTGGGACGCCAGGATTTCACCCGAGTCCACTTCCCAGGTGTTCAGAATTTTACCCCGCAACGGCATGACTGCCTGGAATTCCCGATCCCTGGCCTGCTTGGCGGAACCTCCGGCGGAATCACCTTCCACCAGGAACAACTCCGATCTCTCGGTATCACCGCCGGAACAGTCCGCCAGCTTGCCGGGCAACGCCGGGCCAGAGGTCACCTTCTTTCTGGCCACTTTTTTGCTCGCCCTCAACCGGCGCTGGGCATTACTGATAAACAGTTCCGCCAGGGCTTCGGCAATGTCGGTGTGCTGGTTCAGCCACAGGCTGAAGGCATCTTTCACCACGCCGGATACAAAGGCTGCGGCTTCCCTGGAAGACAACCGTTCCTTGGTCTGGCCGGAGAACTGGGGCTCCTGCATCTTGAACGACAGCACATAGGCCACCCGTTCCCAGATATCCTCGGGCGACAACTTTACCCCCCGGGGCAGCAGGTTTCTGAATTCACAAAACTCCCGCATGGCTTCCAGCAGGCCGGTGCGCAAACCATTGACGTGGGTACCGCCCTGAGCAGTGGGAATCAGGTTGACATAACTTTCCAGTACCGCATCACCGCCCTCCGGCAGCCACTGGATAGCCCAGTCCACGGCTTCCTTGTTGCCGGAGAAACTGCCGGTGAAGGGTTCCAGCGGCACCGCTTCAATATCGGCCAGAGCCGTTCGCAGATAATCCCGAAGACCGTCCTCGTAGAACCACTCGTCTTTCTCGCCGGTCTTCTCCTGCAGGAAAGTCACCGTCAGTCCCGGGCAAAGAACCGCCTTGGCACGAAGGTTGTGGCGCAAGCGGCTGACCGAAAAATTGGGACTGTCAAAATATTTGGGGTCGGGCGTGAACTTCAGGCGGGTACCGGTGTTGCGCTTGCCTACGGTATCAACCACTTCCAGCTCGGAGGCTTTGTCACCGTTGGCGAACGTCATCCGATGCACCTGACCATCCCGCTTTATGGTCACTTCCAGACGCGTGGACAGGGCATTGACCACGGAAACACCCACACCGTGCAGACCACCGGAGAAGTTGTAGTTGCCCTGGGAGAATTTACCACCGGCGTGCAACCGGGAAAGGATAAGCTCCACCCCGGGCAGTCCTTCTTCCTTGTGCAGATCGACCGGCATGCCCCGGCCGTCGTCCTCCACACTCAGGGAATTGTCGCTGTGCAGCACCACATCAATCCGCCGGGCGTGGCCGGCGAGGGCCTCGTCAACGCTGTTATCAATGACTTCCTGGGCCAGGTGGTTGGGCCGCGACGTGTCGGTATACATCCCCGGGCGCTTGCGCACCGGATCAAGACCGCTCAGGACTTCAATGGCATCGGCGTTGTACTGTTGCTCGCTCATAGGAATGGCATGGCTCCGCAAATGATCGTTGCGCCATAGCTTAGGGATTCAGGCTGAAAGATCAACGGTTGTTTTGTGGCGGCGCCAAGTGGTTTCAGTTTTCAAGCGTCCGAACCAGTGGCTGCTCAGTCAGACCCTGCACACGAATCTGCCGCCAGCCCCGAGGCTCAACCGCAAGTACCGCACAGGGCGAGGTGATTACCTGGGCCACCATCATGTCCGGCGCCGGTTCATTCACCCGCATGTCGAGCACCAGACTCTCGCCTTGCGCCAGCGCAGACTGGAGCCCGACGCTGTAACCGGCGGTTGGCTTCTGGCCAAGCGTGACCATCACCAGTGCCTCCCGGGCCAGATCAACCTTGCGCACCACATCCGTGGCCATATTCTGGCCACTGACATCCAGGAGTGCTTCGCGACCGGCCTCCGAACGCACAAACGCCACCCCCGGCCCCGTCAGGCCGCAATAAGCGGACTGGGTAATCTGCCGCACCATGACACCCTCACCCTCGCCGGGACCGCCCGTGGCGCTGCACGCTGTTAAAAGCAGCAGCACAGCGGATGTGATGAGTGATCGAACCAGGGTCTTTTTCATTGAACTGCTTTTGCTCCGTCGTTGGTTGAGGCTGCTGGGCTGGTCTCCAGCAATTTGTAGCCTTTGAAGCCGGGCCTCGGGAGGATATCGGGGGTGGACTCAGATATTGTTGGACGCGAGAAACTGGTGGTCATGCGGATATCAGAGAGGCTTTGACCTTCTTCTATGGTGATCACTTCTCGCAAGCCAGAAACAGGGTACTCCGCACAAGCTTCACCCGCCTGACAGATCAATCCATCTCCGTCTAAATCTGTTCCGGCAACCAGAAAGTACTCGCCAGGAGTGACTTCAGAAAGCCGCCTAGGTTCTTCTCCATCGTCCGGCTCAAACCTGAACCGATACTGTCCGTTCTCTACATCTGCAACGACCTGGGACTGCGCAAGATAAAAGCCGTCATCCGTCGGCTCTTTGCCTACGAGCAAGACGAAATGTCGCCCGGCATCTCGAGCCTGCTCATCGCTGAGCAGCTGCCCGATGACAGGGATGCTCAATGTGTTCTGAGATAGATCGACCTCGTATGCAATATCAACGACCCCTCTGGCTGGCTCATCTGGGTTCAGGAGATCTGGCTTGAGTGTCAGCAATAATTCCAGATCACCATTTTCTGCACTACCGGATAGTTCAGCGTCCAGCCATTCAGGTTGACTCGCGACCATTTCGGCGGAAACCGAGGCATCTCCAAATTTCTGAATCTCAACCAACTGAGTTGATATCCCTTCATTGCTCAGACTAACCACGGCGGGTGAAGCTGAAAGAACAGTGACAGGCTCACCGTCGATAGCCTCGGCCACAGCTTTACCTGCATCAACAATCCCCCAACCCAAGCGATCCGATCTGCCATCCTGAGGCTGCGTTAGCAGTCCGGATTCTAACCAGCCCCTAACGGTTGCTGTATTCAGGTCCGGCATTTCCGATTTCATCAAGGCTAAAATACCAGCTACATGCGGCGATGCCATGGAGGTGCCCTGCAGCCCACGGTAACCCGGCACGGAAACACCTCCACGACGCTCTCCGCTTGTTGACCAGACCACGTCGGCCAGGCCATCAAGATTGCCGTCCCGGCTCGCATCGCCACCAGGAGCCGCAAGGTCAATCCAGCTACCGAAATTGGAATAGGAGGCGGGGCGGCCTCCTGCATCAACGGCACTGATTGAAAACACACGACTAGATGCCGCCGGGTAGGAGGGTACTGACGTTGCCGAATTTCCGGCTGCAGCCACAAACAGCAGGCCTTCACTCACTCCATACTGCAGTGCACTTTCCAGCGCTGAGATCCGGGGCAGCCCCCCCAGACTCATGTTGACGACCTGGGCTTTTGGCGATCCACCGCTGGTTTCACCTGTTACCCAGCGAATTCCAGCTATGAGCTGATCAGACGTACCAACGCCACCTTCACCAAGAACACGCACCGGAACAATCTTGCTCTCAAAAGCGATTCCGCCGATCCCCTCGTCGTTAACTGCTGCCCCAATCGTGCCCGCCACATGAGTGCCGTGGTAAACATCACCGCCAACACTGCTTCCGGGATCGACCGGCTCACCACCATCAATAAAATCTCGACCTTCCGGGGCGACATTCTGTTGAAGGTCCGGATGCCACTGACCGTCATCATCTTGCAGAAGTCCACTATCCAATACTGCAACTCGAACAGGCGTCAGACCGGCGTTACCGATCTGCCAGGCAGTTGGCGCGTTAACGAGGTCGTAGTGCCAATTCAGGGAATAATCTGGCTCATTAACCGGCGTAGCCTGGGTGCGAAAGAAATAATTCGGATCGACCGACTTGTATTCCGGCCGCTTCCTGAGCTCTCTGATCCATTCAAGTGTTAGCTGTTGCTCGGCGGTCTCGCTACTTGCAGCTGATGAAGTCGCCGCTACAGGCATTGATACCAGCCAGTCCGCTCCGCCCAAATGCCGCCCTGAGACTCCAGCATTTGCGGCCAAACTACTGGTCTTTCCCTCCGCCATGGAGACCAGTGCCTCGCCCGGAATAAAGTCATAGTCAGGCCAATCAAAATTTAGTTGTGTTGAGGTACCAACGGAATTTTTGGATATTACATAACGCGTAGGCCCACTACCCAGCAGAGCACGCACTGTCAGGGTGTATTCTCCTTCCGCCTCATCTCCCAACTCAACAACCACACGCGACCCGGCATCACCTGTCTCGCCACTATCTATTAAACTTCCGTTATCCGTTAGTTCAATCCTTAGTGCTGGGTTCCCGGCCCGACTGCCAAAAGCCTCAAGCACAATCACCTGATCTTTTGCCATCGGTACGTTAAAGCGGTCCTCGGCATCGCTCTCGTAGCTAAAAATAACGCCTTGATCTGTCAACGTCGGATAGTTTCCACCACTACCCGCCAGGTAACCAGCCAGTACAAAGTTGTCCGGCAGTCCCAGTGAAACGGTCGCAGGTCTCGCCCCATCCAGCCCCAACTGGTCCATCGTGTCCTGATCAACCCGGCTGTTGGCTTCAATACTGATAACCCCGGAAAGCGGACTGGGCGGCGCTATCGGTGCAACGGCATCGGAACCGCCCGAACCACCGCCACAACCGGTGAGCAATGCCATCCCTGGCACCACAACAAAAGCAAGAATCGACAATCTCACGGCGTCTCTCTTATTCTTTGTTGAAACTGTTCACAGAGTATACGGCCAGACATCCCTGATCGACCTGTGTCAGACCTTCACGGGCCCCATGAAAAAACCCGCGGGCCTTGGCATCGCGGGTTCTTTCATAGTACTTCGCTTCTCCTGGCCTTACAAAGCGTAGAAAAGCATGGGCACAAAGGCCACCAGCAGAAGCGTGGGAATCATCACAACCAGCGGCAGCAACAATCTCTCATAGCGGTGCCAGAAGGTGCCGGTACGTTCCGCTGCCAGCACTTCGGTTTCACCCACCACCTGCCGGGTCAGCAGGTGATTCAGGGCAACCGGCGGGCTGAGATAGCCAAGTTCAAATGCCACCAGGCAGACGATCCAGAAATGCAGTGGATCAATGCCAATCTGTAGGGCCGGTTGGGCAATAGTGGCGGAAACCAGTATGACGGCACCGAACGGATCCATCACCATCCCGATCACCGTCAGCATGACCACGATTACCAGCATGGCAATCCAGGGGCTGGTCAGATCCTCCGGGAACAGGGCATGAACAATATCAGAACGCTCAAGAATACCGCCCAGGCAAATCGAGAAACCAATCAGCGCCAGTAGTGCGCCAATGTGCACAGCCGAATCGCTGGCAGCCGCTGTGCTTCGGGAGAAAAACGCACTGGTACGGCTCTGGCCTTCGTCACGGCTATTCCGGCCGGCGTCCAGGGCAACCAGCGCCAGCATTACCAGCGGCAAAATCAAAGGCGCACTGTACTCGTTGAATTGAAGCCCCAGGATCGCCCAGATGGCCAGGATCACTGCCGTTGCCGTCAGTGCATAAGGCAACAACGGTCGCAGCTCCATGACGGCCGCGCGGAATGCACCCGGGGCCGGCCTTGGTCTCCAGTTGCCTTCGGTCTTACACACCACAAAGGAGAACAGGGTGGCCGACATGATGAACACCCAGAACCCCCATCCATACATTTCGGTGGTGGTCACTTCCTTGTTCAGTGCGGCAACCACCACAATCAGCAGGCAGGGATTGAGCACCACCCCAAGGCTGCCCGACATGGCGGTCGTGGCCAGTGACAATTGACGCCCTGCCCCGGCCCGCCGAAGCTCGTCGTAGACAACCCCGCCCACGGCCAGAATGAAAATGCCGGAGGCTCCGGTAAATGCTGTCGGGAAGGCAGTGGCAAAGATGATTACCGAAGCCAGCAAGGGTGCAGGCAGATTGAAGGGCTTCACCAAGTTCAGCAACAGCTCTGGAACCCGGGTCTGTTTGAGCATCATGCCCACCAGCACGTACAGTCCGATGTTGATGAACATGGAGGACAGGTTCGACATCATGCCGAAGTAGATTGCCAGCCCGGAGGAGTAGCCATCCACAAAGAAAAAATAGCTCATGGCAATGAAGCCCATGGTGCAATACAGCGGCACCACAAGGCCGGAAGCCAGCGCCAGACTGCCCGCCCTCATTCGCTCCGGCACATAGACGAAGCGAAAAGCATTGATGATCATGAACAGCCCGAACACGCCTGCCCAGGCGTACTGCAGGACAATGTTCGCCTCAGACCCCGGAGACTGAGCCAGCCGGCCCATGTAAGCGTTCAATGACAGCACCATCAGGCCGTTGATGACGAACTGCACGCCCTGGCTTAAACGCCACTCCGCCCGATTGCGGGGCAGACGCAAAGCAATGTGGTCGGCATCCATTGCGGCAATGGCGGCAGCCAGAGCAAACATGCCGATAAACAGGAACTTAGTCAGGTCTATGTTATCGAGCAGGAAGTCGGCCAAACCCTGCTCTACAGCCTTGTAGACACCGAGCGCCCAGGTGGCGTGTTTCTGGTTTTCGGCAAACTGCAGGTGGCGCTGCTCACACAGCGCCAGGTTACTCTGCAGGGACTGCCGGATAGCCTGGGGATCCGGCGGCGAACTGAACAGGTCGTCCGGGTCTGGCTTATAGGCCTGGACCCGTCGCTCTACCTCTTTATCAATGTCCATGAAAAGGTTGCAGGTAGGCTCTGTTGCATCCGGATTGAGCAGGTAATAGTTAGGCCATACCTGCTCGCCGACCCATAGCAACCGGGAGTGGAGCGAGTTGCCCATCCCCAGCAGCAGGGTGGCCAGAAGCAACAGCAGCAGAATCATCCCATGCAGTCTGTGCATGGGATACAACGTTCTTACGCCGGTTGCAGTCATTGCGCGCCAGTTCATGGTCAGGCTCTCCGCTTATTCCCGGTTTTCCGCTGTACACTCGGAGGCGCCGGGATTGCTGGCACATCGGATCTTGCTGAGCAGGCTCAGCATTTTCGGGTGATAAACGTTGGGAGCTCCGTCAACCCCATCGCGCATTTCCAGACGGTTCTGGCGGAACATCTCCTGGTAACCAACGATGTCCTTTTCCGGGATCCGTATCCACTGCTCGTCAGGAATCCCGTTTTCCTGGCTTTTAATCAGATTCATTGCCTGTGGGTACATGCCCCAGGCAACTTCCCGGGCCTTCTGGGCCGTGTCGTCTTCGATCACGCCATCACGGGCAATGATCTGAATGGTCAGCTGGGCAAGCGGGTAGTCGACAATGCCACCCTTGTCGCCGATCCCTTTGTACAGCTCCAGAGCCTGGTAGGCGAACGCAGGCGCATAGGCAGTATCGACCGACCCATTGTTGAACTTGCCAGCAAAGTTGGTGATATCAGAGGGAACCACCGTCGCTTTTACATAGTTCACCATGTGAATGGCGTCTTTCTGGTAGTCCAGGGTGGCAATACGCTTTCCGGCCAGTTCGCCCGCTGTATCAATGCTGCGATCATTCACAAACAGATAACCGGCACCCGCCGGTACAATGCCCAGTACCTCATAGCCACCGTCCTTCATGAGGGACGCTGCCTTGGGCTGTGCCAGGGTGGCCAGCAGGGTTTTCAGGTCGTCGTAACTTGGCAGGGCACCGACGGCACTGATGCTTCCGGTAAAACGATTGAATGGGCGAATACGGATGTCGGTCGCGGCGACGGCATCGCACTGGCCCGCGTTGAAGTCGCCAATGGCCACGCCTTCATCAGTGTAGGGCTTGAGTTGGAAATCGACCCCATGGGCTTTCATTTCCAGAGCGTAGTCCTTGACCATGTTGTAGACGTCGCCGTTAGCGCCGATGACATCAAACACACACATGGAAACCGACTGGGCAGATGCCAGTGGTGCGACAATGGCAAGAGACAAGGCTGCAAGGGATTTGCGAATCATGACGACCTCCGGGTCATTCTTGTGTTTTTGATCTTTAAGTCATAGATAACTGAAAGGCCAGCCTCAGAGCAGGCCTTCCAGATCCATGGTTTCAACGTTCTCGGTATTGCGCTCCGGACTCATCTTGCCGAAGAAGGTCCGTGGTGTGCGGTGGCCGTAGTTGGCGCTCCAGTGTTTGTCCGATGCGAACTGGACAATCCTGCGGGCCACTTCGTCCACAAGCCGATATTCTTCCCAAACCTCGATGCGCTCTTCAGCCTCTGCGAATTCCGAAATGGCCTGTGCCAGCACCTGCGGTCGCCCAAAGGTTTCCGCAGCGACTACCTGAACGGCGTAAGAGGCACGGATACCGGACTCAACACTCAGCTCTGCGCTGTTTTCCATCACCTGCCAGGGGTCTGGAGACAGGTCCGGTCGGGTGTCAGGCAACAGTAACCAGACGAGGGCGCGAACGGCGTTGGGCAAACCGCCCCATTTTTCATTATCCACGCACTGGGCGGCACGCTCGGCCTGGGGCGCAATGTTGCGAGGCACACCCGCCAGGGCGCCGGAGTTGGAGTCGTTCACAATGCCCTGCATCCCCGTTAGCAGCCCGAGCAGGAACGTGAGTTCGTCCTGATCACTGAAAAGGAACGGGCATTCCAGAGGTTCGGCTGCCGGGTCAAAATCGTAGGCGGCCATGGCACGCTTGAAGGCTTCGTAGCGGCGCTCAGCGGTGCGCGCGTAGAGTCTTTTGGAGACTTCCCGGGCATCTTTGGCGGCGGGAACATCGCCACGGTATTCCGCCCGCAGATAAGCCAGTTCAGCCTCCCAGGCCCGGTATTCCATGCAATTCGCCGCCAGCAGCATGAGCAGGGAACCGGTTGAGTCCGGTGCATCAGTGACTCTCGAAAACGAGTAAACCAGTGGATCCGTGCCCTCACCCAGCGCACAGGCCATGCCCGGATCGGACATCTGCATAACGTAGGGGGTTGCCTCGGACTCCGAGTAGTTCGACAACACGATGCCGGTGGTGGTGTAGATAGGGTTGGCAGAACATCCGGCCAGCAGCAGTACCGAACTTCCCAGCATTGCCTGGCGAACACGAGCCGAGAACCGACGCGCTTGAGAGACCATTGAGGAGATCATAATTCGACCTGTCTGACATTGTTTTTGTATGTAAGGGAGTGCGAGAAATTCTTATCACATTTAATTCTCGTCAATCCGTGAACCAGCTCCGGATACCTCTGGCCAGAGCTCGAACGAGAGCAAGAATGCGAGGAATATTGTCAGACAGAAATGGCTTTATTGCCGAAACCGACATGCCGATCAGGCCAATGGCCCGGGATGAATCGAATTATTTTATTATTTATTGATTTATAACAATGAGTTAAATATGTAGCGCATTTCGGAACAAGCGTGCCACTTTGTGACTTGTGCACATTAACATTGATCAAGACCCAGCATCGCCATCACCTGATCGGTCAGTCCATCGAGGGTCAGACCACCCCGTTCCGGGCGATACCAGGTGACCGTCCAGCTCAGGGCGCCGGTCAACATTCTTCGGGTAATGAAAGGGTCCGCTCCAAGCTGGTGTTCCTTCGACAGCTGTTGGAGCGTAGACAACCACAGGTCTTCATAGATATCCCGCAACTCCAGCACTTCAGCCTGGGAGCTTTCCGAAAGACTGCGCCACTCATACACCAACACCGCCATGGCCTCTCCGGTCTGGCCGTTAATCGACTCCAGTTCCGCCCTTATCAGCGCCCGCAGTTTTTCTCTCGCTGAATCCGCCTGGTCGGCAGCGGCCTGCATCAAGGCGGTATTCAGCCGAATGGTCTCGACCATCACCGCCTTGAGAATTTCCTCTTTGGTGCGGAAATGGTGGAACAAGCTCCCTGACTGAATACCCACAGCCGCCGCCAGATCCCGCACCGTCGTGCGCTCGTAGCCTTTATCCCTGAACAGTCTTGCTGCTTCGTTTAACAGGCGCCCGCGGGCGCTGGAGGGATCAGACACAAGTTGCTCGGCAATGAGGGATTGCAGGATTGGGTTCTGGTTCACAAAGGCCATCCGGTTGTCTTGCTGGGACTTTTTATTCTACCCGAGATTTGCCTGTTTACAAACCAAGCGCTTGCTTGGTATTGTCGTTTCGATCGTTGGATAACCTCTCGCCAGTGCGGGTATCAGAACAAGGCCAAGAACATGTCAGACGCCAACAAAACCATCCGTATCGGTTGCTCCGCCGCTTTCTGGGGCGATACCGAAACAGCCGCTGCCCAACTGGTACGCCAGGGCAATATTGATTACCTGGTCGCCGATTACCTGGCCGAGATCACCATGTCGATCATGGCCGGCCAGAAGATGAAAGACCCGACTCAGGGCTACGCCCGGGATTTTGTGCAGACGGTGATGGCGCCTCTGCTCGGCGAGATAAAGGATAAAGGCATCCGGGTTCTGGCCAATGCCGGTGGAGTAAACCCGGTGGCTTGCCGCGATGCTCTGCAGGCCCTGTGTGAAAAGGCCGGCGTCGATCTGAAGATTGCGCTGGTGCTCGGCGATGATCTGTTGATGAAAAAGAAAAAGCTGGCCGATGCCGGCATTACTGAAATGACCACCGGTCAGCCCTTCCCCGCCATGATGGTGAGCCTGAACGCCTATCTGGGTGCGCCCGGCCTGGTGGCGGCCCTGGAACAGGGTGCCGACATCATTATCACCGGCCGTGTCGCAGACAGTGCGCTGGTGCTGGCGCCGCTGGTGCATGAATTCGGCTGGCGCTGGAACGACTACGACAAACTGGCTCAGGGCAGCCTGGCCGGGCACTTGCTGGAATGCGGCGCCCAGTCTACCGGCGGTAATTTCACCGACTGGGAACAGGTGGCTGATGGCTACGCCAATATGGGTTTTCCCATCGCCGAGGTCAGCGCCTCTGGCGATTTTGTGATGACCAAACCCGAGGGCACCGGCGGCATGGTCAGCCGGGGCACTGTGGGCGAGCAACTGGTGTATGAGATTAGCGACCCACGGGCTTACCTGCTGCCAGATGTAACCTGCGATTTCACTCAGGTGACACTGGAGGAAATCGGCAAGGACCAGGTCCGGGTTTCCGGTGCCAGGGGAGTGCCGCCGACGGACAGCTACAAGGTGTCAGGCACCTGGCCAGATGGATTCAAGTGCACGGTGACGTTCCTGCTGGCCGGCCTTGATGCCCGCGCCAAAGCACAACGAGTGGCGCAAGCTATTCTGGCCAGGACGTCAGCGATGTTTGCCGAGCGCGGCCTGCCGGATTATTCCGAAACCAGTATCGAATTGCTGGGCACCGAGACTACCTATGGCCCCCATGGCAAGGGCGACCAATGCCGGGAAGTGGTGGTGAAGATTGCCACCGCCCATCCGAAGAAAGAAGCCCTGGTGCTGTTTTCCAGGGAAATTGCCCAGGCCGCTACCGGTATGGCGCCTGGCATCACCGGTATTGTCGGCGGTCGGCCAACCGTGTGGCCGAAGATTCGTTTGTATTCCTGTCTGGTACCGAAATCGGAGGTGGCGGTTTCGGTGGATCTGGCAAGTGAGAAGTCTGAGGTGGAGGTAGCGACCGAAGGTGGTTTCAATCCGGGCGATCTCGCGGCTGAGCCGGAGTCCCGGATGGAGGTGGCAACGGATACCACAGTGCCGCTGCTCAAGCTGGCTTGGGCGCGGTCCGGGGATAAGGGCGATCACAGCAATATCGGGGTGATCGCGCGGGATCGAGAGTATGTTCCTTATATTGAGGCTGCGTTAACGGAACAGGCGGTGGCCGAGTGGATGGCTCATACGCTGAATCCTGAGTCCGGCAAGGTGACTCGCTGGTCTATGCCTGGGTTGCATGCGTTCAATTTCTTGCTGGAGCACAGTCTAGGTGGCGGCGGTGTGGCGTCGCTTCGGATTGATCCGCAGGGTAAGGCGTTTGCTCAGCAGTTGCTGGAGTTTCCGGTGCCTGTGCCTTCGAATCTGGTTCCTCAATGAATGTATTAACCCCGGTTCTGGGGCAAGAGCCCCGACAGGGCATTACTTCCCTGAGCTTGGGTGCAAGCGCCCCACCGGGGTACAGCCTTCCGGGACACGCCGTAAATGCGTCCGTGTAGGCTTGAGCGCAGCTTCCCTGCTGCGCACAGTCCCGGAAGGCTGTACCCCGGCGGAGCGCCCGAACGTTTTTCGTGGATTCTTTGGATTGGAATAGGGAATTTTGTATGAGTTATCAGTCTGTTCTTCGCCCGGGCTTGTTTGAAGGCCAGGTTTTTATTGTCACCGGTGGCGGTTCGGGGATTGGCCGCTGCACGGCTCACGAACTGGCGGCGCTCGGTGCCCGGGTTGCGCTGGTGGGTCGTAAGCAGGAGAAGGTAGACGCGGTTAAGGCCGAAATTGAGGAAGACGGCGGTATTGCCAGCGCCCATGCCTGCGATATTCGCGAGGAGGAGTCGGTCAAGACCACGGTGAAGGCCATTATTGAGACCCACGGCGGTCTGAACGGGGTGGTGAACAATGCCGGCGGGCAGTTTGCGTCTCCGTTAACAGGCATTAACCAGAAGGGGTGGGAAACCGTGGTGCGCACGAACCTGACCGGCGGTTTTCTGATTTCCCGGGAGGCCTATACCCAGGCCTTGAGTAAAACCGGCGGTTCGATTGTGAACATTGTGGCAGATATGTGGGGTGGTATGCCTGGCATGGGCCACTCAGGGGCCGCACGGGCCGGGATGGTGAATTTTACCCAGACGGCCGCGGTCGAATGGGCGCCGTCCGGGGTTCGGGTGAATGCGGTGGCGCCGGGGTGGATTGCGTCCAGCGGGATGGACAACTACCCGACCCATATGAAGTCGTGGATTCGCAGCCTGGCGGATGCGGTGCCGATCAAGCGGATGGGTACAGAATCAGAGGTGAGTTCGGCGATCTGTTTCCTGCTTAGCCCGGGCGCGGCGTTTATCAGTGGTGATTGTCTGCGGATTGACGGCGCGGCGTCCCAGGGTGGGCGTGTGTGGCCGATGCCGAAGGCGCAGAATAACGAGCCCTATAACGGTTTCCATCGGGCGGTAACGCCGAAAGTGTTGAGTGACGACTGAGGGTTTCCCATGCAGGTACTGGAAACAACAATAAGCCCCCAGTCCGACGAGTTCCGGGCCAATGTCGAGGCCATGGAAGCGCATATCTCGACTTTCCGGGATGTGGAGCAAAAGGTTCTGGACCTGGCGGAATCGGCCCGGGAGAAGTTTACCAAGCGAGGCAAGCTGCTACCGCGGGATCGCATCAATCGGTTGCTGGATCGTGGCAGTGAGTTTCTGGAGCTGTGCTCCCTGGCCGGTTACAAGATGCATGATGACAAAGACGGTTCCATGGCCGGAGGCGGGATTATTGCCGGCATCGGCAGAGTAGCCGGAGTACGCTGCCTGGTGGTCGCAAGCAACAGTGCCATCAAGGGCGGAACCATTACTCCCGCCGGTCTGGACAAAACCCTGCGACTGCAGCAGATCGCCATGGAGAACAAATTGCCGGTGGTATCGCTGTCAGAATCCGGCGGCGCCAACCTGAACTATGCCACCGATATCTTCGTGCTGGGCGCCCGGGGCTTTGCGAACCAGGCCCGGATGTCTGCAGCCGGTATTCCACAGGTAACCGTCGTCCATGGCAACGCCACTGCCGGCGGGGCCTATCAGCCGGGCCTGTCGGATTACGTAATTACCGTACGCGAGCAGGCGAAGATGTTCCTGGCCGGCCCGCCGCTTTTAAAAGCCGCGACCGGTGAGGTCGCCACCGATGAGGAACTGGGTGGAGCAGAAATGCACGCCACCGTTGCCGGCACCGCCGAATACCTGGCGGAAGACGATGCGGATGGCATCCGCCAGGCCCGGGAGATTCTGGGCGCCCTGCCCTGGAACGAAAATCTGCCACTACGCCAGGAACCACAGTGGGATGAGCCGCTGTATCCGGCGGAAGAGCTGCTGGGCGCAATTCCTTCCGATACCAAGAAACCCTACGACGTGCGCGAGATCCTCGCCCGCATCGCCGACGGCTCTCGATTCCTGGTTTTCAAGAACGATTACGACAGCCAGACGGTGTGCGGCACCATCCGGATTCACGGCCACAGTGTAGGTATTATCGGCAACAACGGCCCGATCACCCCTGCCGGCTCCACCAAGGCTGCGCAGTTTATCCAGCTTTGCGATCAGGCAGGCACGCCTATTCTGTTTCTGCATAACACCACCGGATTCATGGTCGGCACCCACTCCGAACAGAACGGCATCATCAAACACGGGTCGAAGATGATTCAGGCCGTGGCGAACTGCCGAGTACCAAAACTCGCCGTGGTGGTGGGCGGTTCCTACGGCGCCGGCAACTACGCCATGTGCGGCAGGGGCCTGGACCCGAGATTCATCTTCGCCTGGCCCAACAGCCGCACCGCCGTCATGGGCCCCGCGCAGGCCGGGAAAGTCATGCGCATCGTGGCTGAAGAAAAACAACGCAAAAGCGGTATCGAGCCGGACGAAAAGACCCTGTCGTTCCTGGAACAGGCGACCGCCAAAAAGCTGGAAGACGGTTCCACCGCCCTTTACGGCACGGCCAGGCTCTGGGACGACGGCCTGATCGATCCGCGGGATACCCGCCGTGTCCTGGCCATGGTGCTTTCCGTTTGCCGTGAAGCCGAACAACGACCACTGCGACCCAACGTTTACGGCGTCGCCCGTTTCTGATTTCCACACTGATTTACCGGGAGAACAACAATGAAATTCACAGCCGAACACGAAGCCCTCAGAAAGACCGTCCGCGATTTTGTCGAAAAGGAAATCAATCCTCACTGCGATGAATGGGAAGAGGCCGGCGAATTTCCCATTCACGACCTGTTCAAGAAACTCGGCAACCTGGGCCTGCTGGGCATCCAGAAGCCGGAGGAATACGGCGGCATGGGCCTGGATTACAGCTACAACCTCGTGGCTGCTGAAGAACTGGGCATGGCCAAGTGCGGCGGTGTTCCGCTAGCCGTGGGCGTACAGACCGACATGTGTACCCCCGCGATTGCGCGCTTCGGTTCCGATGAATTGAAACGGGATTTCCTGGCCCCGGCTATTGCCGGCGATATGGTGGGCTGTATCGGTGTGAGTGAAGTGGGCGCAGGCTCCGATGTGGCCGGCCTGAAAACCACGGCTAAGAAAGACGGCGATGACTACGTCATCAACGGCTCCAAGATGTGGATCACCAACTCCCCGAAAGCGGATTTCATGTGTCTGCTGGCCAACACCAGCGACGACAAACCCCACAAGAATAAAACCCTTATGATCGTGCCCATGAACACACCGGGCATCACCTTCAGCCCGCACCTGAACAAGCTGGGCATGCGCTCATCAGAAACCGCCCAGGTGTTTCTGGACGACGTGCGAATTCCCCAACGCAACCGCATCGGCGCAGAAGGCACCGGCTTTATGATGCAGATGCTGCAGTTCCAGGAGGAGCGCATGTGGGGGGCCGCCAACGTAATCAAGGCCCTGGAAAACTGTGTCACGCAGACCATTGAATACTGCCGCGAGCGCAAGACCTTTGGCCAGCCGCTGATCGACAACCAGTACATTCATTTCCGCCTGGCGGAGTTACAGACCGAAATCGAAGCGCTGCGCGCGCTGACTTATCAGGCCTGTGAACTGCACGTTGAGGGCAAAGATGTCACCAAGCTGGCGTCGATGGCGAAACTGAAGGCCGGGCGTCTGGGTCGCGAAGTGACCGATGCTTGCCTGCAGTTCTGGGGTGGCAACGGTTACATGTGGGACAACCCCCTGTCACGGGCTTACCGCGATGTGCGGTTGGTCTCCATCGGCGGCGGTGCCGACGAAATCATGCTGGGCATCATCTGCAAGCTGATGGGCACCTTGCCTGGAAAGAAACGCGACTGACGCTGTGCAAGGCCTTGTGGGCAGGCAGGGCTTGGTGGAGGGCCATGAGGCGGGGATCCCTTTTCGGGACACGCCTACAAGCACATCCATGTGGGCTCGTTTCGGGCCGTCCATGGCCCTCAACGGTCCCGAAAAGGGATCCCCGCCTCATAGCCCCGAACATTTTACGTGGAGTCCTTTTATGGAACAGCAGCTACCACATTGCGAAACCCTGATTCTCGAAAAACAGGGCCCTACCCTGTTCATCACCATCAACCGCCCGGACGTCCGCAACGCTATGAGTCTGCAGATGGTCGCTGAACTGTCCACCATCTTCAGCGAGATCGAAAACGACACCAGCATCCGCGCCGCCGTCATCCGCGGCGCAGGTGGACACTTCTGCGCCGGCGGCGATATCAAAGACATGGCCGGCGCCCGGAGCCAGAAAGCCGGCGAAGGCCGCGATGACCCGTTCTACAAACTCAACCGCGCCTTCGGCCAGATGATCCAGCAAGTCAACGAATCCTCCAAAGTCGTCATCGCCATCACCGAAGGCGCCGTCATGGGCGGCGGCTTCGGCCTGGCCTGCGTCTCCGACCTGGCCATCGCCGGCCCGACTGCCAAATTCGGCATGCCGGAAACCACCCTCGGCGTCATCCCGGCCCAGATCGCCCCGTTCGTTGTCGAACGCATCGGCCTGACCCAGGCCCGTCGATTGGCGCTGCTGGGTTTGAGAATCGACGCAACGGAAGCCTGCACACTCGGCATCGTTCACCAGGTTGCGGAATCCGAAGAGCAGCTAAGCGACATGCTGAACCAGGCTCTGGAACGGGTACGCCTGTGCGCCCCCGACGCCACGGCAGAAACCAAGGCCTTGCTGCACCGAGTCGGCCACGAAGCCATGGCCGGTTTACTCGATGACGCCGCTGAAAAATTCGCGGCCGCCATCCGGGGGCCGGAGGGTATGGAAGGCACTATGGCGTTCATGCAAAAGCGTGAGCCAAAGTGGGCAGGCAACGACAGCTAATCAACAACCACAAGCAGCAGACCGTTTACAAAGCATGTCTGCAGGCACGAACAAAGTCAGCGGGAGCGCCGCTGGCGGGGAGGGCCTCCGGAAAATCTCGGAGGCCATGGATGGCCGGAGCGAAGCGCACACGGATGTGCTCGTAGCGTTTTTCCGGAGGCCCTCCCCGCCAGTGGTGCGCACGAGCACCCAAATGCGCAGTCGCGCATCAAGGCAGGTGACATACAAATGCTAAAAAAACTACTCATCGCTAACCGAGGCGAAATCGCCGTCAGGGTCATCCGTACAGCCAAGGCGCTGGGCTACCGAACCGTTGCCGTCTACTCCGAAGCCGACGCCAACGCCCTGCACGTTGAACAAGCCGACGAAGCTGTCTGCATCGGCCCGGCACAGGTTGCCGCGTCGTACCTCAACGCCGACGCCATCCTCGATGCCGCAAGGAAAACAGGCGCCGACTGCATCCACCCGGGCTACGGCTTCCTCTCTGAAAACTCCGGCTTCGCCAAAGCCGTCAAACAGGCCGGCCTCACCTTTGTAGGCCCTCCCGAGAACGCCATTGAACTCATGGGCAGCAAACGCCGCTCGAAAATCGCCATGCAGGAAGCCGGCGTGCCCGTAGTCCCTGGCTACGAAGGCAACAACGCTAGTGATGATGAACTCATCGCCGCCGCCCAGGACATCGGCTACCCCCTCATGCTCAAAGCCTCCGCAGGTGGCGGTGGCCGGGGCATGCGCCTGGTCGAGAGCGAGAGCGAGTTGGCCGACAACATTAAAAGGGCCCGCTCAGAAGCCAAACAGGCCTTTGGTGACGACGAGCTGATCATCGAAAAAGCGGTCATCGAACCCCGGCACGTGGAAATCCAGGTTTTTGCAGACCGCCACGGCAACGCCGTATACCTGGGCGAGCGGGACTGCTCCGTACAGCGCCGGCACCAGAAAGTGGTCGAAGAGGCGCCCTCACCTTTTGTTACCCCGGAACTGCGTAAAGCCATGGGCGAAGCTGCTGTTAAAGCGGCCCTGGCCTGCGGTTACGAAGGCGCCGGTACCGTGGAATTTCTGGTCGACAAAGACCGCAATTTCTACTTCCTGGAAATGAACACGCGCCTGCAGGTCGAGCATCCGGTTACCGAACTGATTACCGGGCAGGATCTGGTGGCCTGGCAGCTGATGGTCGCTGAGGGCCGCCCACTGCCGCTGGCCCAGGACGACATCGAACTCAATGGCCACGCCATCGAAGTGCGACTTTACGCCGAAGACCCGGCCAGTGGTTTCACCCCGCAAACCGGCACCCTGCACCAGTTCACTCCGGCCGAAGGCGAAGGACTGCGGTTTGATACCGGCGTGCGCTCCGGCGACGTGGTCAGCCCCCACTACGATCCCATACTTGCGAAAGTCATCGCCTGGGGCCAGAACCGGGACGAAGCCCGTCGCCGCCTGATACGGGCGCTGGAAGACACCACAGTCTTTGGTGTGACCACCAACCGCCATTTCCTCAGCCGCATCATCGCCGATGACACCTTTGGTGCCGGTGAAGCCACCACGGCCTTCCTGCAGCAGGCCTTCAGGGATGATCCGTCACTGGCGCCCCAACCGCTCACCATCCGCGAGCTGGCCCTCAGCGCCTGCGCATTGAGCCTCGGCCAATCCGCCCAGGAGGGCTGGAGTAACGCACCCGCCACCGTCATGCCGATGAAGCTTGAGGCCCGGGATGAAGCCCTGGAACTGCTGGTTCGGCACAGTGGCCACAAACTGCTGGTGGCCCACGGCGAAGAGCACTATGAACTGCAACTGCAAAGCCAGGAGCCAGGCCTGCTGTGCATTATCGACAACGGGGTTCGTCAGCGGTGCCAATACTACCGGAGCGGAGATTCCCTATATTTGCAGGCGTTCGGCCGTTCCTGGTGCGTTCGGGATATTACGCACCAACCCGCCCAAGGTGCCCTGGGCACCGGCAGCGGCAAGGTCCAGGCCACTATGGACGGTGCCATTATTGATGTACTGGTGGCAGAGGGAGATCAGGTGGAACAGGGCCAGACCCTGGTGATTCTGGAAGCCATGAAAATGGAGCATCCGGTTAAGGCGGATCGCAGGGGCACCGTTGGCCAGTTGCTCGCCCGCAAAGGAGACCAGGTCAAGCGTGGCCAACTTCTGGCAGACGTGCAGTCCACTGAGGAGGCAGCATCATGAGCCGGCTACAGCAGCGCACAGTGTTTATAACCGGCGGCAGCCGGGGAATCGGCCGGGCCATTGCCCTGGCCTGTGCCCGGGAAGGCGCCAACGTGGTCATTGCAGCAAAAACCGATACCCCGCATCCGAAACTACCCGGCACCATCCACACGGTCGCTGAGGAAATTCGCAACGCCGGAGGCCAGGCGCTACCGCTGGTACTGGACGTGCGGGATGAACGACAGGTCCGCCAGCGAATAGACGAAGCCGCCGGTTATTTTGGCGGTATCGATGCCCTGGTGAACAACGCCGGGGCGATACGCCTGACCGGTGTCGAAAACCTGAAAGTGAGCCGATACGACCTGATGCATCAGGTCAACGCCCGGGCCGTATTCACCTGCAGTCAGGCGGCCCTGCCCTGGCTGAAGGAATCCGGTGGCCACATTCTCAGCCTGTCGCCGCCGCTGAACCTGAATACCCGGTGGTTTTCCCAGTACGGGCCATACACCACCACAAAATACGGAATGACCATGCTCAGCATGGGCATGGCCGAGGAGTTCCGACGCTATGGCATTGCCGTGAACTGCCTGTGGCCAAAGACTCTGATTGCCACTGCCGCCATAGAACACGAAGTGGGCGGACCTCAATTGATGGCGCAGGGACGAAAGCCGGAAATCATGGCCGATGCCGCGGTCAGCATACTGTCCCGCAGTGCGGACGAACTGACCGGGCAAGCGCTGATTGACGAGGATGTACTTCGCCAGGATGGCGTGAAGGACTTCGAACACTACCGGTATGCCGCAGGCAACAAGCCACTGCTGCCGGATCTGTTCCTGGATTAGCCGCGGAGCAATGGGTTGGTCCGCGGTTCAAAACTTACAAAGACAATGACGACTGAAACGGACGCACCATGAGCCAAGACATCGTAACCGCACGCGACATCATGCGCAGCCTGCCCACGGTTCTGAAAAAATTTCCCTTCGTGGCAAAAGGGCTTTACTACTACCGGGTAAAGGACGACAAAAAAGAGCTGACCCTTGGCAAGCTGGTAGAGCGCAACGCTGACAAACACCCCACGCGCCCTGCCATTCTCTTCGATGATCGCAGCATTACCTGGGCAGAACTGGATGCCTGGAGCAATCGAATTGCCCATTACCTGAAAGATCAGGGGCTGGTAAAGGGCGATGCCATTGCGGTACTGCTGGAAAACCGACCGGAACTACTGGCGACCGTGGTTGGCGCAGCCAAGGTCGGCGTGGCCTGCGCCATGCTGAACACCTCCCAGAAAGGCAAAGTGCTGGCCCACAGTATCAACCTGATCGAGCCACGACTGCTGGTGGTTGGTAGCGAACTGATCGACAATGCCGAGTCGGTTCGTGGAGAGGTTCAGCTCCGGCACACGCATCCCCTGCTCTACCTGCACGACGGCAACACTCTGAACACCTTTGGTGACGCGCCGGAGGGCTACGTCAATCTGGCCCTGGAAGTCAGCCGCCGACCCTCAACCCGCCCGGTCCTGAGCAACCCGGTAACCATGGGCGATACCGCCGTGTATCTTTACACCTCAGGCACCACAGGCCTGCCCAAGGCGGCGCCCGGTTCACATCGCAAATTTATCAAAGCCTACGGCGGCTTTGGCATGCTCTCCCTGGCCATGGAACCGGAAGACGTTCTGTACTGTACACTACCGCTGTATCATGGCACCGCCCTGCTGGTGTGCTGGGGCTCGGTCCTCGCCGGTGGCTCTGCCATCGCCCTGCGCCGAAAATTCTCCGCCAGCGCCTTCTGGGACGACGTCCGCCGCTACAACGCCACCACTTTCGGCTACGTGGGCGAGCTGTGCCGCTACCTGCTGAATCAACCTCCCTGCAGCCAGGACCGCAACCACGGCCTGACCAAAATGATCGGCAACGGCCTGCGCCCCTCCATCTGGAAAGAATTCAAGGAACGCTTTGGCATCGACAAGGTGGCTGAGCTGTATGCCTCATCAGAAGGCAATATCGGCTTCAGCAACTTTTTCAACATGGACAACACCGTGGGTTTCTCCACCGCGCCCTACAAGCTGGTCAAGTACCACGAAGGCACCCGGGACCCGATCCGCAACGACAAGGGCCGCCTGGAGGAAGTAGAAAAAGGCCAGCCTGGTCTGTTAATAGGTGAGATCAACAAGAAGTGGGCGTTCGAGGGCTACACCCAGAAGGAAGCCACCGAGAAATCCATCCTGCGCGATGGTTTCAAGAAAGGCGATGCCTGGTTCAATACCGGTGATGTATTAAAAGAAATCGGCTGCCGTCACCTGCAGTTTGTCGATCGCATGGGCGACACCTTCCGCTGGAAGGGAGAGAACGTATCGACGACGGAGGTGGAAAATATCATTGATGGCTCCGGCATGGTGGAGGAAGCCATTGTGTACGGGGTCGAGATTCCCAAAACCAACGGCAAGGCGGGCATGGTAACGCTGGTGCCTCAGTCCAATGGTTCGGCCTTCGATATCAACAAGCTGTTTGACTATCTGCAGGAGAATCTGCCGGCCTATGCGGTGCCGGTGTTTGTGCGGGTGACCAATGCCATCGAGAAGACGGGGACGTTCAAGTACCGGAAGGTGGATATCCAGAAGCTCGGCTATTCGCTGGAGCGGCCGGAAGACGATGTTTACGCCTGGCTGCCCGGTTCGTCCGGTTATACTTTGCTGACTCCGGAGCTAGTCTCGGATATTGATTCGGGGGATGTTCGGTTTTGATCCTGACTTTTGGAGAGGGGCCTCATAACCTAGCCTGCAACGCTTGGTGACAGTGAGTACGGGGTGCCCCTCCCAAAAACCGCTACAAGCACATCCATGTGCGCTTCTCTCCGGCCATCCATGGCCTCCGACATTTTTGGGAGGGGCACCCCGCACTCACTTCCGAGCCAAGGAGTGATAGTCAGTTTACTGAAAAACCTAGCTTTTCTCCCTGACTATTACTGTGAAGCTGATCGGCCGTGATGGGGAACGCTTCCAAAAAATTTTGAGGGCCATGGATGGCCCGAAATAAGCGCACATGGATGTGCTTGTAGCGGTTTTTTGGAAGCGTTCCCCAGCGCGGCCCACACCGAAACCTAAAGGCTAGGAGGGAGGCTACCCCTCAGGCTCCAAGAACTATTCTTCAACCCGCAAAACGATCTTGCCAGTGGCCCGACGTCCCGTAAGCGCCCCAAGTGCCGCGGCATATTCCTCGAATGCGAAAACCTCACTGACCCTGGGATCGATCTTGCCGTCGGCATACATCTGCAGCAGCTCCATCATGTTCTGGGCACTGGTCTGCGGCTCGCGCTGGGTGAAGCTACCCCAGAACACGCCTACGACGGAACAGCCCTTGAGCAGCGTCAGATTGGCAGGAATCTTGGGGATATCCCCTGCGGCAAAGCCGATCACCAGGTGGCGGCCGTTCCAGCCCATGGTGCGCAGGGCCTGTTCGGTGAAATCTCCGCCGACCGGGTCGTATATGACATCCACACCTTTGCCCTTGGTCAGTTTCTTCACCGCATCTTTCAGCGATTCCTCGGTGTAGTTCACCAGTTCATCGGCGCCGGCTTCTTTCGCCACCGCGAGTTTTTCAGCAGAGCTGGCCGCCGCGATCACTTTCGCTCCCATGGCCTTGCCCAGCTCCACGGCCGCCAGGCCGACGCCGCCGCTGGCGCCGAGTACCAGCAAGGTTTCGCCGGGCTGCAGGTTGCCACGCTGCTTGAGCGCGTAATAGGAGGTGCCATACACCATCATGAAAGCCGCGGCTTTCTCATCGGACATGGAGTCCGGGATTGGCAACAGGTTGGATTCGGGAGCAACCACTTCTTCGGCGAACGCACCCCAGCCGGTCAGGGCGGCTACCCGGTCTCCGGGTTTGAAACGGCTGACTTTTTCGCCCACTTCAAGCACTTCACCGGACAGTTCGCCACCGGGGGAAAACGGCATGGGCGGCTGGAACTGGTATTTGCCCTGAATGATCAGGGTGTCCGGGAAGTTCAGGCCTGCAGCCTTGACCCGGATTTTTACGCCGCTGCCTTTTACGTCCGGGCTGGCAATGTCTTCGATGACCAGATTCTCTGCCGGGCCATAGTCTTTGCACAGAATGGCTTTCATGGTTGCTCCTGGGCTGTCTGTCTTACCCTGATGGCGTCAGGGCGGGTCTGATTTGATGTTGTAATTGACCAGGATCAAGCTAAACGCACAGAGCCCGTGAAGCAAATCAAGGCTGCTTATTCATGGCAATAAGCCCGGCTGATAAGCCGGCGGATTCAGAACAGTACAGCACCCGCTACCATGGCGACGATAATCATCACGCCAGCGGCCAGACGCATCAGGGCCATATTGCAGTACTCCGGATCAATCAAACGGGAAACAAGGCAGTGATACGCGTAACTGTCGCGCAACAGATCACATTGGCCGAATCGGCCATCAACGCCTGAAGATGAATCCCGGGACGAATTCCGCTATTCTTCCAGCCTTTCACCCACGCCCCGGACCGAATTTCGTCAAATCAGAGCTGCCCCATGTTTGACATCATCTATACTCTTGAAATGATTGGCATTGTGGCGTTTGCCATTTCCGGCATGATCGTCGCCCGGTCCAAAAACATGGATCCGGTGGGTGTTTTTGCCATCGGTTTTATTACCGCTCTGGGTGGCGGCACATTGCGGGATCTGATCATGGACAATCATCCGCTGTACTGGATCAAGCACCAGGAGCAGCCGATCATGATCCTGGCCATGGCAATCGTGTTCAGCTACTGGAGCCGGGCCCATTCCCTGAAAGAATCGAGAATCGTGTTCCCGGACGCCATCGGCCTTGGCATTTTTTCCATTCTCGGTGCGCAACTGGCTCTCGATCTGGGCCACTCCTGGTTTATCGCTTCCATGCTGGGTGTAATGACAGGCTGCTTCGGCGGCGCCCTGCGTGACACCCTGTGCAACGAAGTTCCCTTTATTTTCCGCAAGGACCAGATCTACGCCTCTATCGCCTTCGCCGGTTGCTGGCTGTACTTTGTGTGCCAGTGGTTGCTGGAGAGCGAATCCATGGCGCTGACTATTGGCCTGCTGTTTATCGTGATTGTTCGCATGCTCGCGGTGCGCTTTGATATCCGCCTGCAACGAGACCAGATGCTGAACTGAACTCTGAATCATCCCTTGGCGTGAGGCGCCTGAGCCGGTAACATTGCCGTTTTTTCACCCAATTCACGTTTTCCGCACGCAAACTGACTTTCAAACTCCCTAATCCAGGCATTCTAGAGGCAGACCCAAGTCATGCTTGAACGACTGTTCCAACTCCAGGCCCACGGCACCACCGTCCGTAAAGAAGTGGTAGCTGGCATTACCACCTTCCTGACCATGGCCTACATCATCGTGGTCAACCCCAGCATCCTGTCGTCCACCGGCATGGATTTCGGAGCCGTTTTCGTGGCCACCTGTCTGGCCGCAACCATCGGTACGCTGATTATGGGCCTCTGGGCAAACTATCCAATTGCCCTGGCCCCCGGCATGGGCCTGAACGCCTTTTTCTCGTTCACGGTCGTCGGCAGTATGGGATACAGCTGGGAAGTGGCGCTGGGCGCTGTCTTTCTCTCCGGGTTTATTTTCTTCATTCTGAGTGTGGTCAAGATCCGGGAATGGATCATCAACAGCATTCCGATGTCCTTACGCTTTGGCATTTCCGCCGGCATCGGATTCTTTCTTGCTCTGATCGCACTGAAAAACGCCGGCATCGTGGTAGATAACCCTGCGACCCTTGTGGGTCTAGGCGACATTAAAGTGGCTGAGAGCCTGCTGTTCTTCGCAGGATTCGTACTGATCTGTGCACTTTCCTTCCGCAGAATCACCGGCGCCGTAATGATCGGCATCCTTGCTGTTACCGTGGCCGCCATGATGCTTGGCATGGTGGAATACAAAGGTTTTGTGTCTGCCCCACCCAGCCTTGCCCCCACCTTTATGCAACTTGATCTGGCCGGCGCACTGAATGTTGGCATGATCAGCATTATCTTTGCCTTTCTGTTCGTGGATCTTTTCGATACCTCCGGCACCCTGATCGGAGCAGCCCAGCGTGGTGGATTGCTGGATAAAGATGGCAAGCTGCCCCGTCTCGGACGCGCTCTGATGTCGGATTCCGTCGCAACCATGTCAGGCGCAGCCCTGGGTACCTCAACCACCACCAGCTATATCGAATCAACCGCTGGCATTTCCGCCGGTGGTCGCACAGGACTGACGGCGGTTGTCGTCGCCCTGCTTTTCCTCGCCTGTTTGCTGCTGTCACCGATCGCGAGCATCATCCCTGCCTATGCGACCGCACCGGCCCTGTTCTACGTCGCCGTGCTGATGGCAAGCGGCCTCAAACTGATCGATTGGGATGACATCACCGACGCCGCACCAGCGATCGTCACGGCACTGACCATGCCGCTGACCTTCTCTATTGCAAACGGCATTGCCCTGGGTTTCATCACCTACGCCGTGATCAAGGCGTTGTCTGGGCGCTGGTCCGATCTTAACGCCAGTGTCGTTACCATTGCCGTTGTATTTGTTCTGAAATTCATGTTCCTGGACGCCGCCTGAGCGGCGCCCAGAGTAATCACCGGATCCGCCCATGGACTATTTTTCCGAGAGCATCAAGAAAGCCATCCGCACTGTGCCGGACTGGCCCAAACCCGGCGTCTCCTTCCGGGACATCACCACGGTCCTTCAGGACAAAACGGCATTTCGTAAACTGATCGATGCCTTTGTCCATCGCTACCATGGCCAGCACATTGATGCGGTTGCCGCCGTCGATGCCCGGGGCTTCATTATTGGCTCGGCGCTGGCCTACGAGCTGAATGCGTCTCTGGTACTCGTGCGCAAGAAGGGCAAACTGCCCTTCGACACCCTGGTGGAAGACTACGAACTGGAATACGGCACGGCTTCCGTCGAGCTGCACGAAGACGCTTTCAAACCCGGCGACAAGGTCATCCTGGTGGACGATCTGATTGCCACTGGCGGCACCATGCTGGCCGCAACCCGTCTGATCCGCCGTATCGGTGCTGAAATCGTTGAGGTAGCCGCCATGATTGATCTGCCGGATCTGGGTGGCTCACGCAAGCTGCAGGAAGAAGGTCTGCAGGTTTATACTGTCTGCTCATTCGAAGGAGACTGAGCGGAGGCGCCACCATGGGCGATTATCAGCATCACTGGAAAGATGGAACACCGGTTCATCTTCCCCTTGGCAAAATCGTTTGTGTGGGGCGCAACTACGCCGAACACGCCCGGGAGCTGAACAACCCGGTACCGGAAGAGCCGCTGCTGTTTATCAAACCCTCCACCGCAGCGGTTCATATCACCCGCCCGCTGGTCTGTCCCAAAGGCCAGGGTGCGGTGCACTTTGAAACCGAACTGGCCGTACTTATCGGCCGCCCCCTGACCAATGCCTCCGCCAGCGAAGTGGAAAGTGCCATTCTCGGTTATGGCCTGGCCCTGGATCTCACCTTGCGGGACGTGCAAAGCAGCCTGAAAGAAAAGGGGCACCCCTGGGAGCGCGCAAAGGCCTTCGACGGCGCCTGCCCGCTTTCACCGTTCGTTGCCGCCGACCAACTTGCCAAGGGCAACCTGAACTTCACACTGGATATCGACGGCCAGCGCCAGCAGACCGGGGATACCGGCGCCATGCTGAACCCGATCGTGCCCCTGATTGCTCATATGAGCACCCAGTTCACCCTGTTACCCGGCGATGTGGTGCTGACTGGCACGCCCAAAGGCGTTGGCCCGCTTGTCAGCGGCCAGACTCTGTCCCTGGAGCTGGAAGATGTGTTATTTGTGGAGACCACAGTGGTCTGAACGCAACACGGATACGGATATTCAGACGAGCTGCAAACTTCCCGTAGAACAGGCACTACCATGGCCAGGAAACCCGTTACTTCACGCACAGGACGCTTCTTCAAACTCGCAGGCATGACCGCCACGGTGGCGGGCCAGTACGCCGGCCAGAGAGCGCGGCGCATGTTCCGCACCGAAAATGACGAAGGCGCCCAGAGCGAAAGCTACACCCGGATGGCCGGGCAAATTGCCGATACCCTGGGGGAGCTCAAGGGGGCGGTGATGAAGGTGGGGCAGATAGCCTCCCAGACCCAGGACTTCCTGCCCAAAGAATTCTCGGACGCGCTGGAAAAACTCCAGAAAGAAGCACCACCGATGCCATTCGAGGTGATTCTGGAACAGGTGGAAAGTGAGCTGGGCAAGCCGGTTGGCGAGCTGTTTGAATACCTGCAGGAAACACCCTACGCCTCTGCCTCCATCGGCCAGGTACACCGCGCCCGCCTGCACGATGGCACGGATGTGATCGTGAAAGTGCAATACCCCGGCGTGGATGAATCCTGCGACTCCGACCTCAAACAGCTACGACTGGCCCTGAAGCTCGGCGGCCTGCTGAAAATGCCCAAGGAGACGGTTGACCAGCTGTTCGGCGAAATCCGGGTGCGACTGAAGGAAGAGCTGGATTACAAAAACGAGGCACGAAACCTCAAGCTGTTCCATGATTTCCACAAGGATCAGCCGTGGGTGATCATCCCGGAGGTGGTCGACAGCCATTCAACCCGTCGGGTCCTGACCCTGGGGCTGGTGGAGGGCGACCACGTCAGCAAGGTCACACCGGCGCACTACTCCCAGGAAACCCTCAACCTGATTGGCCACCGCATTTTCACGATCATGGCCGATCAGCTGTTCCGGTTCCAGTGCATTCACGGCGACCCTCACGCCGGCAATTTCGCCTACCGACCGGATGGCACCATTATCATGTACGACTTCGGTTGCGTGAAAAAGCTCAAACCAGAGATTGTAGAAGCCTACCGCAAAGCCTTGATCGCAGCGCTGGATGAGGACTACCAGGCCCTGGACCAGTACCTGATCGACCTGGGCGCTCGCGTCGACAGCCAACCGGCGGTCGATGAAGCCTATTACGCCATGTGGAGGGACATCCTGATCATCCCGTTCCTGAACGATGAGCCCTACGACTTCGCCGAGGCCGATATCCATAAACACGTGGCCGCAAAAACCAGTACTGTGTTCAAATACCTGGATTACTTCAAACCACCGGTCGAGAGTATTTTCATAGACCGGATGATTGCGGGGCATTACTGGATGCTAAAACGCTTAGGTGTCCAGGCAGCATTCAGAAGTGAACTGGAGAAATACCTCCGAGGCTAACGCCAAGTTCACAAATAACGCGAAACCCACTCCCGCACCCCTTCCGAGGCCCCTTTGCGAATCACCCGTGCCCGGGAGACGGACGCAGGTTCGCCGGGATCAATCACCGTGATGGGCACATCAATGTCCACCTCGTAGACCAGCCCCGCCGCTGGATATACCTGCAGCGACGTACCCACAATCAGCAACTGATCTGCGGTGCGCACCACCTCTGCCGCCGCATCCAGCATCGGGACTTCTTCGCCGAACCAGACGATGTGGGGCCGAAGCTGGGCACCGCGATCACAGATATCCCCGGGATTGATGTCGTTGTAGCCGATGTCGTAAATGAGGTCCGGATAGGCGGAGCTGCGGGCCTTGGTGAGTTCACCGTGCAAATGCAGCACATTGCTGGAACCGCCGCGCTCATGCAGGTCGTCCACATTCTGGGTGACCACGGTCACCTGAAAACGGCTTTCCAGCTCCGCCAGCAAGCGGTGCGCAGGATTGGGCTGAACGGTTTGAAGTTGCCGCCTGCGCTCGTTATAGAACCTCAGCACCAGATCCCGATTGCGCTCGAACGCCTCCGGCGTGGCCACGTCGTACACACTGTGCTGCTCCCACAGCCCGCCGTTGTCCCGGAAGGTGGAGAGGCCGCTTTCGGCGCTGATTCCAGCGCCGATGAGTACGACAATGTGCTCTTGCATCAGTCGAAGATCTTGCCCGGGTTCATGATGTTATTGGGATCGAATACCTGCTTGATACCGCGCAGGTAGGCAATTTCCGCCTCGCTGCGGGTGTACTGCAGGTAGGGTTTTTTGGTCATGCCCACACCGTGCTCGGCAGAGACACTGCCCTGATAACGCTCGACAATTTCAAACACCCACTTGTTCACCTGCTGACATTTTTCGAAGAAGTCTTCCTTCGCCATATCCTCAGGCTTGAGGATATTCAGGTGCAGGTTGCCGTCACCAATGTGGCCGAACCAGATTATCTCGAAATCGGGGTAGTGCTCGGTAACCACACTATCGATTTCCTGAAGGAAGCCCGGAACCTTGGACACCACCACCGAGATATCGTTCTTGTAGGGAATCCGCGGCGCGATGGATTCGGAAATCCGCTCACGCAGTTGCCAAAGGTTCTGTGCCTGGGTTTCACTCTGGCTGATGACGCCATCCAGCACCCAGCCTTCTTCCACACACTGCTCAAACAGTGCCATGGCATCTTCCATCACCTGATCAGAAACAGCCTCGAACTCCAGCAACGCATAATATGGCGCCTCGGTCTCGAACGGTGCCTGAACCTGGCCGTGGGCCAGTACATGCCCCATGGCCTGGTGAGAGAAAAACTCGTAGGCGGTCAGATCCAGTTTTTTCTGGAAAGCCTGCAAGACATCCATGGTGTTGGTGAGGTCATTCAGGCCCAGCACCAGCACGGTCAGGTCGTCCGGCTTGCGGGTAAGCTTCATGGTGGCTTCGGTAATGAAACCCAGGGTGCCCTCGGCACCGATGAACAGATGTCGCAGATCGTAGCCGGTGTTGTTCTTGGCCAGATCCTTGTTCAGATCCAGCACATCACCTTTACCGGTCACCACTTTCAGTCCGGCAACCCAGTCCCGGCTCATGCCCCAGCGAATGACCTTGATGCCGCCGGCATTGGTGGACAGGTTGCCACCGAGCTGGCTCGACCCGGCGGAGGCAAAATCCACCGGATAGTACAGGCCGTTTTCTTCGGCAAAGGTCTGCAGTTGCTCGGTCACCACCCCGGCCTGGCAACGTACGGTGCGATCACTGGCGTTGAAATCCAGAATCTGGTTCATGTTGTCGAACGCTACCACCACTTCGCCATTGGCGGCCACGGCGCCTGCACTCAGGCCGGTACGTCCGCCCGAAGGTACCAGAGCCACCTGATTGTCATTGGCAAACTTCACCAGCGCCTGCACCTGCTCCGTGGTTTTCGGCAGGACAATGGCCAGCGGCTTGGGCGGGTAGATTTTGGTCCAGTCCTTGCCGTAATTGTCCAGATCCGCAGGATCGGTGAGAACCTTGCCCGGGTTTTCAGAGGTGGCAACCAGCTCTTTAAGGGAAGCGATGATCTGTTCGGAACTCATGGATGTGTCAGTCTCTTCGAAGTTGGGCCAGGGCCTGTTCAGAGATCACTCACAAAGAATTGATTCAGGCAAACCGGCGCGCTGTGAAAATCTGCGTTTATGGTATCATACCGCCCCTGTTCTGTGAGCCAGGCCGACGATCCCTGGCTGCAGGTCATTTCACGTGACGAAAGGTTCGGAAGCAAGCCCATGTCAAATACGTCTCTCGAAAAGAGCAAAATCCGGATCCTGCTGCTGGAAGGCGTGCATCAATCTGCCATTGATACCCTGAATGCCGCGGGTTACACCAATATCGAGTATCTGACCCATTCATTGGGTGAGGAAGAGCTGATCGAGAAGATTGCCGATGCGCACTTCGTTGGTATCCGCTCTCGCACCCAGTTGACCGAGAAAGTATTTGAAGCCGCCAGGAAGCTGGTGGCTGTGGGCTGCTTCTGTATCGGCACCAACCAGGTTGACCTGCAGGCCGCGACCCGCCGTGGCGTGGCCGTGTTCAACGCGCCTTTCTCCAACACCCGTTCCGTGGCAGAACTGGTTCTGGCCCAGGCCATCCTGCTGCTGCGCGGCGTGCCGGAAAAAAACGCCAAAGCCCACCGTGGCGAGTGGCTGAAATCCGCCAAGAACAGCTATGAGATTCGTGGCAAGAAGCTTGGCATCATCGGTTACGGCAACATCGGCACCCAGTTCAGCGTGCTGGCCGAAAGCCTGGGAATGGACGTCTATTTCTACGACGTGGTTTCCAAACTGCCGATTGGTAACGCCACGCAAGTGGGCACGCTACAGGAACTGCTGAACATTTCCGATGTGGTTTCCCTGCACGTACCGGAGACTCCGGCAACCAAATACATGTTCAAGGCCGAGCAGTTTGCCCAGATGAAGCCGGGCAGCATTCTGATGAACGCTTCCCGCGGTACCGTGGTGGATATCGACGCCCTGGCCGATGCGCTGAGCTCCGGTAAACTGCTGGGCGCGGCCATCGACGTATTCCCGGTGGAGCCCAAGTCCAACGACGAAGAGTTTGTCTCGCCACTGCGCGAGTTCGACAACTGCATCCTGACTCCGCACGTGGGTGGCTCAACCATTGAAGCCCAGGAAAACATCGGGCGCGAAGTGGCCGAGAAGCTGGCCATGTACAGCGACAACGGCACCTCCGTTTCTTCGGTGAACTTCCCGGAAGTGGCGCTGCCGTCGCACCCGAACCAGCACCGCCTGCTGCACATTCACGAGAACGTGCCGGGCGTAATGTCGGAAATCAACCAGGTGTTCTCCGAAAACGGCATCAACGTCTGTGGCCAGTACCTGCAAACCAAGGAAGATATTGGTTATGTGGTGGTCGATGTGGACAAGGCCTACGGTGAGCTGGCGCTGGAAAAGCTCCGCCAGGTAAAAGGCACTATTCGCTGCCGCGTACTGTTCTGACAGACAGCTGCCTTCAAGAACCGGAGCATCCCCCTGGGAGCTCCGGTTTTTTTATGCCATTTCGGGCCACAACGCCGCATTTCAACAAAACTTCATGCTGCCGCCCTTGAGATTCGGCCATACGTAGCCATGCTGAAAAGTACCAGTCATTCAAACCGGGCCGGAACAGGCCCAGCATGGAGGTAATTATGTCCTTGAAGGAATCTCTGCAGAAGAAACTGGAAACCCAGACCGAGTACTGGAGCAAACAGATCGACAGCCTGCGTGCCGAAGCCGACGAAAAGATGGCCAAGGCAAAGGATGACCAAGCGGAAGCCGAAATTCAAAGAGAGTTTTCAGAGCGCATTCAGGCCGTTGAAGACCACATCGAGACTGCCCGAAGCAAACTGGGCGAACTCAAGGACTCCGGCGAAGATCAGCTGGAGGATCTGAAGAAGCGAATCGACGAATGGCTGCCGAGCAACACCAACTGATTGCGACAGCCAGAAAGCAAAAAGCCCCGGCATAAACCGGGGCTTTTTTGTTGAATGCTGAGCAGGATATTACTGCATCGGCACCAGCGTCAGCTCAACGCGACGGTTCTGCTCACGACCAGCCGCCGTATCGTTGGAAGCAATCGGGTAGCGCTCGCCATAACCGGTGGCCCGGGTACGACGGGGCTCAATGCCCTGATTCAACAGGAAGTCACGGACAGAAGACGCGCGACGCTCGCTCAACAGCTGGTTGTAGCTGTCTGAACCGGTGCTGTCAGTATGGCCTTCAATCTGGATGATGGTTTTGTCGAACTCTTTCAGAACCAGAGCCACAGACTCAAGAGTGCCGGTAAAACCGGAACGGATGGTGGACTGATCCGTATCAAAGGTGATGTTACCCGGCATGATCAGGTCGATCTGGTCACCATTACGGACGACGCGAACACCGGTACCTTCCAGCTTCTGGCGCAGCTGGGCTTCCTGGCGATCCATGTAGTAGCCGATACCGCCACCCACGGCCGCACCGCCAGCGGCACCAATCAGTGCGCCTTTGCCACGATCACTGCTGCTGGAGGTTGCTGCGCCAATAGCAGCACCACCGATCGCGCCAATAATACTGCCCTTGGTGGCGTTCGAAGTTTTCTCTTCCCCGGTATACGGGTCATAGGTCATACAGCCACTCAGGCCAACAGTTGCTACCGCAAAGGCAAGAATTGTCTTTTTCACTGTCTTCTCCCGCTTCTGTAATCGTTGGTCCGGAGCTTTTGGCACTACAGCCACTGCTTACTCCGAGAATGTATCGATAATGGTATTGAATACCGTCGCCTGCAAATCCTGCGCTTCGTTCACAAGATGATGACGACCGTCCGGTATTCTTCGTTCCTTCACTGAGGAGAATTTATTCCGGATAATCCTCAGATTGTGCTGCCAG
This sequence comes from Marinobacter sp. ST-43, assembly GCF_030541085.1. Classification (NCBI taxonomy): domain Bacteria; kingdom Pseudomonadati; phylum Pseudomonadota; class Gammaproteobacteria; order Pseudomonadales; family Marinobacteraceae; genus Marinobacter; species Marinobacter sp. ST-43. The sequence continues at coordinate 226,889 of NZ_JASSVO010000002.1, forward strand.
TCTACCGTCAGATCCTTCTCACCCTGCACCACGGTGACCGGAAAATCCACCGGCCTCGCCGACTCAATGTGCGGCACCCATTGTCGCAATGCAGTCACCCAATCGACATGAACCGCTCTTGCCTGCAACGGGTCGTGTTCCCGCAGGAACCGAAGAAAGCGGGTATCGCCACTGTTCGGGCCGAATACCCGTTTCCAGCGAGTCAGGAACGGTTTGACCAGACTGTGGAGAATCTTTGCCCCCAGCCAGCCCATAGGCCTTACCAGTGGCGCCAGCAACACCACTTTGCGGAACGCCGAGGACTCCCGGTTGTGGTGGTTCGACAGCAGGTAGTCAATCAATATTGCGCCACCCGTACTCTGCCCCACTGCGTACCAGGGCCCCCGAATCTTGTCCCTGACCTTCGCCATTACTTCCGACAGTACGGCCTGGTACTCCAGGAAACTGCCAATGGCGGCCGGCGTGCCACTCGACAATCCGTGCCCGGGCTGATCGTAGGCCAGAACATCGAAGCCTGCACCAAGACAGCGGTCAATCAATTGGGTATACAGACCCACATGATCAAAATAACCATGCAGAATGAACACCGTGCCTTTCGGGCTGGCGCTCTCCGGCAGCCGGAAGTAATGCACCATCACTTCATGCCGCTCGGCACAGATGTACCCCTGATGGTAGACCACATCCGGATGCTCAACCCAAAGATCAAGGCCATAGAACCGGCAATACGCCTCCATCTCGGAACTCAGTTCCCGGCTGGCGGACGGATCAAACGGTTCCAGACGGTCCAGCAGGGAATGTCTGTCCCAATTCGGTATTTCTATGGTATCTGTTTTCCAGTACACGTAGAGTTAAACGCCTGTCATGAATCCATAAATGCCAGTCATCCTAACGCATTCACAAGGGAGAACACAGATGTTCCAGCCGCTTCTTGAGGCCGGGTTGAGAGGGACCATGCACCGTTTTGTGAAGCCCGTCCTGTCCCGGGCGTTTCCGTTATCGGTGCAGCGCCGATACACCCGGGAAGCTTATCGAACATCCTACCCGCCTAAAGACGTCAGTTTCGCGTGGGAAGACCTGGGCGATGTACCGGTGCTGCGCGCCTCCCCGGAAGACCGTTCTGGCGGCACCGTACTGTATTTTCACGGCGGAGGCTATGTTATGGGCTCTGCCGATACCCACCGGGGCATTGCCGGCCATCTGGCCAAATTCTCTGGCTGCGACGTACTGATCCCGGATTACCGGCTGGCGCCGGAGCATCCGTTTCCAGCCGCGCCGGACGATGCCGAAGCCGTATATCTGGCCTTGATCAACCAGGGGGTAAGCCCCGGCTCCATTGCCCTGGCCGGAGATTCCGCCGGCGGCGGTCTGTCGGTGGTACTGGCCATGCGATTGCGCGACCACGGTCATCCACTACCCTCATCCGTCACCTGCTTCTCGCCCTGGACAGATCTGTCAGAAAAGGATCTTTACACTCCGGAATGTGAACCGGTCCTGCACGCTGCCTGGACCTTCAAAGCCGCGAAAATGTATGCCAACGGCGTGCCTTTGACGCACCCGCTGGTGTCGCCTGTCTACGGTGACCTGAGTGGCCTGCCTCCCCTGCTGATTCAGGTCGGAAGCCAGGAAGTTCTGCTCAACGACGCCCGTCGATTGGCGGAGGCGGCCAAACAGGAACACGTGGAAACCACGCTGGAGATCTACAACAATCTCTGGCATGTATTCCAGGTGCACGCCGCGCAGCTTGACCGGGCCAGAGACGCTCTGGCCGTTGCCGGGCGTCACATCAGGCATCATCTTCAAGCCTGACGACACCCCGGATCAAAGCTTCCTTTCGAACCTTGGGCCAGCGCTTGACCTGCCATTCCAGTCGGGAGGCGCGGCTCCTGTCGCCGGCAGGTACATGGAACTCCAGGGTTAACGGCCCTTTACCTCTCAGGCTCCGGGCACCTTTAGGTGCCCCCGCCTGATGCTCGGCAAACCGCCGCTCCACATCTGTGGCAATTCCGGTGTAGAGGCTACCCGATGCGGTGCGAACAAGGTACAGATACCAGTTCTCAGCCATGGTTCAACGCCTGCTCCCGGTCACGGACTTTCTTCTGCTGCAGCCATAATCCCGCAATGATCAGCACCAGCCCGACGTAGGTCGAGGTGAGAATAACTTCGCCCAGAATGAAGTAGATAAACACCAGGGACAGAAAAGGCGAGATAAAAATCAGATTGCTCACTTTCGAGGTGTTTTCTGCTTTTTTCATGGCCTGGGACCACAGCACAAAGGCTATGCCCATTTCAAAAACGCCGACGTAAACCGCAGCGGCCATCGAACTCCCGACCGGCATGACCAACCCCGCCGTCTGCCAGCACACCAGCACAATGACCGGCAGTCCAAATAGAAAATTCAGAAACAGGCCAACCACCGGGTCCCGGGTATCCCGGGTGGCAATAATCCAGTAAGACGCCCAAACCAGCGTGCTGCCCAACGCCAGCGAGACACCGAGCGGGTCCGAGAATGAGAGCGAGGTTACCGCACCGCGGGTGGCGATCACTACCACTCCGGCGTAACACACCAACCCCGCCAGAATATCGATCCTGCGCAGTTTCTGCCCCAGAAACGGCACCGACAGATAGGCCAGCACCAGTGCCCAGGTGTAGTTCAGAGGCTGGGCCTCCTGGGCGGGCAGACGGTCGAACGCGCCAAACAGCAGAAAGTAATACAGACAGGGATTGATCAGCCCCATCAGCATGGACTGCAGGTATTGGCCACGCCGCAAACGGAACACCAGTCCCCAGCGCCCCTGTAGCATGAGGATAGCCGCCATCACGACGATGGATGCGGTACAGGCCACCAGCAGCATCTGAACCGGCGCAAGATCCGCCAGTGACAATTTGAAGGCGGTAGCAACGGTCGACCACAGCAGCACCGTGGCAAGGCCGTACATCATGGCCTGTTTCTGATCAGTCATGCCCATGCTCCAAATCCGACTCCAGCCAGCGATACAGTGTTCTGCGATTAATGCCGAGTATCTGGGCCGCCCGGCGTTTATTACCATCAACGGCAGCCATGACCCGGCGCACGTAATCCTGCTGGAGCATCTCCAGGGTGGGCCATTCGGAAAGTTTCCCGGGCGAAGCGGCAACGGCAGCCTGAACAATCCCGCCCTGGCGCTTCCGGATGCGTTCGGGCAAATGCTCGGGCTGTATGGTATCGCTTTCACAAAAAGTGACCGCCCGCTCAATCGCACTGGACAGCTCACGCACATTGCCCGGGAACGGATAATCGCGGAGTATCCTTAACGTGACGTCACTGAACTTCAGGAACCCCCGGCTGTGACGACGTGCTGCCTCACCCAGAAAATGCATGGCCAGCAATTCAACATCCTCATCCCGCTCCCTCAGGGGAGGCACCGTTAACGACAGGGTTTCGAGACGATAATACAGGTCTTCGCGGAAATGGCCCTGCTCAACAGCCCGAAGCAAATCCACATGCGTTGCCGCCAGAATGCGAACATCCACCATTTCCTCATGGTCAGCCCCCACTGGTTTGATGCAGCCCTCCTGCAACACCCGAAGCAGTTTGGCTTGCAGCGCCAATGGCATTTCACCAATCTCGTCCAGCAGCAAGGTGCCACCGTTCGCCTCTGCAAACAGCCCCCTACGGGCCTGCCGTGCACCGGTAAAAGCACCAGCCTCGTGACCGAAGAATTCACTTTCCATCAAGTCTGGCGGTATACCGGCACAATTCACCGCAAGGAACGGCCGTGCTGAGCGCTCACTTTGCTGGTGGATTGCCCTCGCAACCAGTTCTTTCCCGGTTCCACTTTCGCCATTAATCAGAACCGCGGCCTGACTGCGGGCAACCTGGCGAATGTCTGACCTTAGGCGATCCATCATCGCACTGCCGCCGATCAAGCCCATGTTTTCATCGCCGCCGCGCCCGGACTGATATTCCGCCAACTGCCGGTTCAGATCTGCCTGGGCCAGCAACCGTTTGATCTTTAACCGGAGATGATCCGTTGAGAGCGGCTTGGTCAGAAAATCATCAGCGCCGGCCTTCAAAGCATCGACCGCCTGGTCCACCGTCCCAAACGCGGTAATCACGATAAAGGGAATACCTGGATGCTCGGCCTGCTGAAGCGACAGAATCTCCAGACCGTCACCATCGGGCAAGCGCAGATCCGACACGATCAGGCCCGGGCGTTCGTCTGTCAGAGCAGTCCGCGCCTCGGCCACCATACTGACCCTGCGTACGCGGTAACCATCCACTTCCAACTCCTCCATCAGCAGCTGGCCAAGGCTGGCGTCATCTTCTACCAGCAAGATGGTGACAGGCCGGCTGCTCATTGGCCCACCTCTTTCGGAAAATACAGCGCCATACCACAACCACCCAACTCGCTATCAATCACCTCAACGGATCCCCCATGTTCTTTCATGACACTCTGAACCACTGCCAGCCCTAACCCTGTGCCTTCGCCGGCCGGGCGGGTGCTGAAGAACGGCTCGAAAACCCTGGCGTGATGCTCCGCCGGTATACCAGGGCCATCGTCCTCGACCCGGAACACCCAAAACTCCCCGGTCTCGCCGACAGAGAGCGCGACCTGTTTCCGGCCAGCCTGACAGGCATTTCTCACCACATTCAGACACGCCAGGCCAACCCGGAGCGGCTCTGCCCGTGTCGGCATCGGCCTGTCAAAAGCGTCGGCTTGCAGCGAAACCGCCTGGCAGCGCCTGTCTTCACGGGCGCGGGTAACGACGTCCTCGAGAATGTCTGCCAGGTTTACGGGTCGCCGGGACTCGGGCACATGCCGGAAACAGTCCAGCAGTTGCTGGATAATCATGGTCATCCGGTCCACCTGATGTTCGATATCATCCAGATGCCGTTGCTGCTCCTGCTCCAGCCCGGCCCTGGCCAGAATGCGGGCCCGGCCCTGAATAACGTTCAGAGGCGCCCCCAGTTCGTGAGCTACCCCGCCTGCGACCCGGCCAATCATCGCCACTTTCTCCTGGTATTCCAGCTGTTCTGCCAGCGCCCGTTCCCGGGCAATCCTGTCTTCGATTTCGGCCTCGGCCTCGGCCATTCGTTCGCCCAGAGCACGAATGCCCTGCTGGATCTGGCGCAGCTCCTGTGGCCCTGCCTCCGGAGTCTCCAACCGCCAGGCGCCCGGTTGCAGAGAAGCCATGCTCTCCAGCAAACGGTTCACATGTCGCCCCACGGTGCGGTAATGCCCCAGAACGACAACGAGGATGATGGTGGCCGCAATCATCGACCAGATCACCACTGCCCACCAACGGCTGGTGGCCACCAGGTCATGGAAATCACTGCGTTGCCGCGTTACCTGCAACAAACCCTGAATCCGCCCGTCTTCCGCAACCAGCGGCGTGAACTGGGAAAACACCGACTCGCCATCCACCCAACGAAACGCGCCCCCGAGCTCACCACTGGCGATTGCCTTTTCGGCGCTGGCGCTATTGGTGACATCGGAGTCAGCAACACCGAGACTGGCCACCCGATCACCCTCTGCGTCAAACACCGAGGCCCCGGAAATGCGCCCGATCTGGAAGATGGATTTCAGGGATTCGCCCAGGACCAGTTCATCGCTTTCGGCCAGCGCCTTACTCACCGGCCCGCTGACCGCTCGCGCCACCAGTTCCAGGTCTTCACGAAGGCGATCGTTCAGAGCGCGCTCTACCGCCCCCATGCCAATGTAGATAGCAATGCCACTGAACAGCAGCAGCGGCACTACAATACTGAGCACCAACGTTAATTGCAGCGACCGGAACAGTGCTCCCACCCGTTTTCCCATCAACGCCATAAACACCACTCTGCAGAAATGTCACAGCCTTTCTGCCACATGTGGCATTTTGCCACAAGACAGATTACTGAGCTTTAACCATAGAGCATCCATAAACTACTGTTTTTATTGCCTTTATAGAGAAATTAAAACCTGGCACGGGAATCGCTATTGTCACATCGACATTCACAAGTTTGTGGCTGGACGACCGAGCCGGCCTCATTAAAACCAGGAGTAAAGCTATGAACAAACTGCTTGTATCCATCACCGCATCTCTGGCACTGCTGGCAACCGCACCGGTGATAGCACAACAGAACCCGGCCCCGGCCGAACAGGGCTCCGGTTACAGCAACCCCGCCGCCGCAGGCAGCCAAAGCACCAATTACAGCGATGCTGAGCTGAAACAATTCATTGAGGCACAATCCGGTGTTATGGAAGTGCGAGAGGAATACATCGAGAAGATCGAATCAGCCGAGTCTCAGCAGAAGGCCCAGGAACTGCAGATGGAAGCCAATGATGAAATGGTCTCGGTGATCGAAGACGTGGGTATCGATATCCCCACCTATAACGCCATTGCCACCGCTTACAGCAGTGAGCCGAAGGTACGCAACCGCGTTGACGCTCTGATGTAAATTTCCTGCATCCGGTTCGTCGTCTGGCCCCGCTTCGGCGGGGCTTTTTTGTGGCTGTTCGTCTGGCGTTTACACATCGGCCTTTTCTCCTCGGTCTGTTGTGTTACCTTTTCCCTCTAGACTCAAATGCGCCGGATTCTGGAGCCCTGAATACAATGACCAAACGCCACCCGCTTCTCAGCTTCAGCCTCGTTGCCACTGCGGCAGTGATGCTGCTGACCGGCTGCTCCGACAATGGCTCCTCGTCAGCCGCGCAGAGTTCGGCGGACGGCAAACCAGAGTATCCGGTCACCTGGCGCTTTGCCCTGGAAGAGATTGAAGGCAGTGTTCAGCATCTTTACGCACAGCAGTTCAGGGAACAGGTCGAAGCGCTGTCTGGTGGAAGGATTGAGGTCGATGTCTTTCCTTATGGCTCTTTGGGCACCTCGGCCCAACTGACAGAACTGACTCGCAACGGCTCAGTCAACCTGGCCTTTGCCTCGCCCGGCCACCTGGCCGATACCGTTCCGGAAACCGGCCTTTTTAATCTTCACTTCCTGCTTCCGGAAGAACAGGAACCGGCCCGTCGCCTTCTGGAGGCGCCCGCGTTTATTTCCGCATTTGAACCGGCCTACCACAACGCTGGCCTGCAACTGCTGGGGTTCGTGCCGGAAGGCTGGATGACCTGGACGGCCAACAACCCCCTGAGAACCCCCTCTGATTTCCAGGGGTTAAGATTTCGCACCATGACCTCGGAAACCGCAGCAGAGGCTTTCCGAAGCTATGGTGCTGACCCCGTACAGACGCCTTTCGCCCAGGTATACAGCGATCTCCAGCTCGGCAACATCGACGGCCAGAGCAACCCGGTGTTTGCTATTGAGGAAATGGGGTTCCATGAAGTCCAGAACGTCTTGACCATGGCCAGGGCCTCACGGTTTATCGCATCTGTTGTGGCCAATGAGGACTGGTTCGCAGGACTCCCCTCGCAGGAACGGAAATGGCTGGAGGAAACCATTGCACAGTTATCCGAGGAAGCCTGGACTCTCCAGGAGGACCTGAACAAGGAGCGGCTGGAGACCATACTGGAACAGGGCGGTATCCGGGTCGTACGGCTGACGGAAGATGAAAGGGCGGCCTTCCGCGATGCGAGCCTGCCCGCCCGGCAACGCTTTATCGAACTGACCGGAGAGAAAGGCCAGGCGCTGATTCAGCGGGCAACGTCGATTGCGGGTAACTGATCAGCCCTGCCCGGATCAGGCTTTCTGAGCCTGCAGATAAGGGTAGGAGACCATCGGGACACCCTCGTCACCACAGATCTCCGCGGCCCTTGCGGTCAGGTCTGAAATGAAACGCGCCTGCTCTCTGGGCTCCAGCGGGTAGGCTTTCAACCGATAGCACATACCGGCTTCCCGTGCGGCAACCGTGACCAGCACCGGCTGGTAGGTTTTGGTGAGCGGGCAGGCAAAGATCGCATCCCGGAACAGGCCCAGCATCCGGCCGACATCGTGGTTCGGGTCCAGAAAAACCTCGGCCACGCACATCAGGTTATCCGTGCCGTCATTGCCATTGGCCAGCAGTGTATTCCACAGCAGGCTGTGGGGAATCACAATCACGGTATCATCCAGCGTCACGATTTCTGCGGCCCGGGTACCGATACTCCGCACCTCACCGTAGCGACCGTTCACTTCGATCCAGTCACCCGGTCGGTAAGGCATTTCATAGAGCGTAACGATACCTGCAATGAGGCTGTTGGCGTAGTCCTTGAACGCAAAACCCAAGGCAAGACCCAGGGCACCGAAGATGGCAATCATGTTCTCGAATGAGGGTTCCACCAGAATGGGCACCACCACAATGATCGTCAGAACAATGACCAGAAGCCGGAAAAGAGGAACGGATGCGAGAAGGTACAGCCTCGGTTTTCCCGATAGTTTCGCAGCCAGTACCGGAACTGCTTTCTGAACCATCAGAATCAGCAACGAAGCCGCAACAATGACCGCCAGGGCTTCCAGCAAAGCCTCGGAGGTAATTGAAGACAGCGCGTCCTTGATACCGAAATCGCCCATAACCGTTTCTCCTAGAAGCTGTCCACCGGATACCCTTTGGATTGCAGATACCGCCGGACGGCCGGATACGCCAATGCCTGCACCCGAAAGATGCCTTCCTGCTCATCGCCGGTCACTACGTCGGCTCGTTCCAGCCGGGACAGCGCTATCCGCAGTTCCTCGCCAGGCAACCCCGAAGTCAGCTCCAGCTGCCCCAGGCTCAGGCCGCCATGCATCAACAACGCATGCAGCAGGTAGCCGGACTGCCGGGCTGAACTCTGGGGCACGGCAGGCAAACTCAGCTGATCCAGCGGCGCCACCCAACACTGGCGGCCATCTTGATGTGCATCCTCTTCCCCTTGCTGCTGCGTCTCGTCCTCGGGCCGTGCCCGAAGAGTTCGGCGCCAGATAGCCAGGGCAACGCCCGGATTTCCCCGAGCCAAAGTGGCCAGATCCCGGGTAAACAGGCTGTATTTTCGCTCGTCGTCCCCGGTTGGCGCCGGCAGTACATACAGGCCATCCTGGGTCATTCTCGCCGTCAGTGGTCCTTGCGGGCGCTCCCCCGCCAGATGTCCAAGCCAGTTGGTAAGACGATCCCCCGACAAAGGGCTGGGAGTCAATGGCGCCAGGTGGAGCTCTGGCAGGTACTGAGTCCAGAACTGCCAACACCAGCTGGAACAGCCAATGATGCCCTCACCCACTTTATCCCGCGCCAGGCGCGCGAATAATTCACGCAGCAAGCCAAGACCGGACCGGTGTCGCAGCCAGAAATCTGCCAGTTCCGGTATTACCCAGTCATCGTCCTGAAGCTGGTGATCCCACCAGCCGGTAATGTCTCTTTCAGGCATTAACAGATTGTCCGGCGGGGCGATCACCCGCCGACCCGAGGCCCCCAAAGCTTCGGCAATACCTGAGAATGGTGGTGCCACCAGAAAACTGGCCTTGCGTGACTGCCCGCCTGACCGGCGCAACTGTTCCAGCGCGTTCAATAAAGCCCGGGCAAGTTCTTCACGATCCGGTACCGGGGCATAGTCCTGAATCTGGCGTTCCGACAGGGTAGGCAAATCATCCAGACTTCTGAACGCCTGTTCGTCGGGATGAATGCCTGCTTTTAACTGATCCAGAATATCCCGGAGACCACTGCGAATGGTTCTGCGGACGGAGGTCTCCGGAACCCGCCATTGCTCCAGAGGAATCAGCCCGCCAGGCAGGCATGGGTGATCAGCTTGGTTGTTGTCTGTCAAAGGAGATACTCCGGGCCTATTCAGGCACCAGCCAATCCATGGAAGGCGACAGACCGAGCCGATCGGGGCCGGTCAGATCCGACATCATGGCCGCAAAACGTTCATCGAACCCCCAGGGCGGGTTCACAATCAGCATCCCGGAACCCACCATGCCCCGTTCGGGCGGCTGATCCAGCATAACCTCGCACTGAAGAATCTTGCGCACCGAACCGGACGCCCTCAGCGAATCCATCAGCTGTTGCTCCAGGCCACTGGTTAACAGGGGATACCAGATAAGATAGACGCCATGGCGGCATTTTTTCCACGCGTCCATCAATGTCCGGGCTACGGCCTCATAATCGGTTTTGATTTCGTAAGAAGGATCAATCAGCGCCAACAGTCGCGGCTGTGCCGGCGGCAAGCATTTCAGGAGCCCTTTCAGGCCATCCTCATGGCGCACCTTCACCCCCACTTCATCCGCCCACTGAGCCAGCTGACGCTCTTCAGAAGGGTGCAGCTCGAAAGCGGTGACGGAATCACCCGGACGGCAAAATTCCGCAAACCATGCCGGTGAGCCCGGATACGTCCGTAGCGGCCCATTGCCTGGGTTGTACCGCGCCAATACCTCCAGAACCGGCTGCCAGTCGCCGGTGGCCAGTTGCTCCCGGATCCGCCACAAGGCCTGAACACCAGCATCAGCTTCGCCGGTTTTTCTTGCCCGCTCGCTGCCCAAATCGTAACGGGCGCTGCCCGCGTGGGTGTCAAAACAGGCTATGGCAGATTTCTTGGATTGCATCATGGCCAGCACCAGTGACAGTGCAGCATGCTTCTGAACATCGGCAAAGTTGCCGGCGTGGAAGGCGTGAAGATAACTCAGCATAAAAGGCTCCCGGAATCAGGAGCCCATTAAGCCGCAGTCACCTTGACCACGCAAGCGGCCCAACAATCACCTATATCAAAAACCCCTTGCTATGTAGGGTTTCCAAACCCATAATCTGAACGCTAATATTTCTTATTTACAAAAAGACCTCATCAACATGGAGTTTGAAATGAAAAACCTGTTTCGCCCAGCCCCATTGGCACTGACCATTGCCACAGCCCTTACCGCGGGCTGCGCAAACGCGCCCTGGTCCGCCGAGCAAAGTGCGCAGGCCACCAAAGCATCGGTGGTAACCCATTACGCCGATCTGGCCCATGCCACCTACGAGGATGCCCTGATTACTGCGCGTGCGCTGGACGAGGCTACTGACCGTCTGATTGCCAACCCCACCGAAGCCAACCTCAAAGCGGCAAAAGAAGCCTGGCTGGCCTCACGGGTTCCTTACCAGCAGTCAGAGGTTTTCCGCTTCGGCAATGCCATCGTGGATGACTGGGAAGGCCAATTGAACGCCTGGCCACTGGACGAAGGCCTGATCGACTACGTCAAAGCCGACGACTACCAGCACGAACTCGGTAATGCCGGTGCAACCGCCAACATCGTTGCCAGCAACAGCATTAACGTCGGCGGGGAAACTCTGGATGTGGCAACACTCACCCCCGAACTGCTGGCTGACCTGAACGAAGTGGGCGGTTCCGAAGCCAACGTAGCCACCGGATACCATGCGGTCGAATTCCTGCTGTGGGGCCAGGATCTGCACGGTTTTGAAGGTGGCGCAGGCGAGCGCCCGGTTACTGACTACGCCAAAGGCAACGACTGCACCAACGGCAACTGTGAGCGCCGTGCCCAGTACCTGGATGCCGTGACTGATCTGCTGGTCGATGATCTGGAGTGGATGGTTGCCCAGTGGGCCCCGGGCACCTCAGACAACTACCGTTCCCAGCTGACGTCCGCAAACGCCGACGAGGGCATCCAGAAAATGCTGTTCGGTATGGGTTCCCTGTCCCTCGGCGAGCTGGCCGGTGAGCGCATGAAAGTTGCCCTGGAAGCCAACTCCTATGAGGACGAACACGACTGCTTCAGCGATAACACCCACAACTCGCACTACTACAACGGCCAGGGCATCCAGAACGTGTATACCGGCACCTATCGTCGCGTAGATGGCTCTGTGGTTTCAGGCCCGTCCCTGTCTGATCTGGTTGAGCAGACCAACCCGGAGCTGGATGCTCGCCTGAACCGTCAGTTGGACGCATCAATGGAAGCCTTGGCGCTCATGAAAGCCCGCGCCGAAAGCAGCCAGAACCCGATGGCCTTTGACACCATGATCGCCCCGGGCAACGCGGAAGGCACCCGCATTATCAACGGTGCTATCATGGCCCTGGTTGAGCAGACCGGCTCTATCGAGCAGGCTGCACGGCAACTGGGCATTCAAGCCCTGTCCCCGGACGACGCCGGCCATTCATTCTGATTGATCCGGTTGCAGTAAGCGGATACCGGGAGATAGAAACTCCCGGTATCCTGCTAACAAGAACAAGCCATGGAAAACCCTCCTTTATGCCCGAAGGTCGATTTTCCATGGCTTCTTCCATTCTGAAACGCGAGTAGTTATGAAACGAGCACTCATCTTCTGTCTGTTGCCGCTGGCCTTCAGCACTCAACCCCTGATTGCAGAGACTCACGCTGGTTACCCGATACAAACTACACCGGCCACAGGCGGTGAAGGCACGGTCAATCAGGCCGACACCAACGCCTACTCGCTGCCCCAGGGCAACCTGTCCATGACCAAACGCCTGGATTTCAGCGTTGGCAACAGTTTCTTCCGCAATCCCTGGGTGGAAGCACCGGCCAGCACCGATGCCCGGGACGGCCTGGGCCCCCTGTTCAATACCAACTCCTGCCAGGGTTGTCACATCAAGGATGGCCGTGGACACCCGCCCGGCGTTGATGAACCGCCTGTCTCCCTGTTCCTGCGGCTGGCAGTACCCGCCGATCCGGTCAAGGATGCAGAACTCCTGCGCAAGCACGGTTTCAAACCCGCACCGGTCTACGGTAGTCAGTTGCAGACTGCGGCCCTGCCGGCCGCAAAACCGGAAGCGGATCTGGTGATTGACTGGGAGCCAGTTCAGGAAACACTTGGGGATGGAACGGTGGTTGAACTGCGCAAACCGGAATATCGCATCGAAAACCCCAACTATGGCCCTATGCCGTCGAATTTGCTGGTCTCTCCCCGGGTGGCACCACAAATGATCGGCATGGGACTGCTGGAAGCCATCCCTATTGCCGATCTTGAGGCATTGGCCGATCCGGAAGACACCGACAACAACGGGATTTCCGGCAAGCTTAATCAGGTGTGGGATGTCGCCAGCCAGCAAACGCTGCCGGGCCGGTTTGGCTGGAAAGCCGCGGAACCGGATGTGCACCAGCAAAGCATGGGCGCCTTCGCCGGCGATATGGGCCTGACGTCGTCCATCAAGCCCACCACGGACTGCACCCCGGAACAACAGTGCGAACGGTTTACTCACGGTGGTGAGCCCGAAGTGAGCGACAAGGTCGCCAACTTTGTCACCTTCTACGCCAAGAGTCTGGCGGTACCTGCCCGTCGGGATCTGGGCGCTGAATCCGTGCAGAAAGGCGCCAGGCTGTTCAATGAAACCGGCTGTGCCGGATGCCACACCCCGAAACATCAGACCGGAGAAGTGGCCGACCGCCCGGATCTGAGCAACCAGACCATCTGGCCCTACACCGACCTGTTGCTGCACGACATGGGCCCGGCCCTGGCAGACGGCCGGGACGAGTTCCTCGCTGACGGCAACGAGTGGCGCACGCCACCGCTTTGGGGCATCGGCCTGGCCCAGGTGGTTAACCCCCAGTCCGGTTTTCTGCATGACGGCCGCGCCCGCACGCTGGAAGAAGCCATTCTCTGGCACGGTGGCGAAGCCCGGCCGGCAGCTGACCGCTATCGTCAGATGGCCGAGTCGGAGCGCAGCGCCCTGATCGATTTTCTGAATTCACTCTGAGGATCCACTATGCAACCGATCACCAGACTGTTCTTCGCCTCCGCCCTGCTTGTCTGCACTACGGCGGCACTCGGGGCCAACGCCGATACCCAGGCCCGCGAACAGTGGCATGGCGCAATTCAAAACGGCTACGAATCGCTGGCAACCAAAACCGAACAACTCGCATCAGCGGCGGTCGGCTACTGCAACGCACCGACGTCCGACAGCCGACCGGCCCTGAACGATGCCTGGCTCGATGCCTTCCTGGCCTGGCAGCGGGTCCGCTTTGTTGACTTCGGCCCGGTGGAGAACAACAACCTGTCCTGGCAATTCCAGTTCTGGCCGGACCCGAAAAACCTGGTCGCTCGCAAGGCCCGGTATCTGCTTGGCACCGAAGCCCCCGTTAACGCCGAGGTGATCAACCAATCCGGGGTGGCGGTTCAGGGCTTTCCCATGGCCGAATACCTGCTGTTCGACGAGCAACTCAACAGTGGGGAGAACGCCCTGCCCGCAGCCAAAAACTGTGAGGTGCTCTCGGCGGTCACCCGGCATATGGCACGTAATGCCCGGGGGCTCGCAGACAGCTGGGCGAGTTTCAAACAACACTATCTGGACACCGGGCCATACCGCGACACCACCATCAAAGCCGGCATGACGGCGCTTGAAATACTGGAAGAGCGACGACTGGCGCAGCCCATGGGGCTAAGGGGCAATGGCAAACGCAACCCTTACATCACCGATGCCTGGCGCAGTGGCCAGAGCCTGATGGCGGTGGAAGCAACAGTGGCAGGGCTCGAGAAATTCTACCTTCCCGGACTGATCACCTTGCTGAAAACCGACGGCGAGGCCGAACTGGCAGAGCGCATTCAGAGGCAGTTTGAGGAAGTGGCTGACAACTTTCCGGAAGCCCATGCTGCCATGACAACGCTCATGGAGAGTGATGAGCGGTTCCGCATTCTGCAAGGGCCCTTTGTGGATGTCTCCCAGCTTTCAACGCTGGTCAATGACGAAGCCGCCGTGGCGCTTGGCGTAGTGCGTGGCTTCAACTCAAGTGACGGCGACTGAACAGGTATACCCATGCTCATCTATCGCAGAACCCTGATCAAAGCCACCGTCGCCGGAGCTATGGCCGCCACCCTCACCGGGTGCTCGTTGCTCCCCCGCAAAACCGGCCCACAGCCCGAACGCTATGCCGGCGCGGTTGGCCTGCCGGATGGACGCTTTGGCGTGAGTGCCTTTGATCGATCCGGCAACGTTCAGTGGCAGGCGCCGGTAGACACGCGATGCCACAGCGGCTGTAACCGGCCCGGCCGAAACGATACTCTGTTTTTTGAACGCCGACCGGGCTGGTCGTTCTATGTGTTTGATGCAGAAACCGGCCAACGCAGACACCGCATCATGGCCCCGGAAGGCGAACACTTTGTCGGCCACGGCGTGTTCTCACCTGATGGCCGGTGGCTTTACGCCACGGCCAGCCGCTACCAGCCCGGCGAAGGCATTGTCGCCGTCTACGATGCCGAGCAGGACTATAAACGGGTGGACACCTTTGAACTGGCCGGCATCGGGCCCCATGAGCTTACCCTGCATCCTGACGGCAACACTCTGGTCATCGGCCTGGGCGGCATTCTGACTCACCCTGATTACGACCGCATCAAACTCAATCTGGATACCATGCAACCGGCCCTGATTCTGATGGACCGCCGGTCCGGCCAGATCGTTGGCCGCTTTCCCCCTGCCCACCACCAGCAGAGCTCCCGCCACGTCAGCGTCAGTACCGAAGGCAA
Source organism: Marinobacter sp. ST-43 (assembly GCF_030541085.1). NCBI lineage: Bacteria > Pseudomonadati > Pseudomonadota > Gammaproteobacteria > Pseudomonadales > Marinobacteraceae > Marinobacter > Marinobacter sp. ST-43. The sequence goes on from NZ_JASSVO010000002.1 coordinate 242,208, forward strand.
AGTCTATGTTGCCTACCAGTACCAGGGACCGCTCTACAAGCGACCTCCGCTGTTGGCGCGCATAGAAGATGGGCAACTCCGGGAATATCGCTTTGACCCGGAAACCCAGGCCGCTCTCGGCAACTACATCGCCAGCGTGGTGGCCCATCCTGAAAACGACCTGATCGCCGCCGCTTCCCCCGTGGGCGGCACCGCTATTGTCTTCCGCGGCAAGACCGGGGAGCTGGTTGCCAAAGCCCGCATCACTGACTGCGCCGGCATTCAGACTCTGGCAGGAGGCGATTTCCTGGTGTCCTCGGGACAGGGCCGACTGGTGCAACTGAGCGCCGGACAACCTGCGAAAGACATCGCGCGGCTACCGGTACAGTGGGACCACCACCTGGTCTGACCGGCACCGCTGGTCCTCCCGCTTAAGCACACCCGAGCTAACTGGTATGCTTGGCAAACATTTTTCCGGAGGACGGCCCTTTGCCAGCAACCAAACCCGACACCATCGACCAGCTCTACGGACTGATTGCCAACGAAGAGGACGCACGGGTCTGTAAAGACATCCCGGAGGAAGCCTGTCGGGAAGTACCCCGAAACTTCTTCCTGATTCTGTTCAGCAATGTGCTCACCAAACTCGGCGACTTGCTGATCAGCCCCAAGACCGTGCTGGCCTGGCTGATGAGTGCCGTTGGCGCACCGGCTCTGGTAGCCTGGTTGGTGCCTATCCGGGAATCCGGCTCCATGGTGCCGCAGATGGTGATCGCCGCCTGGGTGCGTCGCAAGGCGGTGCGCAAATGGTTTTGGACCCTGGGCAGTTTCGGGCAGGCCGTCAGCGTGGCTGCGATGGCGGCAAGCGTGTGGTTTCTTGAAGGCTATGCGGCAGGTGGCGGCATTGTCGCGGCGCTTATTGTGTTTTCACTGGCCCGGGGATTCTGCTCGGTCTCCATGAAAGACGTTCAGGGCAAGTGTATCCCCAAAACCCGCCGGGGCCGGCTGTCTGGGCTGGCAACCACCATTGGGGGCACCGCCACGGTGGTGCTCACAGGACTGCTGTTCTGGGATCGGGGCGACCCCAGCATTGCGTTCTACACCACATTGCTGCTCCTGGCAGCTACGCTGTGGGTGATTGCCGGGGTTCTGTTTGCCAATGTGGAAGAGTATGCCGGGGAAACAGGGGGCGGTGGCAACGCGATCAACGAGGCTTTTAAAAGTCTGTCGCTGCTACGGGACGATGCGCCCTTCAGGCATTTTGTCATCACTCGTGCACTGCTTTTGTGTTCGGCTCTGGCGTCTCCCTATTTCGTGGTGCTCGCCCAACAGGAATCCGATATTGGCTGGATGCTGGGCGTCTTTCTGCTCGCCAGCAGTCTGGCCAGCTCCCTGAGCGCCAGCTTCTGGGGTTGGGCCGCCGACACCTCCAGCCGCCGAGTGATGATTCGGGGTGCCGCCATGGCCAGCTCGGTCTGCCTGGTGGTTGGTGTTCTTGCACTGGTGCTGGGCCCCGGGTTTGGCGGTGCCTGGTTCTATCCGGTCGCGTTTTTTGTGCTGAGTATTGCCCATGCCGGCGTGCGCCTGGGGCGCAAAACCTATCTGGTGGATATGGCCGGAGGCAACAAACGGACAGACTACACAGCGGTCAGCAATACCGTTATCGGTGTGTTGCTGCTGGTAACCGGGGGGTTCACAGCCGCCATTTCCATGATTTCGGACGTGGCGGTGATTCTGGTATTGGGACTGATGGGGCTGGCGGGCATGCTGAGCGCATTACGCCTTGAAGAAGTGACGGAAGACTGAGCCATCAAGACCCCGTTACATCGGGGTCTTGCCATCGTTCAGGGCCAGGGCACCTTTGACAATTCGGTAGATCACCCAGATCGCAATACCCAGCAGAATAAACCAGCCCACAATCAGCATGGTGGTAATCACCCCGATGACTGTCCACAGCAAACCAATCCAGAAGGTGCGGATCTGCCAGCGGAAATGGGGCTCTATCCAGGTACCACGGACATCATCCAGTTTGACGTAGTTGATGATCACGCCCACCAGTGCCGTCACCCCCCCCAGGAAAAAAGACAACGCCTGCAGGATGTAAACCACCACCGCCAGATTCCTCGTGGAGCTGGGCTCCTGTGATTGCTGGCCGTCAGGTTTTGCGGGGATATACTCGGTTTCGGGCACAGGCGTTCTCCTTGTTACGTCCCCGGCAGTCTATCACAGCCTTGGCGGGTGCCCAGTGCGATCAATTCCCCGCCGGCCGATACCCAACCCGGAACCCGCCCCAGTGCTTGCCGTTCACATAGATGGGCACCGACAGATCGTGCATGATTTCACCGGTGTCCCGGCGATAGGTCTGGAGCAGCATACTTTCGGTATGACTCCCGCAGCGAATGCCAGTGCGATCATTGAACAGTCGCTTGCTCCGGCTTTTCACCAGGTCCACTTCCGGATTACCACTCGGCGGGTGGGCAAAATCCTTGTTATGGGTAGGCACATAACCGTCCGGCGCGCAGGCGATGGAGAACACAATGGCCTCATGGGATTTCTTGATGGGCTCCTGTATTGCCGGAAACATCTGGTCAGTAAACCGATCGAAGCTGCTGGAATACTGTTGGGGCTGGGTGTTGGCAATCGGTGTTCGCTTTTTGTCAAACAGCGCCGCTTCACTCAAACGGCCCTCTCGAATTGCCGCCTCAAACAACTGGCCAATCTGCTGCGCCCCTTCCAGTGCTTTCTCATAAAACGGCCGGTGGTAGCTTTCGCTGCTGTTCAGCGCAAAGGCAGCATTCGCCTTCTCCGCCAGCTCCATCAACGTGGAAGCCTGGTCCGCCAGCGATGCCACACTGGTATCACTTTCGGATATATGGTCACGGACAGACTCAATAGCCGAAAACACCTGGGCCAGACTCTGCTCGTTGTTCTGGTCGATCTCGGCAATACGGGCAACCTGCTGCTGAACCCGGTCGGATTGATCCCGAATCTGATCCAGCTGGCCGCCAACGCTCTCTACAGATGTCAGCCCGTCTTCCACGGTTTTCGCCAGAGATTCAATGCGGGACACAATCTTGGTTGTGTCATTCTGAATTTCGTCGAGGGTGTCCGCCACTTCACTGGTGGCCTGGGCAGTGCGCCCGGCCAACTGCCGGACTTCATCAGCCACCACCGCAAACCCTCGCCCCTGCTCACCGGCGCGGGCCGCCTCAATAGCGGCATTCAGTGCCAATAGATTGGTCTGCTCGGCAATGCCCTGAATGGTTGAGGTCACGCCCTGGATCTTGCCAGATTTTTCGTGCAAGGCCTGAATCAGCCGGAGGTTTTCTTCCGATTGCTGATGCACCAGGCGCACACTTTCAATGGCCGACACCAATGACTGACGCCCTTCCACACTGACTTCGCGATTCTGCAGAGCCATGGTGGCAGCGTTGGTGGCCTGTTCCGACGATTCCCGAACCGATTCTGTGATCTGGCCGGCGTAATCGGCCATCTGGGCGGTTTCTTCCACCTGTCTGTCCAGGCGCTGCTTCACCTGATCCGCCGCAAACGAGACTTCGGCGGCCGAGATGGCACTCTTGTCGGCACTGGCCGAGAGCGTTTCAACCAGGGCCTTGCCAGCCCGGGCATCGGCCAGAAGCTGCGCACATTGAGCCCGCAACGGGTGGTTATCAGCCAGGGAGCCATCATTCAGGCCGTTAATCCCACGCTCTATTGGTTCCAGCACCCTCAATATCAGATAGCCGGCCGCGGCGGCGAGACCAACCAGGAGTCCGATCAACAGAGACGCGGCATCGAGCCCCATCATCGGAGCCACCAGAATGCAGGCAATACCGAGCGCAACAGCAATGCCCACCCCCCATAAAATTGCAGTGCGATCGAGTAAACCCATGGTGCCCTCATCTTTGTCATTGCTAACGCAAGCATGTTGTTATTGCAGGCCATCCCTGAGGTTAAAGAAATGATATAGGTTAATAACTCCTACTTTAGTGGACTAAAGATACCACTATTGCAGGGCCCAAGGAGTTTATCGGCATCTGGAAGGAAATCTGAAATACAGAAGAGAAAAGCCCGGGCGGAACGAGTCCGCCCGGGCTTTTTGGCAGAGCCTGACAACCGTTATGGCTGATCAGGCACCGATAACGCCGCTGTCATCGCGGGTAACGATAACCGTTGCATCACGCGGACGCGGATCGTTGGCATCCGGCCAGTTTGCTTCCGGGTGCTGGATATTGACGAACATGGTCTTCACATCCGGTGTGGAGACAACGCCTGTAACCTCACAGCCAACCGGCCCAACGAAGAAACGCTTGATCTCGCGGGTTTCCGGGTTGGCCGCCAGCATCATGTTGTTCTGATAAGGTGCTGCATCGGAGCCATCGGTCTGAATCCAGAGGCGGCCGTTATAATCGAACCAGAGGCCATCCGGACTGTTGAAGATGTTGTCATCAGTCAGAGATACGATAACCTGGTCGTCAACCACGGTTTCCGTGCCCTGCTCACCGGCGAACACGAAGATATCCCAGTCAAAGCTGGTCGCAGTGTGATCGTTGCCGTCTTCGCTCCAGCGAATAATATGACCGGTGCGGTTGTTGGCATTCGGATTTGCCGCGTTAACCTGCTCCTCCGTCCGGCGGGAGTTATTGGTCAGCGTAAAGTAAACCTGACCGGAATTCGGATCTACAGCCCCCCACTCCGGGCGATCCATCGGGGTCGCACCTGCGATGTCGGCAGCCAGCCGAGTGTTCAACAAAACATCAGCCTGATTCTCAAAACCGTCAAACTGAACGTTGCCAACCATTTCGCCCTGGGCCGCAGCCACTTTGGCAGCAAAATCCGTATCGTTCAGATCCAGCGCCAGCCAGTCGCCTGAGCCATCGTCGTTAAAGCGAGCCACGTAGAGCGTACCCTCGTCCAGGAGGTAGCCACCAGCCGTTGCAGCGTAATAAGGCTTTGAGGAGACAAATTTGTAGATGTACTCGAAACGGGAATCATCACCGGAATAACATACGACCGGCTCACCTTCCTTAACCGGCGCAAAAATCACACCCTCGTGACCAAAGCGGCCCAGCGCAGTTCGCTTCTGTGGTTTGCTCTCTGGAGTAAACGGATCAATTTCCACCATGAAACCATAGGTATTGGCCTCATTCCGGTAATCATCCGCCGCCGACGCACCCGTCGGGGTAACATCAAAGCGCACGTATTGATCCGCACCGCTGTCAGCCAACTCCCAGTCGTAGCGGCTTGAATCGCCGACGCCATGCCGAGTCTGCTCCCGGGGCTGCGTTGCATCGCTATTAGCGAAGTACCCGTGCCAGTTTTCCTCAGCCGCAAGGTAAGTTCCCCACGGCGTCGGGCCCATCGCGCAGTTGTTCAGAGTACCGCGGGTTTCCGTTGCATTCGGGCTGTATTTGGTGACCAGTTTGTCGTAACCACGCACCGGACCACGGATATCCATTTCGGTATTACCCGTAACCCGGCGATTAAACGGACTCCCGAAAACAATATCCCACTTGCCGTTGTTGTCGCGTTTGATATGAACCACAGACACACCGTGCGCGGCGATTTCCTTGCGCACTTCATCGGCCGGACGCATACCGTTGATGTAGGTAGCCCCGTTGGCATGCAAAGCGCCTTGATTGATGTACTCATGGTTCATCACCAACAGACCTTCGCTGGAGCTGTTACCACCGGCTTTCAGGTCAATCGGGAAAAAGTGCACGCCGTCATGATGCATGCCCATTTGCTGCTCTTGCTCTTCTCCGGTATTGGTGCCATCCGGCTTGTAGGCTGGATAAGACCCGGTAATTGGCGTGCCCCAGGGAAGAAACGCTTCGGAGGAGTATCCCTCGGGAACAACGACCTGATTCGCGGTTGAAGTAGGGACAGCCTTGAAACCCAGTTCAGTGCTGGATGTGTTTCCACCGGTAGTACCGCCATCGTTGTCACTATCACTGTCACTGCCACAACCGGCAAGCCCCAACCCCATAACGCTGGCCAGAGCAGCGCCTACGCTACCTTTCATGACGGTACGACGCTGCATTCTGGCAGACAGTACCTGATGGAACGGGGTGTTTTCGGAATGATTGACGACTGGCTCGTAGTTCGGGTCCAGGTAATTGGGATCAAGATCGTGCTTGGCCATGGTTTGCCTCTCTCGGATTGGTGGACGAGTCCTTTATTTCGAGAGGCAAGTGTCGGCAAGTAATGTGACAGGACGTAAACAGATTTAAGTCATAATGTTGAACGTTCGATGACAACCGGTGAGGCAGAAACAGAAACGGGGCCAAAAGGCCCCGCAACCGCGCGACGCAACTCAGGTGATCACTGAGTCATTTCGTCGTAGCCTTCTTCCATGGAGTCAGCTGCTTCTTCCATGGAGTCACCCGCTTCATCCGCGGCTTCTTCAATCTCGTCGCCAGCGTTTTCGGCACCTTCCTGCATTTCACCAATCACGCCTTCATCCTGACCCGTGGCTTCTTCCCAGGTCTCTTCGGTGGCGTTAGCGGCGTCGTCCATCATTTCCTCGGCATTTTCACCCGCTTCTTCAAAATCCGCGCCTTCATCGCTCTCAGAGCTGCAGGCAGAAAGCCCAAGCGTGGCAACCAGTGCGAGTGCGCTCAAGGTAAACTTGTTCATAACATGTCCCTCTGTCGGTATATGTGTACAACGCCAACAGAGTAGAGGCAGCCCGCGGTCAATAGCAATTACCGGGCGATTACTCTTTCGTTAACCGCTCGCCGTCGATCATGATGATGTGGTCCGCCGAGACCACCTGCCCTTTTCCCAGCACCACGAAATCCCGCCCGGCCCGGCTGAGCACATCACGGATAACGCCGTGAACCACGCAGACCTGTCCGTTTGGATCCTGATAGATGATTTCCGCCAGCTTCATGGCCCGTGCATATTCCTGGAGCCGCTGCTGCAACGTCCAGGACATGGTGGCCGGAGATGGATTTGAGGCACTCATTCGACGCTTCCCTGTTTTTTTTTGTTTCCGAAAGTCTGGACCACAAGCTCTGGATTCGCCAGCTGGAGCCTGATTGTCATTAGAGGCCAGTTCGCTTAACCAGACTCTCTTACTTGTTGTATTGCCAGATTGTCCGACATACATTGAACAAACAAACACAACGAGTTCCACGGAGAGCCCATATGAACGCCAAAGTGAAATCCTCGCTCGACACGCACCAGGTCGCCGCGCCCCGGAAAACCGGGACATCGGATTCAAAAGACACCGCCACCAAGGCCGAGACCTGGAAAGATCCCAAGCGCTATATGTGGCTGTTGGGGCCTGCGCTTCCAGGCATTGGCCTTGCCGCTCTGACTGGCTACGCCCTGGCCCCGAAACGACTGAAGGCTCTGGCCTGGACCGGGCCGGCACTGGTGCACGGCATTATTCCGGCACTGGACCGGGCGATTGGTGAAGACAAAAGCAATCCTCCTGAATCGGCGGTAAAGACCTTGGAGCAGGACAAGTATTACGACCGTATTGTGAAGGCGTTTATCCCCACCCAGTACGCCATGACCTTCATGGGCGCCTGGCTGGCCAGCCGGAAAAACACACCACTTGAGGACAAGATCGGCCTGACCCTGACCGTAGGCGCCATCAACGGGGTAGGCATCAACACCGCCCATGAGCTGGGCCACAAGTCCAATAAACTGAACAAACTGATGGCCATGGCCGCCTTGGCCCCCACCGCCTACACCCACTTTGTGGTGGAACATAATTTTGGTCATCACAAGCGGGTAGCCACACCGGAGGACCCCGCCAGCAGCCGAATGGGCGAGAGTTTCTGGAAGTTCCTGCCCCGAACCGTGTTCGGCGGCATCAAGTCGTCGATCAAGATCGAAAAGGCACGCCTGGAACGCAAGGGTAAGAGCTTCTGGAGTCTTGATAACGAACTGCTACAGGGTTGGGCCATGACGGCCGGGTTCTTTGGCGCCACGACGCTGGTCTGCGGCCCGAGGGCGGTGCCGTTCCTGGCGGCACAGGCGGTTTATGGCGCCAGTCTGTTGGAGAGTGTGAATTACATCGAGCACTATGGTCTGTTGCGGCAGAAGGACAAGAATGGCAAGTATGAGCGCACGAAGCCGGAACACAGCTGGAACAGTAATCACATTGTGACCAACCTGTTCCTGTATCAGTTGCAACGGCATTCTGACCACCACGCCCATCCGACCCGGAGTTTCCAGGCCTTGCGCCATTTTGAAAAGGCGCCCCAGTTGCCGGGAGGGTACGCATCGATGCTGTTGCCGGCCTACCTGCCCCAGTGGTGGTACGAGACGATGGATAAGCGGGTGATTGACCACTATGAAGGGGATCTGTCGAAGATCAACTGGGACCCTGATCGCAAGGAGGAGTTGATGGCCAAGTATGCGGACTATGCTGCGAAAGTGGCAGCGGAGGCTGCGGCTCGGCGGGCTGGCTCTTCTTCTGAGTCTGAGGCTGCCTGATTTCGTGGTTTGATTGCCGGTCCCAGCCTGTTGGTTGAGTGCCGGCTGCGGGTTGGGGCCACCCTTCCGGGAGACGCCGTGAACCCATCCATGGGGGCTTGAGCGCAGCATCCCTGCTGCGCACACTCCCGGAAGGGTGGCCCCAACCCGCCGCTTTCGCTTCCGTGGGATAGTCGCTGATTCGACGATTCGCTAAGGACTAAATCTCGATTAACAGGGCAATCCTGCTACTTGCCTTTGAACACCGCCTCTCTTCTCTCCAGGAATGACTGGATTCCTTCTTTTACATCTTCGCTGGCCATGACCGGGCGTAGTTCCGGGAACAGGCGTTCCTTGGCCGCTTCCTGGCCTTCGGACACGGCAATCTTGGACGATTTCAGGCTGCCCTGAACGCCTAACGGAGCTGCCTTGGCAATCTTCTCGGCGATTTCCATGGCTTTGTTGAACTGTTCGCCGGGTTCCACGAGTTCCTGGATCAGGCCCCACTGGTAAGCCTGTTCGGCGGTCCATTCATCGCCGGTGAGCAGGTAGCGCTGGGCGTTGCCCCAACCGATTTCCCGCTGCAGGCGAATGGTGGCGCCACCGCAGGCGAAGATGCCGCGTTTCACTTCCAGCTGAGCGAAGCGGGTGCCTTTCGCGGCCACGCGGATGTCGGTGTTGAGCATCATCTCGACGCCACAGGTGAAGCAGATGCCCTGGGCGGCAAAGACTACCGGCTTGGTAAGTCCCTCGCCTGTGATATGGAACGGATCAAGTTCACCTTCGCCGGGTTCGATACCCTTACCGTTAGCGAATACGCCGGCCCAGTCGTCCAGTTGCAGGCCGCTGGTGAAGTGGTCACCTTCGGCGTACATAACTGCTACGCGCAGTTCGGGGTCGTTCTGGAGCTGGTAATAGGCGGCAGCGATTTCGTGGTACATGGCCCGGTTCATCGCGTTCATTTTTTCCGGGCGGTTCAGGCCGATTTTCAGGATGTGGCCCTGTTTTTCTACGTTTACCAGTGGCATTGGTGTTTTCCTCTGCTTTGGGATCCTAGCCTGGTTGCTTGGGTGGCTTGCACGGTCAACGGGGAGGGCTTTTCAGGACACGCCACAAGTACGTCCCTGTAGGCTCGTTTCGGGCCGTCCATGGCCCTCAACGGTCCTGAAAAGCCCTCCCCGTCGCCCGCGCGTCATACTTCTGCGATATACCAGGCCACAGTTCCATAAATAGAACTCAGGTTTTGCCAAGCTTCGCTTTACTGTCCTGCGAAATGCACCCCTGCTCGGGCGCGAGCGGCTGGGAGCCCTTTCAGGGACCGTCTTTGGCCATGGATGGCCAAAGTCGAGCGCACAGGGAAGTGCTCGTAGCGTGTCCCTGAAAGGGCTCCCAGCCGATCGTGCCTACGCCGAAACATGCAGGCTGCAAGGGGGCAAACTCAGAACCACGAAGCCTTCATATTCAGACACGTATCATCCTGATTCCGCAGCAGCACCAGATCCTGAGCCACGGTGGGTAATTCCCAGTGGAAGAAGTACTGGGCGGCCTGCAATTTGCCCTGGTAGAAGTTGCGTTCGCTGTCGCTGTTGGCAGACCCCAGTGCGTGGGCTGCGGCATTGGCCTGCCGCAGCCACATCCAGGCCACGATAATGTGGCCGAACAGGTGCAGATAGCAGCTGGCGTTAGCCAGGGTTTTGTCGACTTCGCCGCCCATCAGGGATTTACCCAGGCTCTGGGTGACTTTTACCGCCTGCTGCAAAGTCTCACTCAGAGACAACGCCCACTGCTGGCAGCGCTCAGTGGTGGCCGCCTGCAGATCCACCTGCATTTCCTGCATCAGCAACTGCAGGCCGTGGCTCTGGTCCTGCCAGATTTTACGGCCCAACAGGTCCAGAGCCTGGATGCCGTTGGTGCCTTCGTGGATGGGGTTCAGGCGGTTGTCGCGCCAGCACTGCTCGACCGGGTATTCGCGAGTGTAGCCGGCGCCTCCGTAGACCTGGATTGCCAGATCGTTGGCTTTCGGACCGTATTCCGAGGGCCAGGCTTTAATCACCGGGGTAAGCAAATCCAGCAGCTTGCCGGCTTCCATTCGTTTCTGGTCATCCGGGTGGGTGTGCTGATCATCCATCAGGCGAGCGCCGTAGAGGCAGAGCGCCAGGCCGCCTTCGCTGTAGGCTTTCTGGGCCAGAAGCATGCGGCGTACGTCCGCGTGTTCGATGATGGGTACTTGCGGACTTTCCGGATTCTTTTCGCTGGCCTTGCGGCCCTGCAGGCGGTCCTTGGCGTATTCCAGGCTGTGCATGTAGCCCCGATAGCCGATCACAGCGGCGCCAAAGCCAACGCCGATGCGGGCTTCGTTCATCATCTGGAACATGTACTTCAGGCCCTGATGGGGTTCACCTACCAGGTAGCCGTGGCAGGGGGCATCATCGCCGAAGCTCAGGGCAGTACTGGTAGTGCCGCGATAGCCGAGTTTGTGGATCAGGCCGGCGAGGCTGACGCCGTTGCGGTCGCCCGGGTTGCCGTTCTCGTCCACATGGAATTTCGGGACGATGAACAGGGAGATGCCTTTTACGCCCGCCGGTGCGCCTTTGATTTTCGCCAGCACCATGTGAACGATATTTTCGGTGATGCTCTGCTCGCCACCAGAGATGTAGATTTTGGCGCCTTTGATCAGGTAGTGGCCGTCGGCGGTGGGCGTGGCGGAGGTGCGGATGTCTGCCAGGCTGGAGCCGGCGTGGGGCTCGGTCAGGGCCATGGTTCCACTGTAGCGGCCGCTGAGCATATTGGACAGGAATTTGGTCTTCTGTTCGTCGTTGCCGAATACACGAATCAGGTTGGCGGCGGCGGTGGTCAGAAACGGGTAGCCGGCGGTGCCGGGATTGGCGGCGGTGAAGAAGCCGTTGCAGGCCGCCATGACGGATTCCGGCAGTTGCATGCCGCCGAGGTCGTAGTCGTATCGGCCAGCGAGGAAGCCGGCTTCGGCGTAGGCATCGAAGGCCTGTCTGACGTCCGGGAGCATTTCCACCTGGCCGTTGACGAATTTGGGTTCGTCTTTGTCGGCGGCGCTATTGTGGTTGGCGAATTTTTCTTTCGCCATTTTGTCGGCCGTTTCGATGACGGCGTCAAAGGTTTCTTTGCTGTGTTCGCTGAAGCGCTCGCGCTGGATGAGGGATTCGGTGTCCATCACCTCATAAAGCTGGAAGGCAAGGTCGCGGCGGTCGATCAGGGTGTCGGTCATTCTTGGTCTCCTGTTGATTGGCCATAGCGTCTCATAACGGCTATGGTTGTTGGAATTGTCATTTCTGACTTATTCTTGGCTGAATCCGCCAACCTTTGCGTTAGCAAGACGGCCACTGCCATGGGGATTCTCTTCCGGGAGACGCCGTGAACCCATCCCTGGGGGCTTGAGCGCAGCTTCCTTGCTGCGCACACTCCCGGAAGAGAATCCCCATGCCAGCGGCCTGATTTAGAGAATGCCGTCATGCCAGTTCATGCAACGCCACAAGCCAGAAAACAGGAATTTTCCCAGTGAAAACCGTCACCATCATCGGCTTTAACGGAGCTCTGGCCAGCGCCATCACCGGTATGATTGACCTGTTTCGCCTGGCCGGAGTGACCTGGGCCCGAATTCATGGCGAGCAGCCGACGGCATGGTTCAGAACCCGGCTGCTGACCGAGGATGGCGAGCCCTGCCGATGCATCAATGGCGTGACCCTGTTGGCGGATGGTTCCTGGCAGGATATTGACGAACTGGGTGCCGATGACTTGCTGATTATTCCGACCATTGGTGCACCCATTGATGAAGTTCTGCAAACCAACCCCCTCCTGATTCAGTGGCTTTCAAAGTTTCAGACTGCGACGCCCGGCGATGTTCGGGTGGCCAGTAACTGTACCGGCGCGTTTTTATTGGCGGCGGCGGGGTTACTGGACGGTCGGGAGGCCACCACACACTGGGGGTTTGGTGAACAGTTCAGACGGCAGTTTCCGGCTGTAAATCTCCATGCCGACAAGCTGGTCACGGTTGATGGCCCTGTGGCCTGCGCCGGGGGTGGTATGGCCTGGTGGGATCTGGGGGTGTATCTGGTTGAGCGGCTGGCAGGTGCGCAAGTGGCCCGTGAGTTGGCGAAGGCGTTTGTGATTGACGCCGGGCGCACGAGCCAGGCTCCCTATAGCGTGCTGCAGGCCAAGCGATACCATTCAGACAAGGTGATTCACCAGGTTCAGGATTGGCTGGAGGCGCATTTCAAAGAGCCGGTTTCATTGCCAGAGCTTTCCAGCTTCGCCGGGTTGTCCGAAAGGTCGCTGTTACGTCGGTTCCGGCAGGCGACAGGGGATTCACCGTCCAGCTATCTGCAACTACTCCGTGTGGAGGAGGCTCGCCGGCTACTCGAATCCTCAACGGGGGGGCTTGAGTCGGTCACCCGGGCGGTCGGATACGAGGATGTGAGTTCGTTCAGCCGGCTGTTTCGTCGGCATACGAAGCTTTCACCGGGCGCCTATCGGGCAAAATTCGGTCGATAGTATGGTGTTACAGGTCACAATTCAGTCTTTGGTAGCGTTTCTGTGGCGCGGGTTATGCATCAAACTGTCTTGTAGGCGTTTTTTTGCCGCCGTACGTAAATAATCTTGACAGTTTTAACCCTTCGGGGGAGGTCGTTTCCATGAACGCACCGTTGAAGCAGAGCCGGGCCGATGTACTTAACCGGCTGTACGATATGAAGCGCAAGCAGCTCGCGCAGGCCAGTCAGCAGGGTAACAGCCTGCGTTGCCAGGTATTGGAAGCCGAAGCAGAGGCGATTTCCAATGCCCTGAAAACCGTTCGATAGCCATTTATCCAGACAACAGCTATCGAACGCCACTTCCGGTCAACTGATGACGTAGCAGGTCACTTTTTAAATGGCTGCCGCGATTTCGGTTCCCTGACGGATGGCCCTTTTGGCATCCAGCTCTTCCGCCACATCAGCACCGCCAATGAGGTGCGCTTTCACGCCTTTATCAGCAAGCTGGTCGAACAGTTCCCGATAGCTTTCCTGTCCCGCGCAGATGATCACGTTGTCCACGGCCAGAACTCTGGTCTCGCCGGTCTTTCCGTCCTTGTCGGTCAGGGTAATATGCAGGCCTTGATCGTCGATTCGATCGTAACGGCAACCCCGGAGCATTTCGACGTCCCGATGCTTGAGGCTGCTTCGGTGCACCCAGCCTGAGGTTTTGCCCAGGCCGCCGCCGACTTTGCCGGTTTTACGCTGCATCAGATAGATCTTGCGGGGCGATGGGGTCTGCGCCCGTTCAGCCAGGCCACCGGGGCCCTCAAACGTGGGATTCACCCCCCATTCCGCCTGCCATTCAGCCACACTCACCTGTTCGCCTTCCGGGTGTTTGCCAAAGTCGTGAGTCAGGAATTCACTGACATCAAAACCGATACCACCCGCCCCGATCACAGCCACCGACTTGCCCACCGGTTTGTTGTGGCGTAGTACATCCAGGTACCCAAGCACTTTCGGGTGGTCGATGCCTTCAATCTTCGGTGTTCGTGGTTTGACGCCGGTGGCGATGATCACGTCGTCAAAGCCCTGTTCGATCAGCTCGTCGGCCCCCACACGGGTTCCGAGCCGCAGGTCGATGTCCAGCACATCAATCTGACGCTGAAAATAACGCAGGGTTTCGTAGAACTCTTCCTTGCCCGGAATGCGTTTGGCGTAATTGAACTGGCCGCCAATTTTATCGTCAGCTTCAAACAGGGTCACCTTGTGCCCCCGTTTTGCCGCCGTGGTGGCTGCTGCCAGGCCAGCGGGACCGGCGCCGACCACGGCTACGCGCCTGACAACAGGCGCTACCGTGAGCACCAGTTCGGTCTCGTGGCAGGCGCGGGGGTTTACCAGGCAGGAGGCGCGCTTGGCCTGGAACACATGGTCCAGACACGCCTGATTGCAGGCGATACAGGTATTGATCTCGTCGCCGCGCCCCTGTTCCGCCTTGCGGACAAACTCGCTGTCGGCCAGCAGCGGGCGTGCCATGGACACCATGTCAGCCTTACCGGCAGCAAGGATTTCCTCGCCTTTTTCAGGCGTATTGATACGGTTGGTGGTACACACCGGGATGTCCACCTCACCATAGAACTTGGCTGTCACATCCGCAAAGCCGCCGCGGGGTACCGAGGTCACGATGGTGGGAACGCGGGCCTCGTGCCAGCCAATACCCGTGTTGATAATGGTTGCACCGGCTTTCTCGATAGCCTTGCCCAGAGTGACGATCTGCTCCCAGGTCTGGCCGCCTTCCACCAGATCCAGCATGGACAGGCGGTAAATAATGATGAATTCCGGCCCGACCGCCTCACGCATGCGGCGAACGATCTCCACCGGCAAGCGCATTCGGTTTTCGTAAGGCCCACCCCACTTGTCGGTTCGCTTGTTGGTGCGTTCACACAGGAACTGGTTGATAAAATAGCCTTCGGAGCCCATCACCTCAACGCCGTCGTAGCCGGCGAATTTAGCCAGCTTGGCGGCATTCACGAAGTCATTGATCTGCCGTTCCACACCTTTTGTCGAGAGGGCTCTGGCCTTGAACGGACTGATCGGTGCCTTGGTGGCCGAGGCCGACACAATCAGCGGCTGATAACCGTAACGCCCGGCGTGCAGTAATTGCAGGCAGATTTTTCCGCCCGCTTCATGCACGGCCCCCGTCACATGGCGATGCAGCAAGGCGGTCGCGCGGTTGTTCATGGTTGAAGCCAATGGCGCGAGCTGCCCGACCAGATTGGGGGAAAAGCCCCCGGTTACCATGAGCCCGACGCCACCTTCCGCCCGTTCGGCAAAATACCGGGCGAACTTGTGGATATTCCAGAAACGGTCTTCGAGGCCGGTATGCATCGACCCCATCAGCACCCGGTTCTTGAGCTCAGTGAACCCCAGATCAAGCGGTTTCAGCAGGTTGGGATAGGCGTTGGTCATGGCGCACTCTCATCGAATATTTATCGGGAGTATACACTTGATCAATGGCAAGTTGACTTGACCTGACCGACGGGCCACGTATCATCGCATTTCAAGTTTGACTGACGGAGCAACCATGACCGCAAGGTCCTTCGGCTGCATTAGAATCACCCGCCCACCCGTTACCGCTGACATCGCGCGGCATCGGGGACGCCTTCCGTATTTCCCGGACCCGCCTGTTTCCTGCTGAATCCACCCGATCCATGCCGACCCGATCCCGATGCTCATCGTGCACGGTGGCTGGTCGGAGACTAGACTCAGGCAAACACGCCTTTGGTACTCATGTAAAAGAACACCGATAACGAGGTTGCGATGTCGCTACCGCTGGTTGTATTTCTGCCATTTCTGGGGGCTATAGCTGCCCCGCTGTTTGCCCTTGGAGGGCGAACAGCAATTGCGATTGCCTCTTCTGTTCCGGCGCTTATTGCCCTGGCTGCCCTGTTTCCGCACTGGGAAACACTGGCCAACGGTGGCACCGTCCTGCAATCCTGGGAGTGGTTACCGGCGATCGGCATTTCCTTCAGCTTCCGCCTCGATGGACTGTCTCTGCTGTTCGCACTGCTGATTCTGATTATTGGCGTGCTGATCATTCTCTATGCCCGCTATTACCTGAAGCCGGCCGAGAATATCGGGAAGTTTTACGCGCTGCTGCTCTGTTTCAAAGGCTCCATGCTGGGCATCGTACTCTCCAGCAATCTCTTGCTGATGATGATTTTCTGGGAACTGACCAGTCTCACCTCGTTCCTGCTCATCAGTTTCTGGAACCACAAACAGGACGCTCGTCGTGGCGCCCGCATGGCGCTGGCGGTGACCGGTGGCGGTGGGCTGGCGTTGCTCGCGGGCATTCTGATCATCGGCAACATTGTCGGCAGCTTTGAACTGGACGATGTGCTGGCGGCCGGCGATGTTATCAAAGCCCACGCCATGTACCCCGTCGCCCTGACGCTGGTACTGCTGGGCGCCTTTACCAAGTCTGCCCAGTTCCCGTTCCATTTCTGGCTACCCCATGCCATGCAGGCGCCAACGCCGGTTTCGGCCTACCTGCACTCCGCAACCATGGTCAAGGCCGGGATTTTCCTGATGGCGCGTTTGTATCCGGCATTGGCTGGTACGGAACAATGGTTCTACATGGTCAGTTTTACCGGCATGGCAACTTTGCTGATTGGCGCCTACGTGGCCATGTTCAAGCACGATCTGAAAGGGCTGCTGGCGCATTCCACTGTCAGCCACCTTGGCCTGATCACGCTGCTGTTCGGTATGGGTACCGAGCTGGCGGCGGTGGCAGCGGTATTCCACGTCATCAACCATGCCACCTTCAAGGCCTCACTGTTCATGGCCGCCGGTATTATCGACCATGAAACCGGTACCCGGGACATGCGCCGGATTAACGGCCTGTGGCGATATATGCCCCACACTGCCACTCTGGCCATGGTGGCCGCGTCATCCATGGCGGGGGTTCCGCTGCTGAACGGCTTCCTGAGCAAGGAAATGTTCTTTGCCGAGTCCCTGCAACTGAATCTGCCCGGCATCTGGGCCTGGCTGCCACCGATCGTCGCCACGCTGGCCGGTATTTTTGCGGTCGCCTATTCCGCACGTTTTATTCACGACGTGTTCTTTAACGGCAAGCCCGTCAATCTGCCCATCTACCCGCCCCACGAACCGCCCCGGTACATGAAAATCCCGGTGGAGATCCTGGTCTTCGCCTGCATCATGGTAGGCATGTTCCCGGCGGTATCGGTCGGGCCTCTGCTATACGCTGCCGCCCACGCCACCCTTGGCGGCGAGGTGCCGGATTATCAACTGGCGGTTATCCATGGCTTTAACCTGCCACTGATCATGAGTTTTGCGGCTTTCTTTGGCGGTTTGATCATGTATAGCCAGCGCCAGAAGTTCTTTGATTTCCACGCGCGCTTCAAGGAAATCGACGAGAAGGCCGTATTCGAAGCGATCGTACTGCGGATTGTCGACCTGGCGAACGGCTTTACGGCAAGAATCGAGAACGGCTCTCTGCAAAGATACGGCATGCTGCTTGTGGTCAGCGTACTGGCAGTCGCTGCCATGCCACTGCTGGATCTGGGTATCTTCATTGGTGAGACCGGCTTGAGCCCTGTGGACTGGCCCACGGCCATTGCCGCAGGCGTACTGATCATTTGTGCCCTGTTGACGGCTGCCGTGCACCGGCAGCGATTTTACGCGCTGGTTGTGCTGAGCGTGGTGGGCCTGATCGTTGCACTGGCGTTTGCCCGCTTCTCGGCGCCCGACCTGGCCATGACCCAGTTGTCGGTGGAAGTGGTGACCATTGTTCTGCTCATGCTGGCGCTCTACTACATGCCTGGCTGGACACCCGTGGAAACCCCACTGAAACGTCGCTTCCGGGATATCGCCATCGCGGGTATTGCCGGTATTGGTATGACTCTGGTTACCCTGGCCATGTTGACGCAACCGTTCAGTTCGATTTCCGATTTCTTCCTTGAGAACAGCAAACCGGGCGGTGGCGGCACCAACGTGGTCAACGTCATCCTGGTGGACTTCCGGGGCTTTGATACCCTGGGCGAAATCACGGTTCTGGCGATTGCTGCCCTGGGCATTTACGCGCTGCTGAAAAATACGCCGCTGACGCCACCACCCAGTGATGGCGAAGGCCATGCCTGGTCCCGGGATGCCTACCCGTTAATGCTGCGTTTGATCGCCCGGCCACTGTTGCCGCTGTCCCTGATGGTGTCGGCATTCATCTTCCTGCGTGGCCACAACCTGCCCGGCGGCGGATTTATCGCGGGCCTGATCACCTCGATAGCCCTGATCCTCCAGTACATTGCCAGTGGCATGAACTGGACCCAGGACCGGATTCCGTTCAAATATCACAACGTCATTGGCCTGGGCCTGTTGTTCGCAACCATTGCCGGCGCAGCCAGCCTGGCCTTCGGCTATCCGTTCCTGACCTCAACATTCGGCTATATCACCTGGCCGGTAGTCGGCAAGTTCGAGGTAGCCTCAGCACTGGTCTTCGACCTGGGTGTTTATCTCACGGTAATCGGGGCCACCCTGTTGGCGCTGGTGACCATTGGCCGCATATCGCCGCATTCGGCCATCAAGAGCAAGAGGGAGGGCGCGTAATGGAACTTGTCTATGCATTGGTGATTGGTGCCCTCACTGCCTCCGGCGTTTATCTTCTGCTGCGGGCGCGCACGTTCCCCGTGGTGGTTGGCCTGACACTGCTGTCTTATGGGGTAAACCTTTTCCTGTTCTCCACCGGACGGCTGGCTACCGGCAAGCAACCGATTATCGGCACTGCGGAAAGCTATGCCGACCCGCTGCCGCAAGCGCTGGTTTTAACGGCCATCGTGATTGGCTTCGCCATGACGGCCTTTGTGGTGGTGATGTCACTACGAAACCTTGCGGATAACGAAGATGACCATGTTGATGGCAAACAACCCTATAAATCGCCAGCACCGGAGCAGGAAGACGAGGAGGTAACCGGTAAATGAACCATTGGCTTACCGCTCCGATTCTGATTCCTCTGCTTGGCGGCATTCTGCAGGCACTGATGGGCTATGCCCCCATCACGCTGCGCCGGACTCTGGCACTGGCAACCACCGTGCTGATCCTGGTCTCGGCCATAGTCCTTCTGGTGCTGGCAAACGACGGCAGTTACCGCATTTATGCTTTTGGCAACTGGCAGCCGCCGTTCGGGATTGTCCTGGTTCTGGACCGGCTGGCCGCGCTGATGCTGATCATGACCTCCGTTCTGGCCCTGTTCTGCCACCTGTATGCCATCGGCGGCGCCGACGAGGGTAACCGACAGTTCCACGCCCTGTTCCTGTTCCAGTTGATGGGACTCAACATCGCCTTCCTGACCGGTGACCTGTTCAACCTTTTCGTTGCCTTCGAGGTGCTGCTGATCGCCTCCTATGGCTTGCTGATGCATGGTGGAGGCACCATAAGGACTGTGCCTGGCCTCCACTACGTGGTTCTCAACCTGATCGGCTCGGCGATCTTCCTGATCAGTGTGGGCATGATCTACAGCGTCACCGGCACCCTGAATATGGCAGACCTTGCGGTCAAGGTTCCCCAGGTAACCGGTGAAAGCCTGAATATCGTCAAGGCCGGCGGCATGATGTTGCTGGTAGTCTTCGGCCTGAAGGCCGCCATTCTGCCGCTGTGTTTCTGGCTGCCCCGTGCCTACTCCAAAGCCACGGCGCCCGTTGCGGCTCTGTTTGCGGTCATGACCAAGGTGGGCATCTACGCCATCTTGCGGGTGTACCCACTGGTGTTTGGCGACGAAGCCGGTGAGCTCGCCAATCTCGGCATGGACTGGTTGTTCCCGATCGCTCTGGCCACCCTGGCCATGGGCGTCATAGGCGCTCTGGGCTCTGGTAGCCTGAAGACGCTTGTGGCCTGGCAGGTAATCATATCCGTGGGCACCCTGCTGGCTCCCATCTCTCTGGGCTCCGAAGCCGGCCTGTCTGCCGCCCTGTTCTATATGCTCAGCACGACCTGGACCGTCGGCGGCCTGTTCCTTGTATCGGAACTGATAGCCAACCAGCGCGGCAGCGCGAACGATCGCATCATCACCGCGCCCAGGATGCATAACCGCACCTTCCTGAGCGTGCTGTTTCTGATCGGTGCCGTTGCCGCCGCCGGGTTGCCTCCGCTCAGCGGCTTCATTGGCAAGCTGCTGATTCTACAGTCCGTTGAGCCCGGTTTCGAAATGGCCTGGCTCTGGTCAGTGCTGCTGGTTGGCAGCTTCCTCACAATCATTGCCTACAGTCGGGCCGGCAGTATTGTTTTCTGGCGAACCGTCGACGGCCACCTGGAAAAGCCGGACCCATTGAATGGTCGGATTTCTGTAGCAGCAGGCGCGCTCACCGCACTGGCGATCGTCCTGGTCGTGTTTGCCGGTCCAATAACACGCTATACCGATGCAACGGCCGAACAGCTACACAATAACAATGCCTATATCGAAATCCTGCAGATGCCTATGGTCGGGGAGGATGACTGATGCTTGATCGACTGAGGTTTCCCCACCCCTGGCTGAGCCTGACCCTGTTCGTCATGTGGCAATTTCTGAGTGACGGCATCAGTGGCGGCAGTATTGTTCTTGGACTGATCCTGGCCTGGATAATCCCCCTGATGACCCAGGGTTTCTGGCCAGATCCACCCACCTTGCTCAAGGCCTGGAAGACACCCGCCTACCTGTTGCGGGTTCTGTGGGACATTGTGGTCGCCAGCGTTGATGTGGCAAGGCTGATACTGAGCCCTCGCGAACCACGCCCGATGTTCATCTGCTACACCCTGGAACTCAAGGATCCGCTGGCTATCAGCATTCTAGCCAGCACCATTTCCCTGACGCCGGGCACCGTTAGCGCGGATGTGAGCGATGACAACACACTGCTGCTGATTCATGCCCTGGACGCCGAGGACGAGCAGGAAGTCATCGACACTATCCGGAACCGGTACGAAAAGCCTTTGCTGGAGATGTTCCAATGATGCTAACCGCGCTCTACATCACCATTGCCATGGTCACGCTGGCCGCCTTGCTGAACGTGTACCGCCTGATCAAGGGCCCGGATGCGCCGGACCGGATACTGGCGCTGGACACCCTCTACATTAACGCCATCGCATTGATCATTCTGTTGGGCATCACGCTGAAAACACGCATGTACCTTGAGTCTGCGCTGCTGATTGCGGTTATGGGATTTGTTGGAACCGTCGCCATGGCCAAATACCTCAAGCGCGGCAGCGTCATTGAATAACCCGGAGGACACCCTATGAGCACCTTCGCAGAATACGCCATTTCCGCCATGCTGATTATCGGTGGCGTTTTTACCCTGATCGGTGCCATTGGTCTGGCTCGACTGCCGGATTTCTACACCCGACTACACGGCCCAACCAAAGCCACCACGGTTGGCGTTGGCGCCATCGTGATCAGCTCCGTGATTTACTTCAGCACGCTTGGACGAGGCATCGGGATAGAGGAAATCCTGATCACGGCGTTCCTGTTCATGACGGCGCCCATCAGCGCCAACTTCCTGGCAAAAGCCGCGATGCACCTGGAAGTCAGAACCTCCAAGAACACTCGCGGTCAAAGCTGGGATCAGTGAGTCCCTTGCAACCATGGGCTCGGTGAGCCTTTTGTAAAAAAGGATCGTATTTATCAAAGGGCTACCGGCAACCAGAATCTGTAAAAACACTTAAAGTAAGGCCTTAAAGGAGCCATCTCCCATGATGTTACTGGCTGTGCTATCCGGTTTTTTGCTGGCGGTCGCGGTACCGGCGCTTTATCGTTTGGCAGGCAGTTACATTGGCTGGGTATTGGCTCTGCTCCCCGCTTCCCTCACAGCTTACTTCGCCAGCCTGATTCCCACGATCCGTGGTGGTGAAAGGCTCCTGATTGAAACGCCCTGGATGCCGGGGCTCGGGATAACCCTGGACTTCATGGTCGATGGCCTGTCCCTGGTGTTTGCCCTTTTGATCAGCGGCATCGGCACCTTCATTCTGATCTACGCCGGTTCTTACCTGAAAGGCCACAAAGACCTCGCCCGGTTCTACGTCATCATGCTGTCTTTCATGGCATCCATGCTTGGACTGGTGCTTTCGGACAATCTCATTACCTTTTTTGTGTTCTGGGAACTGACCAGCATCACTTCCTACATGCTGATCGGCTTCAACCATGAAGATGCCGAGGCACGAAAGTGTGCGCTCCAGGGCCTGTTCGTAACCGCCGGTGGCGGGCTCGTGTTGATGGCGGGCCTGATCCTGCTGATTTTTATCACCGGGGATTCCTCCTTCTCGGGCCTTCTGGCGTCAGAACTGTCCATTCATGAGCATCCGCATTACACCGCGGCCGCGGTCTGCATACTGATTGGCGCCTTTACCAAATCCGCGCAGACGCCTTTCCATTTCTGGCTGCCAAACGCCATGGCGGCACCCACCCCGGTTTCGGCCTACCTGCATTCTGCGACCATGGTGAAGGCGGGCGTGTATCTGCTGGCCCGCCTGAATCCGTCAATGAGCGGAGACATGTTGTGGAGCGGCTCGCTGTTGGTGTTTGGTGCATTAACCATGCTCACCGGCGCCTATCTTGCCTACAGCAGCACCGGCATCAAGAAGGTTCTGGCTTATTCCACGGTGATGGCGCTGGGCACCCTGACCATGCTGGTGGGTGTGGGTACTGAACTGGCCATCACAGCTTTTATCTGCTTCCTGGTGGCCCACTCCCTGTACAAGGGCGCCTTGTTTATGCTCGCCGGCGCCCTGGACCACGAAACCGGCACCAAAGATATTACCCGGATGGGTGGCCTGAGGCACAGCATGCCCAAAACGGCCGTCATTACCGGGCTTGCCGCCCTATCCCTGGCAGGGCTTCCACCACTGTTCGGGTTCGTGGCCAAGGAACTGTTACTGGAGTCGCTGTTGAATGCGCCAATATGGCAAACCGGGCTTCTGGTGGCCGCCGTTCTCTCGGCCATGCTGGTGGTGGCCGTCGCCGGTCTGGTGTTTATCAAGCCCTTTTTCGGGCCGGTTGTTAAAACGCCCAAACTGCCCCACGAGGCTCCGTTTGCAATGCTGATCGGCCCCGGCGTGCTGGCACTGCTCGCCCTGGTTTTCGGAATCATGCCATCTCTGCCCGCAAATCTGGTTCTGGACGCCGCTATTTCAGCAGTCTCCGGCTACCCGGTAGAAACCGCCCTCGCCCTCTGGCATGGCATCAACCTTCCCCTGATGCTTTCCGGTCTCAGTCTCCTGGCAGGCTCGTTCCTGGTGGTAGGCTGGCGCCGACTGCAGCCAACCCTGTATGCGCTTAATACCGCCGCCAGCCGAATCGGCCCCGAGGCGGGTTATTTCCGCTTTATGGAAGGGATCAGTCAGGTTGCGGGCTGGCAGACCCGGCTCCTGCAGAACGGCGTTCTCGGAATCTATCTTCTGGTACTGGTTCTTGTCACCTTCTCTCTGGCAGGCTATACCCTGCTGACCCGGCATGGTCTCCAGCTGGATTTTGACTTCAGTGACAGTTATTTCTACGAGTGGGGAATCGCGCTCCTGATTGTCGCTGCGACCGTCTTTGCCTGTGTCACCCGGTCCCGGCTTGGCTCGGTTGCTTCGCTGGGGGTACTGGGCTTTGGTGTGGCCCTGACCTTCATTCACTTCAGTGCACCGGATCTGGGCATTACCCAACTACTGGTGGAGACCCTCACCGTCATTCTGCTTGTGCTGGTGCTGTTCCGGCTGCCACCGTTTGCCAAGCTGTCCTCGTCCTGGGAACGTTACCGGGACCTGTCTGTCGCAGTGTTTGCGGGCGTGGTGATGACGCTCATCATTCTTGCTGTTCTGGATATCCAGTACTTTGACAGCATTTCCAGCTACTACGTTGAAAACAGCTATGGTCTGGCGTTTGGCAAAAATATCGTCAACGTAATTCTGGTGGACTTCCGGCAACTGGATACTCTGGGGGAAATATTTGTACTGGGTCTTGCCGCAATTGGCGTTTACTCCATGATCAAGCTCAGGGCGGAGGACCAGTACAAGCCATGAAATCCAACACCGTGATTCTCCACACCGCGGCATTGGCGATCATGCCGCTGCAGCTGATGTTTTCGGTGTTCCTGCTTTTGCGCGGGCACGACGAACCCGGCGGCGGTTTCATCGGGGGCCTGGTCGCTGCAAGCGCGTTTGTTCTCTACGCCTTCGCCTTCGGCGCGGAAGCCACCCGCAAACTCCTTCGGGTGCACCCGAAGGATCTCCTGGCAGCCGGCCTGCTGTTCGGGCTGGCATCCACAATTCCGGCCCTGTTGTCTGGTCAGGCCATGCTCACCGCCCACTGGTGGGAGCTTCCGCTGCCGGGTGACAGCTACCTGAAGTTATCGACCGTACTCGTCTTCGACATTGGCGTGTATCTGGCGGTCCTTGGCACACTGATGACATTCGTGATCGGTCTGATGGAGGTTGAGGGATGAGTCGAACACACTTTTTGGAACGGGGAGCCTTGCAATGGGGAGCCTGATGGCACTGGTGGTTGGCACCCTTTTCGCGGCCAGCATCTACATGATGCTCAGGCGCTCGATCGTGAAAATCGTAATTGGCCTGATCATTCTGAGTAACGCGGCAAACCTGCTGATTTTTGTAGTGTCGGGGCTTACCCGGGGCGCACCGCCTCTCATAGCCGACGGCGCGAAACAGGTGGCTGGAACGGTGGCAGATCCGCTACCCCAGGCGCTCATCCTTACGGCCATTGTGATCGCATTCAGTGTTCTGGCTTTTGCCGTGGTTCTGATCCGCCGGGCCTACGAGGTAGTAGGCACCGATGATCTGGACAAGATGAAGGATACCGACACTTGAGCCTGGAAGTTGTTCTCCCGATCCTGATCCCCCTGACCGCCGGTGCCCTGTCCCTGGCGCTGTGGCGCTCGGTTCAGCTGCAACGCCTGGTTGCCGTGGTGGCCACCGCTCTTTTGCTTGTTGCCAGCATCTGGCTGCTGCGTTCAACCATCGACAAAGGTTTCCTGGTGGTGGAAATGGGCAGCTGGCCGGCACCGTTCAGTATTGTGCTGGTAGCGGACATCCTCAGCGCCATCATGATTGTGCTGACTGGCATGATCGGGCTCGCCATCGCCGTCTATTCTCTGGCTTCAACGCCTCCGGGGCATGAAAGATTCGGCTACTACCCGCTGATGCACCTGTTGCTTGCCGGAGTCGCTGGCGCCTTTCTGACCGGCGATATTTTCAACCTCTTCGTCTGGTTTGAGGTCATGCTACTGGCCTCATTCGCCCTGCTCACCCTCGGTGGCGAGCGAGCCCAGATGGAAGGCGCCATCAAATACGTTACCCTGAACCTGTTTTCATCGGCCCTATTCCTGTCAGCCGTCGGCCTGCTGTACGGCATGGTGGGCACCCTCAACATGGCGGATATCGCCCAGAAGGTAAGCCGGGTTGAAGATCCCGGCATGATCACCGTTGTGTCGCTGATGTTCATGGTGTCGTTTGGCATCAAGGCGGCGGCATTCCCACTGTTTTTCTGGCTCCCGGCCTCGTACCACACCCCTCAGGTCGCAGTATCCGCACTGTTTGCGGGATTGCTGACGAAGGTCGGGGTGTATGCGCTCTATCGGGTATTTACACTGATATTCACCCAGGATGTGGAATACACCCACACCATCCTGCTCTGGGCGGCGGCACTGACCATGCTGACCGGTGTACTCGGCGCCGCCGCACAGTTCGAGTTCCGCAGGATTCTGTCCTTCCACATCGTCAGCCAGATCGGCTACATGCTTCTGGGACTAGCCTTGTTTACGCCCCTGGCGCTGATTGGCGGTGTGTTTTACATCATGCATCACATCATCGTTAAAACGAATCTGTTCCTGGTGAGCGGCATCACCTATCGCCTGCTGGGCAGCTATGAGCTGAAAGACCTGGGTGGCGTGTATCGGCAGCGCCCTTACCTGGCGTTACTATTCCTGATTCCGGCCCTGTCGCTGGCAGGTATTCCGCCCTTGTCCGGCTTTTTCGCCAAGTTCGTTGTTGTCCGTGCCACACTGGAATCCAGCGAATATCTTGTCGCAGCGGTCGCCCTGCTGGTGGGCTTGCTGACGCTCTACTCCATGATCAAGATCTGGGCGGAAGTGTTCTGGAAGAAAGTCCCGGAGCACGTTACTGATGTGCGCCGGCTCAATGGTGAGATCAGGGAAAAACGCAGTTGGGCCTACTACACCCCGGTGGTGGCGCTTGCGGTGTGCACTCTGATTATCGGCCTCTATGGTCAGCCCATATACATGCTTGCAGAATCCGCCGCCGAACAGCTGATGAACCCGCAGCTTTACATCGCAGCCGTTCTGGGAGGGCAGCCTGAATGATCGGTCTGTTCTGGAACCTGTTGCTGGCGCTCGCGTGGGTAACCCTCACGGGCAGTATCACAGCCATGAACCTGCTCGCTGGTTTTATCTTTGGCTATGTCGCCCTCATGGTGCTGCAAAAACAGGTCCCGGTTTTGAAAGGGTATTCCCGCCGGATACCCCGCCTTGTCGCTTTCCTGCTGTATTTTCTGAAAGAACTGGTGAAGTCGAATCTGCGGGTCGCCTATGACATCGCAACGCCCGTCTGGCATATGAAGCCGGGGGTGATCGCGTTTCCGCTCCGGGCTGAGACCGACATGGAAATTCTGTTTGTCAGCAGTGTCATTTCTCTCACACCCGGGACACTGAGCCTGGATGTCTCTGACGATCGGAAGGTGCTGTTTATCCACGCCATGTTTCTTCACGACGAAGAGCAGCTCAGAAACGACCTGAGAGAACTCGAACGCCGAATCCTGAAGGTGACGCGCTAGGAGGCCAGTCATGCTGAATGTGGTGATCAATATTGTCTATCTCATGCTGTCACTGGCGTTGCTCTTCGCCTTCATTCGGCTCACCCGGGGGCCATCCCTGCCGGACCGGGTGGTCGCACTGGAGCTGATCGCCTCCATCGTGGTCGGCTATGTGGGAGTGCACGCGATTGACACCGGCGTGGCCAGTTTTCTGGATGTTGCCATCGTTATCGCTCTGACTGCCTTTCTGGCAGCCATCGGCTTCGCCAGATTCGTCGAGCGGGGAGGCGTAAAGAATGATTGAAATACTGGTATCGGTCCTGCTCCTGGTGGGCGCTGCTTTCATGGTACTGGCCGCCATCGGCGTTCTGAGGTTGCCCGACCTCCCCACCCGCATGCACGCCACCACCAAAGCCGGTGCCCTGGGCGCCATGATGACCATGGGTGGCGTGGCGTTCTATTTCGGGGACAGTACCGTGGCCGCGCGGGCGGTTGCCATTGTTATCTTCATTTTTCTGACAGCTCCGATCGCCGCTCATGTCATAGGCCGGGCCGGTTATTTCACCGGCACCAAACTCTGGGCCGGCACCATCAAGGATGAGCTGCAGGAACGATATGACCCGGTTACCCACAAACTCAATAGCGGGCTCGAGGAGCTAAAGCACGGGCAGCCAACCCGAACTGGAAAAGGTACCTCAAACCAATAGTTTGTGATTGGCAGCACAGGAATTTCCAGTATAGTAGGCTGCAAACCATTTCAAGGAATACCAGACATGCTGACAGTCAATGAATACTTCGATGGCAAGGTAAAATCAGTGGCTTTCCAGTCCAGCACACTGCCTGCCACAATCGGTGTTATCAGTGCCGGAGAATACGAATTCGGCACCTCAGAAAAAGAAACCATGACGGTCGTCAGCGGTGAACTGACCGTGCTGCTGCCAGGCCAGCAAGACTGGCAAACTTTCGGCGCCGGCGAGAGCTTTGAGGTAGCGGGGCAAGCAAGCTTCAAAGCAAAAACGGATGCCGATACTGCTTATCTCTGTACCTACGGATAAGCCCCACTCAGCCCGTCTTTCTTACCGTGACAACAAACATAAGCAGAGAAAGAGGACAACAACATGGCTCAACCCCGAATTCTCAAACCGGCTGACAATGCCCACCAGTACCAGCTCCTGATCAAGCGGTTACTGATGTCCGGCCCCCGCTACAACCCGGACCAGGAAATCGTTTACGCCGATCGCAGCAAGTACACCTACAAGGACCTTGTCGAACGCATCCATCGACTTGCCAATGCCCTGACAGATGCCGGTATAAAACCCGGCGATACCGTGGCTGTGATGGATTGGGATACCCCACGGTACCTGGAGTGTTTCTTTGCGATTCCGATGATTGGCGCCATACTGCACACGGTCAACGTGCGCCTGTCGCCGGAGCAGATCGTTTACACCATGAACCACGCCGAAGACGACGCGGTACTGGTGCACGATGACTTCCTGCCCATCATCGAGGGCGTGAAAGACGAGATCAAAACCGTCAAAACCTGGATTCAGGTAACCGACAGCGACAAGCCGGGCAACGCCTCTTTCGACACCCACGGCGAGTACGAAGCCCTGCTGGCCGCGGCCAGCGACCACTTCGACTTCCCG
The DNA here is from genome assembly GCF_030541085.1 of Marinobacter sp. ST-43. Lineage (NCBI taxonomy): Bacteria > Pseudomonadati > Pseudomonadota > Gammaproteobacteria > Pseudomonadales > Marinobacteraceae > Marinobacter > Marinobacter sp. ST-43. The sequence goes on from NZ_JASSVO010000002.1 coordinate 270,548, forward strand.
GACTTCGACGAAAACAGCGTCGCCACCACCTTCTACACCACCGGCACCACCGGTAACCCGAAAGGCGTGTATTTCAGCCACCGCCAGCTGGTTCTGCATACGCTTTCCATGGCCGGCAGCATCTCCCATTTCGACGAGATGCCGTTGTTGCGTTCATCCTCGGTGTATATGCCGGTCACGCCCATGTTCCACGTTCACGCCTGGGGCGTACCCTACGCGGCCACCATGATGGGCATCAAACAGGTATACCCCGGCCGTTATGAGCCGGAACTGCTGGTGGATTTGCTCAAGAAGCACAAGGTCAGCTTCTCCCACTGCGTGCCCACCATCATGCAGATGATGATGGCCACCGAGTCCATCAAGACCGCCGACCTGAGCAACTGGCATGTGCTCATCGGTGGCAGCGCACTGACCAAAGGCCTGTGCGATGCGGGGGCGAAACTCGGCATCAAGATGTTCACCGGCTACGGCATGTCCGAAACCTGCCCGCTGCTGAGCACCACACACCTCACCCCGGCGGATCTTGAACTGCCCCTGGAGCAACAAACCGCAATCCGGGTGAAGACCGGTAAAGCCGTGCCCATGGTGGAACTGGAAATTGTCGATCCTGATGGCAAACCGGTACCCCATGATGGCGAAGCCAAGGGTGAAGTGGTCGCCCGGGCCCCCTGGCTGACCCAGAGCTACTTCAAACAGCCGGACAAAGGCGAGGAGCTATGGGAAGGCGGCTGGTTGCACACCGGTGATGTCGCCTCCATGGAGCCGGACAACACGCTGACCATCAAAGACCGCATCAAGGATGTGATCAAGACCGGAGGCGAATGGCTGTCGTCGCTCGACCTGGAGAACATGATCAGCCAGCACCCCGCCGTTGCCGGGGCTGCGGTGGTAGGTGTGCCTGATGAGAAATGGGGGGAACGTCCCTACGCCCTGATCACCCTGAAGCCCGGAGAATCCATCTCGGAGCAGGATATCAAGCAGCACCTGCAACAGTTTGTCGACAGCGGCGACATCAATAAATGGGCGATTCCCGAGCAGATGCGTTTTGTGGAAGACATTCCCAAAACCAGCGTCGGCAAGATCAACAAAAAACTGATTCGGGATCAGTTGAAAGACTAATCTCCGGGGGAAACAAAAAACGCCGGCGTCCTGGCAACAGACGCCGGCGTTTTTATTTGTGTGCTACCGGAATCGTCGGCTGCTCAGAGGCCTGAGAAGGTGAAGTCCACCTCAGGATCCTTCCCAGCAACAATATCCGCCAGAGCGGCTGCCGAGCCACAGGAGTGGGTCCAGCCCAGGGTACCATGACCGGTATTGAGGTACAGATTGCTGAAGTGGCTTTTACCGATGTAGGGCACATTGGATGGCGTTGCCGGCCGCAAGCCGGTCCAGAATTCGGCCTGATCCCAATAGCCAGCCTCGGGCATGACTTCCGCAGCCCGACGGACAATCGCCCGACAACGGGTAAAGTTCAGGTCGCGACGGTAACCATTCAGTTCTGCTGTGCCAGCGACACGCATTCGGTCGCCCAGGCGCGAGTAAACCAGCTTGTATTCATCGTCGGTCAGGCTGACGTTAAAGGCCGCTTCTTCGTTTTTCACCGGCACGGTAATAGAGTAGCCCTTGGCCGGATAGATATTCAGGAACATCCCGAGCTGGCGGGCAAGTACCGCACTGAAACTGCCCAGGCTCAACACATAGCTGTCCGCCCGAAGGGTGTGATGTTTGCCGTCTTTCAGTGCCAGCACGCCCAGGATCCGGTCACCCGCCCGATCAAAACCCAGCACTTCGGTGCCATATTCAAAGGCCACCCCTGCTTCTTTACATTTCTCAGCCAGAGCCTGGGTGAATTTACGGGCATCGCCGCTTTCGTCATCGGCGGTGTAAGTGGCGCCGGCAATACGATGACGGATCGGCTCAAGGGCCGGCTCCAGCTCAACTGCACGGCCGGCATCGATAACCTGACGGTCACAGCCCAGATCACGCATGATGCGGGAAGGTTCCAGGGCCGCATCGAATTCGGCAGGGTTGGTGTAGAAATGCAGAATGCCCTTGGCTAACTGGTCATAATCGAGACTCAGTTCGTCTCGCAGTGACTGCAGGCATGAACGGCTGTAAGTACCGAGATTGACCATCTGGCGGATATTATGGGCAGCTTTGGCAGAGGTACACTGAGCCAGGAATGACAGCGCCCAGCGCCACTGGTAAAGATCCAGCCGCGGCCGGAATAACAGTGGGGCATCCGGCTGGAAAAGCCATTTTGCGACTTTCAGGGGCGCAGAAGGATTGGCCCACGGCTCGGCATGGGACACCGACACCTGCCCGCCATTGGCGTAGCTGGTTTCCAGCCCTGACTGGTTCTGTCGGTCGACCACGGTTACCTGGTGCCCCTGTTTCTGCAGGTACCACGCGGTGGTGATACCAACGACGCCTGCCCCAAGTACCGCTATGTGCATGCCTGCCTCCCCTGATTGATCAACTGTGGTAGCTTCAGACCGTTAGCCGCCCGCGCGCTTGACGGTCCAGCCTTTCTGCTCCAGTAACGGCACCAGAATATCTCGCTGGTCGCCCTGTATCTCCACCACGCCGTCTTTTACTGTACCACCTGTACCGCATTTGGCTTTTAGCTGTTTGGCGTAGGCTTTCAGTTCTTTGTCGTCGAGCGGAATACCGGTCACCAGGGTCACGCCCTTGCCTTTGCGCCCCTTTGTCTCCCGGCTGACGCGCACAATACCGTCTCCAGCCGGCCTCTGCGCCGCCTGGCAGGTGCAGTCATCCACCGGGTTACGGCACTCCGAGCACATCCGCCCCTGGTCCGTGGAGAACACAAGGCCGCCCCTGCGCTTGTTCATACCCATGATTACGCCTTTATCTGCAATCAGTTCAGGCCCGGAGGGTATTTGGAAAACATTTCCGAGACAACCTCGTCAATCAATTTCCGACGGGTTTCCGGCGACTGGTTTTCATTGAGATAGCGCCGACTCGCGGCTTGCCAGACCACTTCCTCGGTGGTCCGATCAACCATTCTCACCACCAGCTTGCCCTCGGTTACCTCTCGCACCGGTGGCGGCGATGAGAGGCCCCAGCCGAAGTTGCCATGGCCGAACCCGAATCCCAGGCCAACGCCTACCTGCTCGAGCCGTTCCTCGGCCACAATCTGCCAACTGATCAGAAGATCAGCTTCAGTTTCCGTCACTTTTTTCATGGCCTTCCGGTTCAGCTCGCGCTCTACCGCGTCCCGAACCCGGGCGTCATCCAGCGAGGTGAAACCAGAGTCCTGGGCGTTGCTGGCAAAGGCCCAGCTGCTGTAATTGCCAAAAACGGTGGCTGGATTGTAGTCAGTCACCACATTGCTGGCACAGCCGGTGATGGCAAACGCCAAAGCAGCGATCATCATAATACGCATAGGCTTAACTCCGTTGCTCTCATATGTCTCCAGTATACGCGTGCCCAGGGCTACCGGCCTGCCTCAGTGAGTCAGGTTTCAAAACGGTAATCCATCTTCTGGGACTCGCAAAACGCACTGAAGTCCTGTTGCTGAGCCACAGGCAAGGAAACGCTGGCTGTCACCCGCGTAGTATAGGAAATCGCGTCGATGCGCCCTTCATGCCCGTCGCACCAGTGCCGCAGCGGTTGCTCATCGGCAAACCCGAACTGCACCGTTGCCTGCACACGTGCCTGCTGCACCACGCGGTCAACGGCGGACAAGACACTTTCAGCGGCGCCGGCATAGGCCCGAACCAGGCCACCGGCTCCAAGCTTGATACCACCAAAATAGCGGATAACGATCACCAGCACGTCTCCCATATCCTTGTGCTGGATCACGCCCAGAATGGGTTTGCCGGCGGTTCCGGAAGGCTCACCATCATCATTCATGGCAGCCTCGGCCGCAGAGCCGGGCCGGCCGATCTGATACCCCCAGCAGACATGACGGGCATCGGGGTAGTCACGGTGGGCCTGGTCAACGTATGTTCGTACGTCGTCCCGGTCACTGACGGGATACACTCGGGCAATAAAACGGCTTTTCTTCACTTCCGTTTCCCGCTCAAGGTATCCTGCAGGAATCGGGTAATCCTTACTCATGGGCGATCCTATGACGACCGAAGACAACGAACAGACCCAACCCGGGACCGCGGCCCCTGCGCGGATACGTAAGGCCGCCTGCGGCATCCGGTTTGATGAGGACGAGCTGCAGGAAGGCATTGATTTTTCTGCCGCCAGCAAGCTGAAACCGGGCAGTGACAACGCACCGGATCAAAGCCCGAACGCCGATTCCTCAGCCTCCGACAAAGACCGGTAGCTCAAGGATCACTTCCAGGCCACCCTCGTCCCGGTTGCGGGCACTGATGTGCCCGTCGTGGGCCTGAATGATATCACGGGCAATAGCGAGCCCCAGCCCCCAACCTTTGCCACCACGGGATTTGTCAGCCCGGAAAAACGGCTCAAACAAGTGTTGTAGCAGGTCTTCAGGAGCACCCGGTCCCTCATCAGCGACGATCAAACGGATTCTCTCATTGCCCGTGGACAGAGAGAGCCTCACCGATTTGCCCGGCGGCGTGTGGTCCAGGGCATTTTGCAGCACGTTATCAAACGCACGCTGCAATAAACCACCGTCGCCAAGCACAGACACCGCTTTGCTCTCCTCCGAGGCCACCAGTTTGCACTCCACGCGCTGGTGCTCAGCATAATCGGCGGCATCCTGAAGCACGTGATTGACCAGGACCATCGGCTTGACCGGCTCACGCGCCATATCACCGCCGTTCTCGGACACCCGGTACAGGGTCAGAATCTGGCCGGTCATGGTTTCCAGCCGCTCGTTCTGGCGCAGAATACTGGTCATCAATGCCTCATCGGCGCCGCTGTCCGAAGCCAGTTCAATCGCCACCCGCTGGCGTGCCAGCGGGGTACGAAGATCATGGGAGATATCCCGCAACAGCTGGTTCTGACGGTCCAGCAGCTGGCACAGCCGGTCTGTCATACCGTTGAATGCCGTCGCCAACTGGCCCACTTCATCACGGCGCCGGGCAATGCGACCAGCAACCCGCAGACCAGTATCCCCCCCGGCAATCGCCCGGGCGGTTCCCTCCATGTGTCTCAACGGCCGCGAGACCATTCGCGCAATCCACCAACAGGCCAGGGAGATCAACAGGAACGCCAGCCCCATCTCCACAAACCGGAACATTCTCGGGTCCAGCCAACCATCGCCGCCCATCCGGGGCCAGGCAACTAGCTGATAGCCCTCCTGCAGATCCAGAACGGCTGGTTTGTGGGGGTACCAACCGGACTGTATGCGTTCCCGAATCGCCCGGGGCAGTCGATGCTGGCCCTGCTCCTTTTCGATCAGCATCAGGTGCAAATCCAGGCGTTCACCTTCCGAACGCAAAAAGCGCCAGGCATCCCCCCGACCCCGCTGTTCACGAATGACTAGAGCTTCGCGAGCCAGTTCCTGTAAACCCACCTGGCGTTCAATCGCCTGCCGTTCCCGGTCCAACAGATAACGCGAGGCAAGGTGGCTGGCCACCACGGTTACCGCCATGGCCAGCCAGATGGATAGAAAAATCCGCCAGAACAGAGGAAACATGAAACGCTTCATCATGTGGGTATCCGGTAGCTGTATCCCAGTCCTCGCACCGTCTCGATGCGGGGTGGGTCATCATTGCCCAGTTTCTTGCGAAGATTGCTGATGTGCATATCCAGAGTGCGGTCGTAGGCCTCAAGGCGGCGCCCCAGCGCCCACTGCATGAGATCGGTCTTGCGGACCACACTGCCGGCATGGGCCAGCAACACCTGAAGCACTTCATACTCGGTGCCCGTCAGTTCCAGGGGCGCGTCATTCTGGTAGATGCGGCGCTGGCCGGGCTCCACCCGCAAGTCGCCATAAGTCCGGCTGGCGTCTACCTCGGTTTTCTGATCCCAGGCGATACGACGAAGCAGGGCCTGAAGCCGCGCCACCAGCTCTCTGGGATTGCAGGGCTTGGGAATGTAATCATCGGCGCCCACTTCAAAGCCGACGATTCGGTCGGTTTCATCGCCACGGGCCGTCAACAGGATCACGGGTAGGTGCGTCTTGCCCCGAAGTTGCCTCAGAACATCCAGACCATTGATATCAGGCAGCATGATATCGAGCACCACAATGTCACAATCCTGACCCAGAGCGAGAGCCAGTCCATCACGACCATTGGCGGCCTCACGCACACTGAAGCCCTGGCTGGCAAGGTAGCGGGCCAGCAGCTCCCGTAACTCGTCGTCATCTTCAATCAACAGTACCCGGTTCTGCATAGTCTTCTCTCTGGGATGTGACGGCCACAGTCTAGCATGGCCCTTCTGTACCGCTGCGGGCGGGCTCCCGGCCTTTACCGAACCTTTACGTAGCCCTGACACCATCTGACGTTGCACCGACGTAGCATGGTCATCATCCATTGTGACCAACGACGAGGAAAGACCCATGAAGGCAAAAACCACCCTGTTAACCGCCGGTGTACTGATGGCAAGCCTGATGGCCGCCAGCCCGGCTGTTCTCGCGGAACGACACGGCAAACACCACCAGAACGGCAAGTGGGACAAACAGGAACTGTGCGAGAACTTCCGTGACGGCAAAGGCCCCTTTAACCGTGCAGAGCGCCAGGCCGAAAGGGAAAAGTACCGGGCAGAAATGGCCGATCGCCTGAAACTGAACGAGGAACAGCGCCAGATCTGGACGGAGATCCATCAGGAACGACAGGCCAAACAGGAAAAACGCATGAACCAGTGGCAGGAAAAAATGCAGGAACGCTGCGACAAAGGTGGGAAGCAAGACAAGGAGTGATCAAATGGCGGGTTCTGGCGTATGGTAGAAGGTATTCGTCAACGACCTGAAACCAACCATGTCAGAAAACGCGCCACGCGAACTCACTCTGGAGACCCGAGCCAGTATTGCCGACATCCCGAAATCGGACTGGCAACGACTGGCGGGGGTCTCCAACCCGTTTCTTCGATACGAATTCTTTCAGGCACTGGAAGAGAGCGGCTGTACCCGCACCGAAACGGGCTGGACACCCAGCCACCTGGTATTCAAACACGAAGGCCGGATTGCAGGCCTGGCCCCCGCCTACCTGAAAACCCACTCTATGGGTGAATATGTGTTCGACTGGGCCTGGGCCGACGCCTACCAGCGATACGGCCTGCCCTATTATCCAAAGCTGTTGATCGCCATTCCGTTCACGCCTTCTGCCGGACCTCGACTGTTGCTGGACACCGGGGGGCGACGACAGCTGACACCCGAACGCCTGCACGACTTGCTGGATACCCTGACACACCAACTGGGCGCACACTCCTGGCACTTACTGTTTCCCAACGCCGAGGACCAGCAACTGCTGGCGCATGACGATGAACTGCATCGCATCGGCTGCCAATTCCACTGGCACAACCACAATTACCGCAGCTTCGAGGATTATCTGGCAGCATTGAATTCCCGCAAGCGTAAATCCATCCGCAAGGAACGCCGGCATGTGGCGGAACAGGGCATCACCTTTGCCCGCTTCCATGGCAAGGATATTCCAGACCAGGTTCTGGCCGCCTTTTATGTGTTCTACCAGGCCACCTACCTGAAACGGGGTCAGAGACCTTACCTGAACAAACGTTTTTTCGAATTGCTGAGAGAACGGCTACCCGAGCATATGCACGTGATCATGGCGGTCAAACAGGGCGAAATGATTGCCGGGGCTCTGTTTCTGGCGGGAAAAACCACACTTTACGGCCGGTATTGGGGCTGCCTGGACGAGTACAATCACCTGCATTTCGAGACCTGTTACTACCAGGGAATCGAGCTGGCGCTGGCGCTTGGGCTGACACAGTTTGATGCCGGCGCCCAGGGCGAGCACAAACTGGTTCGGGGGTTTGAACCGGTGATCACCCACTCCTGGCACGGCATACAGCATCCGGGATTCCGGGACGCCATTGCCAACTTCACCCGGGAAGAAGCAGAGCAGGTACAAGGGTATTTTGCCGAGGCGGAAACCTTACTGCCGTTTAAACAACAAACGCCGCAATAGTCTGTATACTGATTGACCAGGACAGGACTTCAATCAGGTGAACGGCCATGGATACCGGTCTGCCAGCAAGCATACTCACCTCACTGGACCCACCCCTGATGGTGGCAATGGGCGCCTTCGTGCTGGCGCTGCTCAGCCTGATACTGGCGGCCCGGTTACGGAACAAAAACCAGAGCCAGCTCAACGCATTGAGGGAAAGGTCAGACACCCTCTGGCGTGAAATGGATGACATCCGGGTCAGCCAGTTCAACCGCTCAGATCACAGCCCGTCGACCAGCCATTCTTTACTGGATCAGACCCGTTACCAAACCGAAATGGAAGCCTACCAGAAGACCTGGCCGGCCATCTGGCATCTGCACGAACGCCTGGGGCAGTTTCTGCGAACCGTCGAAACCGGTGAATCCGCCAACGACTTACGTCTGGAGGCCAGAAACGCTGCGCTGGACGCCCGAAATCACCTGAACCAGCACCGCCCCTTCTGCCACGAAACGGTGGATGAACTGCTCACCCGGATCATTGACGTGGAAATCAAGGCCCACCTCGCTGCCTGCCAGTACCTGGACCTGGTGAAAGAAGTCCGGCACGGCGCTTCCGATCACGACCGGAGAGTCCTGCACGACAAATTTCACAGCCTGCATGACGGCGAGGCGCGGGAACTTTTGAATCACCTGGTGACCACCATCCGGCACCGCGCCATACGAAGTGGCTAAACTTGTTTAGCTGTCGGCAATCCGGAAACCAATTTTCAGGCCCACCTGATAATGCCCCACCTTTCCGTCGACAATATGGCCACGGGTTTCCGTTACCTCGAACCACTCCATATTGCGAATACTCTTCCCGCACTCATCCAGCGCGTTCTGAATGGCATCTTCAATGCTCGTCTTTGACGAGCCTACGATCTCCACTTTTTTGTAGACATGGTGATCAGACATGACGGTCTCCTGTTTGCGCAGAATCTATACCATGAGCCTAGAAGCCAGCACGAGCTTGGGCAAACTACCGTTCGTTAATCCACTTCATCCACCGGCCTTCAAAAGGCGTATCATCTTGCCTGTAGCATGCTGCAAATACTCGAACCGGACCTGTGCATGAAACGACTACTCAAATACGCCGCCGGCCTGCTTAGCGCCCTGCTGTTGCTCCTGGGCGGCCCCCTTCTGTTGGCCGCCAGCAGCAGCCTTGAGGTTGCGGAGAGCTGGCGTACCGCCAGCAGGGAAAGCGCCGGCATCACGCCCCGACCGGAACAGGTGGAAGAAGCCATTGTCCAGGTCTACGGGGCGCGCGCCTGGAGCTGGCGAGGTTACTTTGCGGTTCATACCTGGATTGCTACCAAAGAACAGGGCGCTGATTATTATCAGGTGCACGAGGTCACCGGCTGGCGCAACTACGTGGTCAATTCCCGCCCCGGCGACCCGGACAGGCACTGGTACGGCGCCAGGCCGGAATTGTATGCAGACATCCGGGGAGAGAAAGCCGCGACCCTGATTCCGCAGATCTACCAGGCAGTGGAAAACTATCCCTACCCCACCCAATACGAAGCCTGGCCGGGGCCAAACAGCAATACCTTCGTAGCCTGGGTGATACGGGAAACGCCGGGGCTCGACGTAGCCCTGCCCAGCCATGCCATCGGCAAGGACTACCTGGGGGACCGGCTGGTTGCCCCAAGCCCCGGTGGCGCGGGCTATCAGCTATCCCTGGGTGGATATTTCGGTGTCTTGGCCGGGGTTCGAGAGGGTCTGGAAGTGAATATTCTGGGGTTGTCGCTGGGTATCAATCCCATGGCGCTGGGTATCAAATTACCGGGACTCGGCGAGCTGGCCTTGCTTGACACCAACCCGATGCCCGAAGAAACCGCGCGCTAGGGGCTCTGGGTTGGGGGTGGCCTCCCAAAAATGTGGGAGGCCATGGATGGCCGGAGAGAAGCGCACATGGGTAAGGCAAGTGTTTATGAATCGAAGCTTCATACGCAGCCGAACGACAGCAATCTGTGATTGCTGGCTGGACCCGATTGCGGGTGCTTGTAGCGGTTTTTGGGAGGCCACCCCCAACCCAGAGCTGGCTCAGCTTCGGCATCAAGTTCAAAGCTTGGCGAATTCCAGATACCGACTGGCTGCCTGCTTCTTCTCATCCTGGCTGTTCAGCAACTCCAGCCGCAATTTATCAATGATCTTCAGATAACCATCCAGCGGGGACTTTTCTTCGCCCTGCTCTTTTGAAGCCTCAATAAACACCTGCTGCTTCTCACGAATTTCGTTCAGTTTTTCTATGGCATTGCGGATCGCTTCCTCTCGTGCAGAAGCTGCGCCGCTCATCTCGGGTTCAGCGTTACGAACCCCAAGAACGGTTTCCACCGCCGGGGCCGACTCGGTGTTCTGCTCCGCCAGGTCCAGTTCTTCCAGAGTGCGGACTTCACCGTCAGTGGTCAGGTAAATACCGGAGGCCTTGATCTGGCCCAGAGGCACGCCCTGAGGATTGGTCAGGGTGAAGCGGTCGTCCACACTGTCAACGTACAGAGCCTGGACCCCAACCTCCGCCAGTGAACGAAGATCCTGGCCGCCATCAGCTGTCTGTACCCACACCGACAGGGACTGGAATATCTCATCGTTAGCGTCTATCCAGCGATTCCCGTCGTCATCAAACGCGGCCAGCTCGCTGAAGCCAGATCCACTCTCCGGGCCAAACAATTCGCTGCCATCGTCCACTTTACCGTTGCCATTGCGGTCAAAAACCAGATATCCGCTGCCCGCCCCCAGAGAGGCGAACTGGGCAGTCTCGCCGTTGCCGGTCATGTCGAATTCAAACAGGGTGTCGGTCAGTCGCACGGTAGAAGCGCCGAAGTTGATCACCAGCGGATCGGTCAGGGGACGCTCCTGAATCTGGATCAGCTCGGAGTATTCATAGCTGCGGGACTGTGACTGTCTGAGCGACAGGGTAAAGTCGATGGTTTCACCATTGTCGAGGGTGATGCTGCCAGTCGACGCGAAGCTGCGGGTTTCGCTTTCGGAGTAGAACATATAGCGACCGGCAGAAACCGACAGGCTCTTCGGCGATTCCGCAGCCGCTTCGCCCCCCAGGGCGGCGCGGCTAACCGTCAGCGCCTGCTGCCCCATCAGGAACAGCTCTGAAGACTTTTCGACCAGTTCCGAACTGGTGAAGGTGGCCGCTCGGTTGTCTCCAGTCACCTCACTGGTGCTGGAAAACGCCATCTGTTCCTGGCTGCTGTAGCGATAGGCCGCCTGCCGGAACAATGACAACTCGGTGCCCCGGTTAGTCTGCCCTTCCGGTACCGGGGCGGCAGACTGGCGGATTCTCAGCTGGGAGCTGTCGAACGCCGATACCTGGCGGCTGCTGTCCTGGAACAGGGAAATCTGGCTGGATGAAATCATGGTGCGGTACCTCAGTGACACTGGGTCACTTAACGGCACTACCACCAGAAACTTGAGCAGTTTTTAACCACGACCGCCAATAAACTCAGAGCCAATAACGAACCGTTGCGGCGGCCAGCAGGCCAATAGCAATAGCAGGAAGCGGCTTGTGGAGCACCAGCATGGCAACCGCCGTGGCCACCAGTGCCGCCAGCGCGCCCGGATCGCCGGCCACCGCCATGGGAACGATGATGGCGATCAGCACCGAGCTGGCCATGGTATTGATGAAACTCTCCACCCGCGGATTGATGCGTACAAACGACATCACAAACACACCGCCAAAACGGGTAATCAGAGTTACCAAGGTCATGATGGTGATCAGCGCCATCACGCCAAGGGTTGTGGTTTCAATGGTCACCGGTCACCTCCCGCTGGTTATCCGCCACCGCGGATTTTGGTTCCAACCAGAGCAAGCCGACCAAACCACCGGCGATTGCGCCAACCACCACGTGCATATTGGGTGGCAGCCACTTCCAGGCGGCAAGGGAGGCCGCGCCGGCAACGCACCAGGCGACCAGCACCCGTGGAGTTTTCTTACCGCCCAAAGCCATGGCCAGCAGGAAACAACCCAGAACCATATCCAGCCCGAATGCCTTGGGGTTCTGTAACAAACCACCGAAGTAGACGCCCAGGGCTGTACCCACAATCCAGGCCAGCCACAGCACCAGGCCACCACCGATAATCACTTCAAGGTTTCGCCTGCCATTCTGGTAATCCTGGGCCGAGACCGCCCAGTTGGCATCTGTGAGCAACAATAAAAGCGCGTAGCGGTGTCCGGGCGAGACTTCTCTCAGCATCGGGTAAAGCGAGGCGCCCATCAGCAAGTGCCGGGAATTGATGGCGAAAACCACGGCAATCAATGGCAGAACCGACACCTCAGCGCCCCAGATATCCACCGCCGCAAACTGCGAAGCGCCGGCAAACACGGTCGTGCTCATGAGAATCGACTGCAGCGGCGTCAGTCCTTCCTGAATGGCGGCCAGGCCAAAGGCAGCACCAAACGCCACCACAAATAATGAGATGGGAAGCAGGCGGAAGAACTCGGATCGGACTTTCCGCGAATCGAACTGATAAGGATAGGAGGCGACAGACATCTGAAGAAGCTAAGCCGGATAGTGCAAAACGCGTATAGGTAGAAACCACCATCAGGCGATTTTTTTCTTACCGACGCTCAGGCAGTTAGATGATTAAATCAAACAAGGTCACAATTCCGACGGCCTCCACGGTTGACGTTCACGTAAACTTGAATTAGCTTGAATTTCGTCCAGCCCCAAAAGGGCAGCCCGACCAATCCTTCGGGAGGACACCTGAAATCGACACGCTGGCCACAAGCCAGACCGACAAAAACAAGACAGAACCTGCCGCCGGGATCCGGCTGCACGGGAGAGGATTTCAACATGCTGTTCAGCCATCCGGAGTTCGATCACCACGAACACCTGTCGTTTTTCTGCGATGCCGAAACCGGCCTCAAAGCCATTGTCGCTATTCACAACACCTCCCGCGGCCCCGCTTTAGGCGGTTGCCGAATGTTTCCCTATGCCAGTGATGAAGAAGCTGTGCGGGATGCGCTTCGCCTGTCCAGGGGCATGACCTACAAATCGGCCCTGGCCAATCTGGACCTGGGTGGCGGCAAATCGGTGATAATTGGCGATCCGCGAAAGCACAAGACGCAAGCCCTGCTGGAAGCTATGGGCAAGCACCTGGAAAGCCTGGGGGGCCAGTACATTGCCGCCGAGGACTCCGGCACCAGCGTGCCGGATCTGAAAGTGATGGGGCGCCATACCCGCCATGTGGCCGGCGTTGCCTACCGCACCGGATTCGATGGCAACCCCAGTAACGGAGACCCTTCTCCTGTTACCGCCTACGGCACCTTTGTTGGCCTCAAAGCGGCAGTAAAACACCGGCTCGGCAGCGATGACCTCACCGGCCTGAAAGTGGCCATCCAGGGCATCGGTAATGTCGGGTTCCGTCTGGCCCAACACCTGAAAGACGCTGGCGCTGAACTCTGGGTGAACGATATTCACACCGACAACATGCAGCGGGCTGTCGACCAGCTCGGTGCACACGCCGCCTCGGCGGAAGACATACTGACTCTGCCCGTGGATGTTATCGCACCCTGCGCCATGGGCGCCGTCCTGAACGACCGTAGTATTCCTGCCATTCGCGCCGGTATCGTTGCAGGGGCGGCCAATAACCTGCTGGATCGCCCGGAACACGACGCGGCACTGAAACAGCGGGGCATTCTGTACGCTCCGGACTTCGCGATTAACGCCGGCGGCATCATTGATGTGTTCTACGAACGCACAGGGGCATCCCCGGAAAAAGTGCGCGCCCATGTGGAAACCATCGGCGACACCCTGACCGAAATTTTTAACCGTTCTGACCGCACCGGGCTCCCTACCGGTGAAATCGCCAATGAACTGGCTGAAGAGCGGTTCACCAAGCATGCCGCGGGTGCTGGGCTGGCGCCCCAGCGGCTGTCTCGCACCGGATAACCTGACACCGGTGCTTCCCCTTGGGAGCCGCAGTCTCTGCGGCTCCATTTTTAACCCCAGTAACAACAACAAGACCTTCGGGAGAAAACCATGTCTGTCTCATCATCCGGTTCTGCTGCCTATTCCGGCAGCCTTGAGGGCTCCAATGCCCAGCGCGGGCTCTGGTCATCACGGTTCGCGTTCATCCTCGCGGCCACCGGTTCCGCTGTGGGCCTCGGAAACATCTGGAAATTCCCCTACGTAACCGGCGAAAACGGCGGTGGCGCTTTTGTGCTGGTGTACCTGCTGTGCATCGCCATCATCGGTATACCCATCATGATGGCCGAGGTGATGATCGGTCGTCGTGGTGGCCACAGCCCGGTTAACAGCATCAAAGCCATTGCCCAGCGGGACGGACTGAACCCGGCCTGGAAACTGGTCGGCGCCGTGGGCATTCTTGCAGGCTTCCTGATTCTGTCGTTTTACTCGGTGATTGGTGGCTGGGCCATTTCCTACGTTGGCACCACCGCCAGCGGCCAGCTCTCCGGCCAGACCGCAGATGCCGTGGGTGCGATTTTCTCCGGCCTGCTGAGCAATCCCGGCACCCTGTTGCTGTGGCACACGGTGTTTATGGCCCTGGTGATGCTGGTGGTGGCGAAAGGTGTGCGCTCCGGCCTGGAGCGAGCCGTCAGCATTCTGATGCCGGCACTGTTTGTACTGCTACTGATTGTGGTCGGCTACGCCATGACCACCGGCCACTTTGGCCAGGCGGCAGCCTTCCTGTTCCAGCCGGACTTCTCCAAGCTCACCACCTCCGGCGTACTAGTGGCACTGGGACACGCATTCTTTACTCTGAGCCTGGGTATGGCGGTGATGATGGCTTATGGCTCCTACCTGCCCAAGAAGATTTCCATCGCCAAAACCTCCATTACCGTCTCGGTGATTGATACCGGTGTCGCCTTGCTGGCCGGCCTGGCCATTTTCCCGATCGTCTTTGCCAACGGCCTCGAGCCAGGTGCTGGCCCTGGCCTGATTTTCCAGACCCTGCCCCTGGCCTTCGGTCAGATGCCCATGGGCTCACTGTTCGGCACCCTTTTCTTTGTACTCCTGATTTTCGCCGCCTGGACCTCTGGCATTTCCCTGCTGGAACCGATCGTTGAATGGCTGGAAGAACAAAAAGGCATGAACCGCACCGTCAGTACGCTGGGTGCCGGTGTGGTGTGCTGGGCTCTGGGTATTGCCTCTATTCTGTCGCTGAACCTGTGGGCGGATTTCGCACCACTGGGCTTCATCCCGATGCTGGAAGGCAAAACCATCTTCGACCTGCTGGACTTCTTCACCGCCAACATCCTGCTACCGCTGGGCGGGCTACTGGTCGCGTTGATGGCGGGCTGGGTGATGTCGAAACCGGCCATGGAGAAGGAGCTGGCCCTGTCACCGGGTACATTCAACCTGTGGTTTGTCACCGTGCGCTTCATCACCCCGATTGCGGTGGGCGTGGTGTTCATCTACAACCTGATGTAAATAACGCTCACAACTGATCGAGGGAGGCCTTCAGGGTCTCCCCGATCCTCGCGTTCAGTTTCAGATCCAAAATGTAGTGGTGGGACGGGCTCGATGCTCAGTCATTGCCGTTACAACTCAGTGGCTCGGAATGTCAGGTTTTGGCGTCGGTGCACCGTTTCAGAATAGTACGCATCTTCTCCGCACCGAGCTCATTCATCAACGCAATATTCCGGTCAGGAATGCCATCCACGTCCGGATAGTTATCGATAGCCGATTCCAGACTAGCCTCGCGCAACAGGTGCAGCATGGGGTACGGTGATCGATTGGTGTAGTTTTCCGCGGCCTCTGCATCGGTGCCGGCGAACTGATAGTCCGGATGGAAACTGGCAACCTGAAAGACACCTTCCAGCTCCAGATAGCTCAGCAAGGCATCCGCGGCATCGAGAAATTCGTTGTAGGCGAAAAAATCCTGCAACACACCAGGATGGATCAACAACGTGGTTTCGACGTCCGGCTCATCTTCCAGGCGCTGCAACTCTGACTGCAACGCCTGTAAAAGCTCATCCTCGTTCTCCGCCTCGCTGACGACAAAACGCACGCGGTTCTTGACCAACTCGCGCCTGGCGAAGGGGCAGAGGTTGTAACCAACCACCACTTCTTCAACCCATTGCCGGCTGGCGCTTACAACCTGTGATTCATTCATAGGTAGCCCTGGCTCCGAAGATAATCGTCATAGGAGCCACTGAAGTCAGTCACCCCATCAGCCGTGAGCTCAATAATCCGCGTCGCCAGCGAAGAGACAAACTCACGATCATGGCTTACGAAAATCAGCGTTCCCGGATAGTTCTCCAACGCCAGGTTCAAAGCCTCGATAGACTCCATATCCAGGTGGTTGGTGGGCTCGTCCATCAGCATCACATTCGGTTTCTGAAGGATCAGTTTGCCGAACAGCATGCGGCCCTGCTCCCCCCCCGAGATTACCTTTACAGACTTGCCAATATCATCACCGGAAAACAGCATTCGCCCCAGCGTGCCGCGCACTAATTGTTCGCCGCCGGTGGTCCATTGCGCCATCCAGTCGGTGAGGGTCTCGTCGCGGGCAAAATCCGCGGTGTGGTCCTGTGCGAAATATCCAACCTCGGCACTGTCGGTCCACTTCACCTCGCCGGAATCTGGCTCATAAGCGCCAGCCAGGCATTGCAGGAGTGTGGTTTTACCAATCCCGTTCGGGCCAATAACAGCCACGCGTTCTCCCGCTTCAATCTGCAGATCCAGGTTTTTGAACAGGGGGCCCTCGTCAAAGCCCTTGGTCAGACCTTTCAGAGTCACGGCCTGACGATGCAGCTTCTTGCCCTGCTCGAAGCGGATAAAGGGACTCACGCGACTGGAGGGCTTCACCTCTTCCAGCTGGATCTTGTCGATCTGGCGTGCGCGGGAGGTAGCCTGTTTGGCCTTGGAGGCGTTGGCCGAGAAGCGGCTGACAAACTGCTGCAGTTCGGCAATCTGGGCCTTCTTCTTGGCGTTATCTGACAGCATGCGCTCGCGGGCCTGGGTGGCGGCGGTCATGTATTCGTCGTAGTTGCCCGGGAACAGGCGCAGCTCACCATAATCCAGGTCCGCCATGTGGGTACACACACTGTTCAGGAAGTGACGGTCGTGAGAGATGATGATCATGGTGCTGTTACGGGCCACCAGGATGTTTTCCAGCCAGCGGATGGTGTTGATGTCCAGGTGGTTGGTGGGCTCATCCAGCAACAATACGTCGGGGTCAGAAAACAGAGCCTGTGCCAGCAGCACACGCAGTTTCCAGCCCGGCGCCAGAGCACTCATGGGGCCGTTATGCTGCTCCAGTGGAATATCCAGGCCCAGCAGCAACTCACCGGCTCGGGATTCCGCGGTGTAGCCATCCATTTCGGCAAACTGCACTTCCAGGTCTGCCACGGCCATACCGTCTTCCTCACTCATCTCCGGCAGCGAGTAAATGCGGTCCCGCTCTTTTTTCACATTCCAGAGTTCTTCGTGGCCCATAATCACAGTGTCGATCACTGAGCACTGTTCATAGGCAAACTGATCCTGACGGAGCTTACCCAGCCGGGTATTCGGTTCCAGCATAACCTGGCCCGCCGATGGCTCCAGATCACCACCCAGAATTTTCATCAGGGTGGATTTGCCGCAGCCGTTGGCCCCGATCAGGCCGTAACGGTTGCCGTTGCCGAACTTGGCGGACACATTTTCAAACAGGGGCCGAGCCCCGAACTGCATGGTGAGATTGGCGGTGGAAATCAAGAAACAAACCTGTCGAAGTAAGGGCCGACGAGAGCCGGCGAAAAGAAAGCCGGCATTGTACAGGTTTGCACCAGAGACTGTGAGGCCGCAGAAACACGGACAAAAACCACTTGCCTCAGGGCGCCGCTGCGGGCAGCATTCCGGTCTGTGTTCCATTCACCCAACGACAGGAAATTGATCATGGCACAAGCAACCGCACGCCACATTCTGGTAGACAGTGAAGCCAAGTGTGAGGAACTGAAGAAAGCCATCGAAGGTGGCCAGGATTTCGCCGAAGTCGCCAAGCAGCACTCGTCCTGCCCTTCCGGCCGTAACGGCGGCGACCTGGGTTCTTTCGGGCCGGGCCAGATGGTTCCGGAGTTCGACAAAGCCGTTTTCAACAGCGAGCTCAATACTGTGATCGGCCCCATCAAGACCCAGTTTGGCTACCACCTGCTGGAAGTCACCAGCCGCAGCTGATCCGATGATCGGCCCGGCCGGTGTTCGGGATATCTCCGACGCCGGCCGGAGTGCGTCCTATTCTGACCCTGCCGGCGGTGCCATAAACCTCGATATCTGCCGTCCAATGCTCTCGACAGGCTCCATGATGGCCTGCTGAATACTGCTGGTCACAACCTGAGAAAACTGCTTACCGGCGGGGCTTTCCAGGAAGTCCAGGTACATTGCCAGCTCCTGGGCGCTGATCTTGTCGTAGGTATAAAGATAGCTGTCGTAGACCTGCTGGCCAACCACACCCCGAAGCATTCCTCGCTGGTTTTCGATACGGCGCTCCAGCTGTTCATAGTGCATTGATTCGCTACTGAGCGCCGACATGGCGGTGGCCAACCCCAGCTGGACAGCAATGGTGGTATCCACCGCGCTTTCAGTTGCCCGAGCGGCCCGGTCGAATCGATCGAACATCTCGGCTTTGCGAGTGCCTTTGTACTTTCGATTCAATTCCGGTGCGCGGGCCCGTATCTGCGGCCAGGCTTCCGGCGCCGAGGCGGCAATCTCTGCGTTCGAGATTTTCCGGGCGACGGGTGTCTGGTACCACTCACTCACCGCCTGAAGCTGTTCGTCCGTGAGCTGTGCTTGCAGATCGGTAATGATCTGTTGCTCAATTTTGTCGGCGCTGAAACTGCTGCTCACCACATAACCAACGGTATCCGCCACCATGGGTGGCACCTGACCGCGTTGTTTCAGCCCTTCCCGAATACCCTGGCTTAGCATCGCCGGGTATTGCTCAACAATGTCGTCAATCGGGGAGGCTTCGAGCACACTGGCGGCATCCGGGGCCGCCTGAGCTGAGCCGACGCCAAGCATGGCAACGACTAAAACAGGTTTAACTAGGGCCAATCGCTTCATTTACCTATCATCCTGGCTAATGCAATGACTCTCTTATGCCATGGGCCCAAGGCTGGCAGCAAGCAATCCAGGGGTTCAGGAGATGACAGTTTGGTAGGAATACGCAACAGGTCAGGCCGAAAGAAAAAGGGCCGCCATAAGGCTGAAAAAGCACGCTGGCGTCGCCTGGCCAAATGGTATGGGCCACCGGTGGCCGGCTTACTGATCGGGATCTGGGCCACGCTCCGCTTCAGCCTGCTGGCTCCGGATCCCCCGGCGAGACCGGAAAATCTTTGCGACATTTTCCGGGAGCATCCGGTCTGGTACGACTATGCCAGCGCGTCGCAACAGCGCTGGGGAACCCCCATTGCCACCCAGATGGCCTTTGTCTATTACGAATCATCGTTTCGAAGCCATGCCAGACCACCGCGTACCCGGCTATGGGGTCTGATTCCGTGGGCAAGACCAACCACAGCCTTCGGTTACGCCCAGGCGCTTGATCCAGCCTGGCAGGAATACCTGGCAGCAAACGATGGTGACTGGCTGACGGTGCGCAGCGATATGAAGTATGCCCTGGATTTCGTCGGCTGGTATAACCGCCTGAGTCACCAGCAACTGGGTATCCCCTATACCGCCCCGAGGGAACTGTACCTGGCCTACCATGAAGGCAGAACCGGCTATGCCCGGCGCTCCTTCGACCGCAAGCCGCAGCTTCAGGCTCTGGCCAGCCGGGTCCGGGCCAGGGCTTACCGCTACCACAACCAGTTGCAGCAGTGCGAAGCGGAGTTCCAGTGCTGGCGCTGGTACCAGTTCTGGCCGTTCTGCTCGGCTGAAGACTGAGCTACAGGGCTCCCGAAATCTCGATCACCGATTCCAGACCCTGCAAACGCTCTACCAGAAACTCCATGACCATTCTGACCCGGGCCATCTGCTGGGTATCCTGGTTTACATGGAGCCAGAGGTCGATGCTTTCGCCCTCCAGAGGATCGGACAGCCGCCGCAATTCCCTGGTGGCGTCGCCCAGGTAACAGGGTAGCACCGCCAGGCCTGCCCCGGCCCGGGCAAGGGCATGCATGGACTGCAGGCTATTGCAGCGAATCACCGACGTGACATTTTTCAGCTGTTTGCGGTACCAGCGCCCCGTTGCCAGGTGGCTAAAGGATTCGTCTGGCAGTATCCAGGTACAGCCTTCCGGCTGATTCTCAATATCCATGTTCCTGTGCCGGCGGCAGTATTTTGCTGCGCCATAGACCGCGGATTCGATTGCGGCAATCCGTTCACCCTCCAGCGTTGCCTGGGGCTTGTTCTCCGGCCGAAGGGTAAGGTCGGCTTCCCGGTGGCTGAGATTAGCCACATCGTTATCGGTGAGAACTTCCAGCTCAATCTCGGGATAGGTGCGCACCATCTCGGCCAGAATCGGGCTGAGCAGTTCATTCATCATCACGTCTTCAGCGGCCACACGAACCTTGCCAACCGGTGCGGAATCATCCCCCACCAGTTTGCGCTCAAGGTTTTCCATATCGGTAGCCAGCCGTTCAGCCTCCCGAAAGGCCATTTCTCCCACGGGGGTGAGCTGCAATCCGCTCTGGTTACGCTCAAAAAACTGCACCCCCAGCGACTCTTCCATCTGATCAAGTCGCCGTAAAACAGTCGTTTGGTGAACACCCAGAATTTCACCGGCTTTTGCAAGCGTTCCGCCTATTGCAAGGGCCCTTATATATCGAAGATAATCCCAGTCCATAATCACTGCATATTTGCAACAAGGGTACGGATTTTAACGTATTCAAGCTGCAAAAAAGAATCCTTAGAATTGAACGTAAATTAAAGATAGATCGCTAACAATCCACCAGATGAAGGAGGAAGGCGCTATGACTCAGAACCATATCGCAACCGTTAAACCGCTGCCGTCCAGTATCCTCCACAACAGTACTGAGGTCAGGCGCCAGTATACCCGCGCTGCCGCAAGGCAGGCGATGCAGTTTATCAGCCGCAAGGTGCGAATTTTCAATCGCAAGGCGGTAGCCGTGGCGCAGGATATGCCCCAGGTTCAGGGCGGCCACTAAAACAGACTGCACGCCTTTCGGGGTTGCTGAATAAAAAACGCCGGCATGTTTCCATGCCGGCGTTTTTTTGTTCGCTTGTACCTGGTCAGAATTCCCAGATCACTTTGCGTTTCTGCTCAAACCACTCGTCCATCTTGCGGTTGTAGAAATCCTCGATGACATTGCGTTTGATCTTCATGGTGGGTGTGAGCATACCGTTTTCCATGGTCCAGGGTTCACGCACCACGACTACAAAAGCCACCTTTTCGTGGGACTCACATTCCGCATTCACGGAGTCCAGTTCCTCCGCCAGCTCTTGTTCCAGCTCGCTGCGACTGCCTCCCCGCTCCAGTTCATCGCGGGCTTCCTCGGAAAGCAGTACCATCAGGCACGGCTGGGGCTGGTTGGCACCGGCCACACACACCACTTCCGCCTTGGGGTGATTGAACCGGTTCTCGATAGGCACCGGCACCACGTATTTGCCCTTTGAGGTTTTGAACAGGTCCTTAACCCGCCCGGTAATGCGCAGGCATCCATCACGGTCAATTTCACCCATGTCACCGGTTTTGAGAAAACCGTCATCCGTCAGGTCTTCCCGGGTTTTTTCCTCGTTCTTGTAATAACCGAGCATCTGGCCCGGGCTCCTCACCTGAACTTCGCCGCCCTCCCCAATCCGATGTTCAACACCCGGGTTGGCCATTCCAACGGTGCCCACCTTGGCCTGGCCCGGACGGTTGGCATGGGAATAGCCGAAGTTCTCCGACATGCCGTAGACCTCCAGCAACTCCAGACCAAGGCTTCGGTACCAGCCGATGATCTCTGCCGAGAGCGGAGCCGCACCGGTGAGTGCCGCCCGGCAATGATCCAGCCCCAGCTGTTTGAGCACCTTCTTCTTAACCAGCGTGTTCAGAATCGGGATATTGAACAGCAGTTTCTGCTTCTTGGGCGGCAACTTCGCATTCACCCCCAGGTAGAATTTCATCCACAGGCGAGGCACCGAGAAAAACAGGGTTGGCCGGGCCCGCTGCAGATCCTCCTGGAAGGTATCCAGCGAGTTGGCAAAGTACAGATGGAAACCGTAATACAGTGACTGGGTCTCTACCGCCGCCCGTTCGGCCACATGGGCCAGGGGGAGATAGGACAACATACGTTCGCTGGCCGATACGGGGAATAGCTGCTGCAGCCCGTCGGCAACCGAGATCATGGTCCGGAAGCTGTGCATCACGCCTTTCGGCCGCCCGGTACTGCCAGAGGTGTAAACAATGGTGGCCAGATCATCGGGATCGGGCAGTTTCGGTTTCGCCGGGGACTGTTCGGCGACAATGTCCTGCCATTTGGGCGTGTCGTCCCGAGGCGATAGCGGCAGCGAGATAATCGGTAATTGCTCGGGAATATGGCCCTTGATGTCATGCCAACCATCGGCCGTGCCGTCGAGTTTGCCGAGAAACAGCATCTGAGCTTCACTGTGGTCCAGAATATAGGCTGCGGTCTCGCCATTCAGAGTTGGATAGAGCGGCACGCTGACGTGCCCTGCTGCCCAAATGGCCAGATCGGACAGAATCCAGTGGGCGCTGTTTTTGCCCAGAATCCCGATATTGCTTCGCTGCGGCAGCCCCAGCGTGTTCAGGTGGGCGGCCATGCGCGACACCTGGTCGGCGGCTTCACGCCAGGTAATATCTTCAACACGCCCGTCGGGGTAGGGCTGGGTCAAAAAAACGTTGTCGGGAGTATGCTCTGCCCAGTAATAAAGGCAATGCAGCGAAGTCTGCTTGTTCGGATCTACGGCCATTGTGCGTCCTTGTTATTGTTTTCTTCCTCTCCATACTAGCCAACTTTCCGGCCCCCTCAATAGCAATAACAATCCCGGTGATTGGCCGTTTAGCTCGAATCTGAGACCTGTCACTCAAAATACTTCGTGACATCCGTCAAGTCTGGTCTAGATTGAAAGTTGCAGCGTAAAGATTGTCATCACCTCAGGAGGTCGTTATGAAATCGTCAACGCGCTCTGTTCTGATCTTTCCGGCCTGGGCCCTGATTCTGGTCGGTTCCGGTGCCTTTCTCTACAGCGCCTGGGCAGGCATGCTCGGTTCCTGACCGTTAAACGCTAACGTTTGAAGCGGGTTTCCAGCACGACGGCTGAGTTGGTTCGTTCGACGCCTTCGAGATTGCCGATGTCGTCCAGCACCTTACTTAACTCCTCCAGAGTACGGGCCTGGACAATCGCTATAAGGTCATATTCCCCGCTCACGGCAAATAACTGTGCCACCTGACTGATACGCTCCAGTTCCGTGTTGGTTCGTGCGGTCAGCTTCTGCCGGACCTTGATAGACACGTGGGCTTCCACCTGCCCTTCCAGATAATCCCCTCCCAGGATCACCGAATAGCCTCGAATGACACCGCTGGCCTCCAGCCTGGCAATGCGATTCTGAATCGTCGATCGGGACACGTGCAGTGCTTTGGCCAGTTCGGTCACACTCGTACGGGCATTGCGCCGGAGCAGGGCAAGCAGTTTCTGATCGCGACTTTCTGTCATTTTGACCCCTAAACTTATCATTTCAACAAAACAATAGATCATTTCGAACATTCTGACACTGCAAACCGGCGGCTTACGCACTCATACTGATAAAAAACAATTTTGAGGTGCCGCCATGATTATTCGCCCGGTTCGTCATGACGACCTGAACGATCTGTACGAGATAGCCTGCGAGTCCGGCCCGGGATTTACTTCCCTGATGCCGGACAAAGACCGGCTATCCCGAAAAATTGAGGGCTCAATTCGCAGCTTCCGCTCACAGGCCGTCGACCACAGCGAACAACGCTACCTGTTTGTGCTTGAAGAGGAGACTTCCGGGCAGATCATGGGTACAACCGGCATTACCTCTGGAACCGGCCGGTCGCAACCGCTTTACCATTTTCGCCACAGCACCCTCACTCATCACTCCAGAGAGTTGGGGCTCCGGCGCTCCGTGGGCGCGCTCACCCGCTGCGTGCACTATCGGAACTGTACGGAGTTCTGTTCACTGTATCTGCGCCCGGCTTTTCGCCGCGCCAATGCCGGCAAATTACTCTCCAAAGTCCGCTTCGCCTTCATCGCCCAACATCTGGACCGCTTTCCAAACCTGGCCATTGCCCAGATGCGGGGTGTGGCCGATGAACACGGCCAGTCGCCCTTCTGGGACTGGCTGCGGGATCACTTTATTGATCTGGATTTCAGCCAGGTCACGCAACTGGCGGGTGCCGGTTCACTGGACTTCGTCGAGGACCTGATGCCCTCATTACCGCTCTACACTCATTTGATGAGCAACCCGGCCCGGGCTGTCATCGGTCAGGTGCATCCGGACACCAGGCCCGCGCTGGCCATGCTTAAGGCAGAGGGGTTCCGCCATCGTGGAATGGTGGATCTGTTCGACGCCGGCCCCACCGTTGAATGCCGGACAGATAACATCCGTAGTGTCCGGGGAGCTGCACTGATGTCGGCAGAGATCAGCACAACCGGAAACCAACACCTTCCAGACACAGGCCGCCCGGTGCTTGTGACCAATACCGGGCTCGAGGACTTTCGAGCGATGGTTGTGAATACAGACATTCACGCCCTGGCCAGCGGCCGGATCGAGCTTTCAACCAAGCAGGCCGATGCGCTGGGCCTCAGTGTGGGCGCATCGGTACGAACCCTGCCCCTGGGCCAGCAAGCCATTCCGGCGGCCTCAATCCATGTCACAGATTCTGCGGAGGTTCACTATGCACTCTGACGTCGACACCCTGTTTCGCGCGCTCTGGGAAGACTACCGGGCCGTAACACCTTCGGCAGACCGCATTCATGGCCTGCTGGCCGAGCGCGAGAACACCGCCATCGTGAATGATCACATCGCCCTGAGAACCTTCAACCTGGCGCCGGTGGGTCTGGACGCCCTGGCTGCGCATTTTCTGGCTTTAGGTTACCAACCCGGTGGCGAATACCATTTTGAAGCCAAGAAGCTATACGCCCGGCATTACGAGCACCCGGACCCGGAGGTGCCAAAAGTGTTTATCTCCGAACTGCTGGTCGAACAATGCTCAGACCAGCTACAAGCGGTGGTGCAGGGTCTGGTAGACCAGATCGACCCGAAAAGGGTGCAGGCTGATGACTTTCTCTACTCAGGCCGACACTGGAATCTGGATTACTCAACCTATCGACAGTTTCTTGAGGAAAGTGAATACGCCGGCTGGCTGGCAGCCTGGGGCTATCGCGCCAACCACTTTACCGTGAGCATAAACCACCTGGACACGATTCACTCGGTACCAGACATCAACACGCTGCTGAAAGAACAGGGTTTTTCCGTGAATGCCAGTGGTGGAGAAGTGAAAGGTTCACCGCAGGACTGCCTGGAACAGTCGTCCACTATGGCCGACCGTGTTACCGCGCACTTTAGCGACCAGGACGCAGTCATTCCGAGCTGCTTTTACGAATTTGCCAAGCGCTACCCAATGGCCAACGGCAAACTCTATAGCGGTTTTGTTGCCGCCTCCGCCGATCGGATTTTCGAGAGCACCCATAGTTAAACCAGGGAAGGCTTCAGGGCCAGCCTTCCTCACCCAGCAGCGGGACAAAGCGAACATCGCCGTAGCTCGCCTGCTCATACTCGGAATCCGACAGTCGGGTGATGCAGAGCAGTTCCTGAAGGCCGCCCTCTGTGCCCACCGGAATCACCAGCCGCCCGCCGACCGCCAGTTGCTGCTTGAGGGCCGCCGGCACCGCAGGGGCTCCGGCAGCCACGCAGATGCCATCAAATGGCGCCGCCTCTGTCCAGCCTAACGTACCGTCTGCGCATTTCACATGCACCTGGGTGAAGCCTGTTCGGTCCAGATTCTTGCGCGCCTGGGCCGCCAGTTCCGGAATACGCTCAATGGAAAAAACTTCCAGAGCGAGACTGGCCAGGACGGCGGCGGCGTAGCCCGAACCGGTGCCAATATCGAGCACTCGCTCGCGGCCCTTGAGACACAGAGCTTCTGCCATCAGGGCAACGATGTAGGGCTGAGAAATGGTCTGACCCTGGCCAATGGGTACCGGGTGGTCCTCATAAGCCTCGAAGCGCAGATGTTCGGGGACAAACTGCTCTCTGGGCACGCGCTCCATGGCCTCCAGCACCCGTCCATCGGAAATACCCCGAGGCACCAGCTGGCACCGGACCATGGCCCGTCGGATATCACTCAGATCTTGTCCGTCTTTGTTCATAAGGCGTCCCTCCTCATGCTTACCTGTCGTTACAAAGGCATAACTTTTTTACAACAGTGCGAACACCCGGGACTGACTACTTTTTAACCATAGGTTACTCCCGATACCGACACAGGAGAACCAGACAACAACAAAAAGATCAGGGCCCATAAACCGGCCCGAATGGAGCGCAGACCATGTCAACATCCGTGGATCATCTTCAGGAACGTACCCAGGACGCCAGCGACCTGCTAACGGACATCGTACCCTCGGCCATTACTCTCGCCACCATGCTACGCCACCGGAAAATGGCGGCCTGGTTGCGGGAAGAATTTGATGGCTACACCGACAAGGACAAGGCCCCGCCCTACCGACGCGACCTGCCCGGTCACATTGTTGCAAAATCACCCCAGTACGGCTGGATTCCAGCGCCGGTGGATGAGCGCCAGACCGCGGAATACGGTCACCTGAACCTTCCGGAGGGCATCAAGTCCCTGGAGCAGGTGTGCCTGAACTGCAAGAAAGGCAATGGTCATCGGGCGTTGCTGGACAAAGACGACATGGCCCATGTGCAAAAGCAAATCAACCTCAAGGCGGAACTGGCGATCAACCTCAGCCGTGAAGTTTACTGCCGCCTGCTGCGTACCATCCGCTCGGCGATCTACCTCTGGACAGAGTCCCTGGCCGACGCCGGCATGACCGGGGAACACAATCATTACAGCCCGGAAGAACGCAAGACCGTGGAGCACCTGGACACCCCTGAGGTATTCTGGCGCCAGGCCATGGAGCAGGTGGATGAACTGCCTGTGCCCGATGTCAGGGAACTGGGTTTCCTTGAACGTATGTTTGGGCGCGCCGGCTAAGCCCCAGCCATTGCCGCCCGCAGCGTCGGGCGGCAGAAGCCAACCGCGATTTGCCCCTACCGGGATTGAACGATCAGGCTATACTGCCGTCAGATAGACTGCCCAGGCATTACGGACACCACAGGGACAGCCTTTGATCGTACACCGCAATGGAGGCGCAGAATGCAGGAAGCTCGTTACCCACTCACCCTGTACTGGCTTCTCCTGGCTCTGGTGCTTGCGGTTCCGGCCAGGGCCCAGGGCAATGATGGACTGATCAACCGCATTGAAGCCCTGCAGGCTGGTTACCCGGTATCGGTGCTGGAATCCCGGCTATATGCCAAGGAAGCACTGACGCGATTCTACGAAGCCAGAGGGTACACGCTGGCCTGGGAGGACCCGAGCAATCGCAGGGAATTACTCGAAGCCATCCGGGCAGTGGCCGGTGACGGTCTCAGCCCCGGCGACTACCACTACGACACCCTTGCAGCACTCGCCCTGAAAGACCTGAATGACAGTGCCGAGGAATTACAGACCGACCTTGACCTTGTGCTCTCGGATGCCTTCCTGCTACTGGCGTCCCACCTGCACCACGGCAAGGTCAACCCCACAACCATCCATGCGGAATGGACCGCCAACCGCCAGCAAAGGGAGATGCAGTCGGTCTTGTCCGAAGCCCTGGCCAGCGGCACCGTCTACACCACTCTGCAGGATCTCAAACCCCGCTCTGCGGCCTACCATCAACTGGTACAACGACGTAAAGCGCTGGGTGAGCTGATCGGCGCAGACTGGCCGGCTATCGTTTCGGGACCAAGTATCCGACCAGGCGATACCGATAACCGCATACCCGACATTCGTCGTCGCCTGGCAATGCTGGGCGACCTCTCCGGCGACTCGCCAGAAGCCTCGAATCACCAACACTACGACGACGCCCTGGCCACTGCGATCCCCTTATTCCAGGCCCGACACGGCCTGGAACCAGATGGAATCGTCGGCCGGGACACTCTGACAGCGCTGAACCTGTTGCCCCTGGAACGGATATACCGCCTGGACGCCAACCTGGAACGGTGGCGGTGGTTACCGGAATCCCTGGGAGAAACCTATGTCGTCGTTAACATCGCCGGTTTTGAGCTGGTGCTCGTAGAGAGCGGCGAGCAGGTCCATCGCCAACGGGTAATTGTTGGCAGGCCATACCGGCAGACGCCAGTATTCAGCGATCGCATTCGCTACCTGGTTTTCAATCCGACCTGGACGGTACCCCGGAAGCTGATGATCGAAGACCAGCTACCGATCATACGGTCAGATCCGGAGTATCTGGAGCGCCTGGGCTTCAAGGTTTTCAGAGGCTGGGGCGCAAACCAGAGCGAAGTCGATCCAGCAGAAATCGACTGGACGAAACTCTCGAAGAACAACTTTCCCTACCAGCTGATTCAGCAGCCCGGCCCCCAGAATGCGCTGGGCCAGGTCAAATTCATGTTCCCGAACCGGTACGATATCTACCTCCACGATACACCGGCGCAATCGCTGTTCACTCGTCTGGAGCGAACCCTGAGTTCCGGCTGCATCCGTCTGGAACGCCCCTTTGAGCTGGCCGAACGATTGCTGGCAAACACCAACGGATGGAACAAAAAGCGAATTGAGCAGACCCTGGCAACCGCCGAACCGGCAACCGTAGTGCTATCGGAACCGGTGCCTGTGTACCTGCAATACTGGACCACCTGGATTGATCCGGCCGGCGTTCTCCAGTTCCGGAACGATGTGTATGATCGTGACCGCCGTTTGCTGCAGGCACTGCGTGCAGATTCTGAGGGTAAAGCGTCACTGACACCAAGGAGCCTCTGATGAGACTGAAGCTTACAATGCTGGCGATCTCGGCCATCGTACTGTCCGGATGCCAGAACCTTCCGAACGCAAAGGAAGGGGCCAACCGTAATGTTGTTTTTCTCAAGGCCACACACTGTCTGGAGGAACCCGTCGGCGACCAGGATCGTATTCATTTTGGCCCCTGCCTGAAGATTACCGACATCAATGGAGAAGCGCCGACCGTGCGCAGCGACGGCTTTATTGAGCTGCCCGTTGCCCGGCCTGTAACCCTCGGTACCAGCTGTGTCTACCGCCATGCCGATGGCACTCCGATTCCTGCAACCGTGGGCACCGCAGAGTTTCAGGTGGACAGCACCACGTTTCCGGAAGGCGGCCAGCGTTGGTACCTGCATGCCCATGAGCAAGCAAGAGGGGTGGTTGGCTGCCAGCCAACACTCTCCACGTCGGTGTTTCCGACCCGAAAAACGGACTGAAAAGAACTCTATTGCGGCGATGGCCAAATGACGGGGCCGTTACCATCCCTCCACAAAACCCGCTGAAAATTGCGTACCTGGAAGCCCTGTGCCACGGTTAAAAAGCAACCCTTGAAAGGAGGACACGAAATGCTCTATTGGGCTATTGTTTGTCTCGTAATTGCAGTGATCGCAGGTATTCTGGGTTTTGGCGGTATTGCAGGCACAGCAGCCGGCTTCGCGAAGATACTGTTTTTCGTCTTTCTGGTGCTTCTGGTGGTGTCGCTGGTCGTTAACGCCCTGCGCGGTAAGGGGCCAAAGGTATAGCATCAGCGATTTAACGGTCGTGGCCCTCCGGTAACCACGAGGGCCACCCCGGCTACCGCCACCACTCCCCCGGCAATGGCCAACGGCCCCAACCGCTCATTGAACAGAATAAAAGCTTCCAGTGCCGTTACCGGTGGCACCAGATAAAACAGACTGGCCACCTGCGAAGCCGCACCGCGACGAATAAGCCACATCAGAATCAGAATGGCACTCACCGACAGCCCGAACACCAGCCATCCCAGGGCCAGACGGAATTGCAGTGTCCATTCGATGTGCCGGGTCTCCAGGGTGAAGGCACCAATGGCGAAGAACGCCGCAGCCGCCGTATACTGAATCATGGTGCCCGATATCAGATCCACTCCGGTTCCGAAGCGCTTCTGATAGACCGTACCCAGGGAAATGCCGATCAACGACAAGCCTGCCCAGAGTATGGTGACCGGTGAAAAACTACCGCCATTAGCACCGCTGCCCAGCTTTTCCGCCAGCACCAACGCCACACCGGCCAGCCCCATGACCAGCCCCAGCCACTGCCTGCCAGCAACCGACTCACGAAGAATCAGAACCGCTGCCAGCGCCGTTACCAGCGGTTGCAGACCAACAATCAGTGAGACCAGGCCCGAAGGCATGCCTTGATCGATGGCATAGAACACGCCGCCCAGATAGGTTCCCTGCACCAACAACCCGGTAATCGCCAGATGTCCGGCCCCACGCCAGCCCGGCCAACGGGATTTCATGGCCACCGCGAGGACTGCCAACGGCACCAGCGTCAGCAACATACGGATCATCAGAAGGGTAAAGGGTTCCGCATAAGGCAGACCATACTTGGCGCCAATGAACCCGGTGCTCCACAACCAGACAAACAGGGCGGGCACAAAAAAGGAGTAATAGATCGGTGGCATAAGTACCGGCAGAGGCTGGAAAAAGAGCCTCGACTATACCCGGCCAATCAGGCCGGGAACAGGTACAGCCTTGCCATTACAGAGACACAGTCACCCTATGGGGCGGTGAGCATTGTCTGAAGCTTCTGGGTAAACTCCACCGCTTCGCAACCAAGCGGGGTCAGGTAACCACCATCCTTCTGGCTTATCAGCCCTTTGGCAAACAAGGATTCCGCCGCGCGCAGCGTTTCCGGCGCCGCACTGTGAGCGTGCACCTTGATGCCCTCCTGGGTAGAGGCGGACGGAAACTGCAGTAACAGGTTCAGCTCAGCAAGGTGGTTCGGAGAGAACGGCATAAAAGCTCCTTATGGTCAGCGTTCTCTGCAGTTTAGCCCAAACAGTCGTGGACCGAAGCAGAATCACAAAGAAATTGATCCAGATGCATAGTTTGCCTGACTATCCTAAAGTTATTGTCTTCAAAGGCCCGATCCCTGCCTGTCACCGGCACAGAAAAACGGCAACACGGACACGTTGATCATGGATAACACACCAGCTCAGACCACCGACAATGCACCTCGTTCTTTGCGCCATCTGAGCGTCTACCTGGCCACACTGGTCAAAGGCAGGCTTTGGCTTAAAGTGCTCATTGGCATGGGGCTTGGTCTGGTGGTGGGCACCCTGCTTGGTCCTTCGGTCGGCCTGGTCGAACCGGACACGGGCACCTTGATCGGTAACTGGCTGGCGTTTCCGGGACAGCTCTTCCTCGCCACTATACAGATGATCGTCATACCACTGGTGATTGCCTCGGTGGTGCGAGGACTGGCCGCCAGCGACAACCTGGAACAACTCCGGAAAATGGGTACCCGGGTTACCCTGTTTTTTGTCATTACAACCGCCATTGCAGCCACTATCGGCCTCTGGGTGGGCGGCCTGGTTAACCCGGGAGATCTGATGACCGGCCTGACCACACCGCCAGCCGATGCCGCGCCGGTGGCCGCCGACATCCCCGGCCTGGACGCCATCCCCCAGACACTGATTGGACTTCTGCCCGGCAACCCCCTGGACGCCATGGTGGAAGGGCAGATGCTGCAGGTGGTGATTTTCTCCATCATCATCGGCGTTGCGCTGGTCAGTATGTCGGGCGACAAAGCCAAGCCGATGCTCGACCTGCTCGATTCACTGCAGCAAATCTGCATGACCGTGGTTCGCTGGGCCATGCGCCTCGCCCCCTATGCCGTGTTTGGCCTGATGGCACAACTGACGACTACCCTGGGTTTTCGTGCCATGATTGGCATGGCCTCGTATGTGGCAACGGTGCTGTTCGGCCTCGCCGTCCTGATGGGGTTTTATCTGGTCATTCTCAAACTGCTGGCAGGTGTACGGCCACTGCAGTTCCTGAGGGATACCCGTGATGTCTTGCTGCTGGCATTTTCGACCTCCAGCTCCGCCGCTGTCATGCCCCTGTCTATCCGCACCGCAGAGGACAAACTGGGGGTGCGCCCGTCGGTTTCCCAGTTTGTAATCCCCCTGGGCGCCACCATCAACATGAATGGCACTGCGCTTTATCAGGCCGTCGCGACCGTTTTCCTGGCCCAGGTCTACGGCATCGACCTCAGTGTTGGCAGTATGGCCCTGGTGGTCGCCATGGCAGTAGGTGCCTCCATAGGGTCGCCGGCTACCCCGGGGGTCGGCATTGTCATTCTGGCAATGGTACTGCAATCGGTGGGTGTACCAGCCGCAGGCATTGCCTTGATCATGGGCGTGGACCGAATCCTGGATATGTGCCGAACCGCCATCAATGTGACCGGCGACCTGGTTGCCTGCCGGCTGCTGGAGAACTGGTCGGGCAAGCGACTTCCGCCGCCAGCCGGACCGATTGCCGGCGATGCCTGAAGACAACGGCCAATTTGTGACCCCATGAACAATCGGTATCATGAAGGCACGAAACTCCTACACTTGAACGGCCATCTACCGCGATAATAGACGTAGTGTGTCATTCAGAAACAAAGCTTCGGGTTCTTGATGAGTTTCAGCGGTACATCCTTGACAACCAGAGTCACCATTGCCCTAGTCACCGGACTCCTTCTCGCGGCAGCTACGGCCCATGCCGACAGCATCAAACGCATCGTGCATCCGGACGGACGAGTGGAATTCACCAATGTGAAAAGCAAAAGCCAGCCACGAGCCTCCACCAAGAGTGAAACCGTGTATCGTTACACCGACGAACACGGTGTCGTGGCCTACAGCAGCCAGCGCCCGGGCAACGCCGACTTCGATGTTATCCGCTTCCACTGCTACGCCTGTGACCCGGAATCCAGCGTCGACTGGCACAAAACGCCATTGTTCCTGAGCCCCTATCGCAGTGAAATCCAGACCGCGGCAGCTGAATTCAATGTTGACCCGGCCCTGGTGCGAGCCGTTATACATGCCGAGTCTGCCTTCAACCCCAAGGCCATTTCACCGGTCGGTGCCCAGGGACTGATGCAGCTGATGCCGGGGACGGCACAGGAACTGGGCGTAAAAGACCCACTGGAGGCCAGCGAAAACATCCGCGGCGGTGTCGACTACCTGGCCAAAATGCTCAAACGCTTTAATGGTGACACTCGCCTGGCGACCGCCGCCTATAACGCCGGCCCCGGCGCCGTTGGCCGCTACAGGGGCATTCCGCCTTACGCGGAAACCAAAGCCTACGTGGAACGTGTAGGTATCCTGCACCAGCGCTACGCCGCCAACTGATGGGCACCATCATCAAACGGCCCGAGATCAAGGGCGATATCGTGCATGTCGCCAACGACCGCTACGGCAATATTCTGGTGATTGATGATCGCAAACACCGGATTCTCAGTTTTGATTCCGTGTTTGAGCAAAGCAAAATTCTGCGTCGGGCACCCCATGTTCCCGTCCACGAATACAGCCGTGCCATGCTGCTGCCCATTGCCTTCGCCAGGCCCGACCACATCACTGTGCTTGGTTTGGGTGCAGGCGTCGTCGCCCACGGCATACACCGCCTGTTACCCGACAGTCAGGTTCATGTGGTGGAGTTGCGTCAAAAGGTGTTCGAGACCGCACGGGACTGGTTCTCGTTCCCGCAACATGAGCGCCTTCATGTCACCGTCGCCGATGCCTGGCATACACTGGAAACGCTTCCGGGGGCCAGCACCGCCATGATTGTCACGGATCTGTACAGCGCAGACCGGATGTCGCCCCTTCAAGCGCAACGCCGGTTCATCAAGGCCTGTGCCCGGGCACTCAAACCTGACGGCTGGCTCGTTCTGAACTATCACCGCATGCCGGAGCCGGACGGTAACCTGCTGCGCGAGCTGAAACGCCAGTTCCCGTGTCTGCTCACCTTCAAAAGCAAAACCAACAACTGGGTTATCTATGGCTGCAAGCGGGTGTTTGATCCCTGGCAGATACCCGACTCAGTCCTCAAGGCATTGGAAGAACAACTGCCGGTTGGATGGCCCGCGCTGATGAAAAAAATCCGGGTCTTATAAAATCCGCCCTGCCGACCACGAAAAATCTTACTCCGTTTTACATTTTTTTATGTAATTGCCGGTAATTGTTCATAGTTTTCAGGCTAAACTCTGCGCCTCTCTACACCCTCTCTTACTCATGTAAAGGAACAAAGCATGGCATTTGAGTACGGAGCTCAAAAACTCAACATCCGGAATCCATTCCGGTTCGAAGGGCTGGTCCGGTCCATTCGTGGTGCAATTCTGCTGGCGATTGGCGTCTATCTCCTGTTTCAGATTCAACCCCTGCTTGGTACCGACAAACCCAGGGCCTGGGTTAACCTGTTGATCGGCGGCCTGTTTGTAATGGGCGGGTTGAAGGCGCTGGGCGGAGGCCTGTTCCAGGTCATGCGTTTCTTCGTGGGCCGCGCCGCGCCGGCCTCACTGGCCAAAAACGTTGCCCGTGAAGCCGTGAACGAACGCGAGCCGACCCTGTATAACTCTAAAATGCTCCACAACATGCTCATGAGCAAGAGCAACCCGACCTTTATCGAGCCCACCGGCTGGTTCGCCCGGGCGGTTCACTCGGTCTTTCCCAACCTGATTGTCACGCCCTGGCCAATTCGCAACGTCGCTCAGAATCTGGCCATGAAACTGACCAAGAGTTTCGTGGCCATCGCCGCCTTTCTGGTGGCCAGCCTGGTGGTCACCATGGTGTTCTCAGGCACCGAAGGTGCGGATGTTGGCAGCACGGTTATCTCACTGATCCTGCAAGCGTCATTGCTGGTGTACCTGGGGCTGTTGTGGGTCAAACTCGGCAACCCGCTGTCCCGCAGTAACATGACCAGCCTGAGCCAGACCACCAGCAAGGGACTGGCGCTGGTGATCATTGGTGCCATCGCAGTGCCCATCCTGACTGCCCAGGGCTGGCTTGGCTTCTGGGACAGTCTGCACGTCAGTGCCCGCCAGGATTTGGCCGGCCTGATGCCCCTGCTTGAACCGGTTTTCCGTACCGGGTCCCTGCTGACCCTGACTATCGTCTGTGCTCTGACGACAGCGGCCATTGCGGTGGTTTTGATCAAAGCACGCATTGGCATGGTGCCCATCGCAACCAGCAGCTCTGAACTCAACAATAGCTGGCGATTCGATCTGCACCCACGCCAGATCTTCACGACGCTGCGCGACCTGGTGTTGATGCAAAAACGTCAGCAGGAGCTGCCGAACCGGGTATATCTGGACAGCAACGACACCGGTGATGCCAACCGGGAGAATGAGCAGTTCAACGGCGACCTTCTGGTCGAAATACAGCCTGTTGTCGAAGACCGCGAAGAGCCAAAATCCCTGCGCTGGGCCCGGGCAAGCGGAACCATCGCTGGCCAGATACTCCTGTTGGCGGGTGCCCTGCTGCTCTGGCTGGGTGCCGATCGCGTGATGGACCATGTTTACGCTCTGGATCAGCTTCGCGCTACCCGGCTCGATGTCGACCAGGCATTGAACCTGCTGTTCGTCCCCGCGGGCGCCACGGCCGCCATCCTGCTTGCCAGCTTGCTATTGCTCGGCTTCGGCCGGACACTGTCCAGAATCTGCCATCTGTTCTGGGCCGAGATCTTCTTTAAGTCCAACCTGTTCGATATGCACTGTGAAGGCACGGTGATGCGGGCAACTCATTACCGCGGCGCCGACCGTCACAGTGCGTCCAGTGAACAGGATGTATTCAGTTTCGACGCCACCTACTTCGCTCTGGCAACTGAAGCGGTCAGCTCAACGTTTGCAGTCTCTGGCCAGCAAAACCTGGAGCAGCCGAGGTATCTGCTGTCCCTGTCGCCATGCGATGGATTCATCAACAGCGTGGTTGGCGACCTGGAAGACCAGTTCCGTCGCCGCAACGACGAAATAAAGAACGAAAAGCAGGCCGACCGCGAACAGCGGCTCGACTATATCCGCCAGGAGCAGGAAGCGCGCAGAACCGGGGATATGGCTGCCCAGGGCCTGGTTGCACCAGAGCAGCGGGCATCACTGGAATCAGACGTGGTGTCCGATCAGGACCGTGAGAAGATTGCCCGCTGGGAGGGCGACACAGCCGATAACTGATGGCAAATCAGACAGCACACCAGGAGCTCTTCGGAGCTCCTTTTTTGTCGGGCACAACATGAAACTCTTACGGATACTCACCAATCAGAACGGTATTAGCCGCCGACAGGCCAAGACCCTGCTCGCCGCCGGCCGTGTTCAGGTTGATGGCGAGCGCTGCCATGACCCGGACCTGGACATCCAGCGGTTTCGTGAAGTGTGCGTTGACCAGCGAATCATCCAGAGCGCGGCCCCTGCGTATTACCTGATGCTGAACAAACCATCGGGCTATCTGAGCGCCACCCGCGATGACCAGCACCCCACCGTTATGGAACTGATTGACCCATCGCTTCGGCCACATGTGCACATCGCAGGGCGACTGGACAGGGCAAGCACCGGGCTATTGATTCTCAGCAGTGACGGAGTCTGGAGCCGACGGCTGACCGAACCGGCGGTCAAAATCCCCAAGGTATACCGGGTAACCACGGCTTACGCCATCTCACCGGAGACAGAGGATCGGTTCAGGGAAGGCATCTGGTTCGAGTACGAACAACTCAGAACCTCGCCCGCGTCGCTGGAGCCATTGGGAGAGCGGGAAGTACGGCTGACGATCTACGAAGGCCGCTATCATCAGGTGAAACGCATGTTTCACGCCGTGGGCAACCGGGTGACCTCATTGCACAGGGAAAGCATGGGCGGGCTGACTGTGGATGGGCTAGAGCCAGGCAGCTACCGCCATCTCAGCGCACAAGAGGTCAGCTCAATCGGCTGACCTCTTGCCATATCATCAGGCGCGGCTGAGGAATTTGCGCTCTTCCACGTTCACGCGAATTCGGTCACCCGTGGAAATGTGCTCAGGAACCTGTACCACCAGGCCTGTGGTCAGGCGGGCGGGTTTGGTTCTGGCGGTTGCCGAGCCACCCTTGATGGACGGATCGGTTTCTTCAATGGTCAGTTCCACCGTCGGCGGCAGGTCAATGGCCACCGGGTTTTCGCTGACCAGAATCACCATTACCCCCTGGGTGTCCTCCGTAATGAACAGCAACTCATCCTCAATGGCACTGCGGTTGAGCATGTACTGAGTAAAGTCTTCTGTATCCATGAACACATACTCATCACCATCAGCGTAGGAGAAGGTCGCTTCCCGGCGCACCAGATCCGCCAGATTGAGCATGTCCGAGTCCTTGAAGGTCTCATCCAGTTTCTGGTTGGTGACCACATCGTACATGCGCATCCGGTAAAGGCTGCCTCCGGCACGGCCCTGGGGCACGGAGCGCTCGATATCCTTCACGAAATAGACGCGGCCTTCGTATTCAACCGCCTGATTCTTTTTGATTTCACTTGCTTTAGGCATGACATCCGGTTCCAGAATAGTTAGTCATCACGGGCGCTGGTATACCACGACTGGCGGTAATATGCGATAGCCCTCAGCCACTCGCCTTTGACAATTCATCCCGGGTGCGCAAACGCCCTTCACGGCGTATCTGTGCCTTGGCATAACGGCGCTTCTGGTCCTCGGTTTCCGGGATTACCTGGGGCACATCCACCGGCTTGCCCTGTTCATCGAGTGCCACAAAGGTAAAGAAGGCGGACAAAATATGGCGAGTCTCGCCGGTATAGCTGTTCTCGGCCTCCACCTTCGCACCGATCTCCATCGAGGAGCCCCAACTACGGTTCAGTGACAGATTGAACAACAAGGTGTCATTGCCTTTGGCGGGAGCGCGAAAATGAATGGAATCCACCGCCGCCGTCACACAGACATGGGCCGAGTGCCGCTCCGCGACCACCAGTGCCAAGCGGTCACACTTCGCCATGATCATGCCCCCGAACACCGTATTGTGGGAGTTCATATCGTTCGGAAACACTTTATACACATGCTTTTCAATAGCTGAAGCAGAAACAGCTTTTGCAGGTTTATCGGTCATGAAACGGTCATTCCTGTGTGTGTTTACCCACACTTTCTGTGGATAACTTTGTTAGCAAGGCAAGGACATGCGATCACAGGCAGCATAAACACTGCGTTTGCGATCCCTGCGGTTAATTTGATCAGATATACTGCACGTTTTAATGACAACAACAAAGCGGGCATTACCCCCGAAAGGATTCACATACCGGAAAGGAGTTTCCAATGATCGTCTGCGGCCCTATCGTACGCCACTCCAATCGCACCATGCTCAACCTATGGCTGGTATTAGACCAGCGTCCCGAGAGCATTCAACTGAATACCTATCTGGATGATGCCAGAGCATCACCAGTTACCAGAGACTGCGACGCCGAGTTCATACCAGCAGGCGATAACTGCTATATCTGCATGCTGTCGACGGACCTTCCCCTCGACAACGCCGAGCCTTATCACCAAACCAATGAGCTCTTCTACGAAATAGTACTGGATGGCGAGCCCTTTGGAGACAGCCAGCTGCTGGCGACACTTTGCCCTGGCACGGACAAGCTGCCCAGTGTTTACCTGCCCCGGGAGCATCGGCATTTCATTCAGGCCTCCTGCCGGCGTCCTCACTCCCCGGGGCAAGACAAAAAGCCGGACCAACTCGCCCGGGGCGCCCGTTTGCTGGCGGAGAATCTGCGCGAGGAGAGCCGGCCAAGCCAGCTGTTTCTGACCGGCGACCAGATCTACGCCGACGATGTGTCACCCTTGCTGCTGGATTATCTGGGCAAGCTGCAGAAACACCTTGGACTGGCCGACGATCTGAAAAACCTGCCGGCGGGCAAAGACCTGCACCGGCTGTCGAAACTGGATGACCGGCACTGGGTAACCCGAAGCCCCTACGGATTCAGCTCCAGCGCCAAAAGCTCTCACCTGCTGACCCGTGCCGAATATCTGAGCATGTACCTGTTTGCCTTCTCAGGCGCCGGACACCAGTTTGGCCTCGACTTCGCGGGCCACGACGAACTCAAGCCACGGCTTGCCAAACAGCCCGCCAATACCCGGGATGGCCGGAACCCGCCGGTGCAATATGTCTACACGGAGCGACAACACGCAGAAGACCACCGTAATCTGTCTGGCTTTGCACATCTGGCCCGTTCGGAGGTCCGCCAACTGCTCGCCAACACGGTGACCTACATGATCTTTGATGACCATGAAGTAACCGACGACTGGAACATCTCGAAACAGAACGCCCGGCAACTGAGCACCACGCCCATTGGCCGGTACGTGCTGATCAACGCTCTGCAGACTTACTTCCTCTGCCAGCACTGGGGCAATCAGCCCTCTCTGGTGAAGTCCGAAGTGGCAAAACTCAAAACGCTTCTCGAACAGGATACGCCAGCCGACCACAAAGAATGGGACTGGTTGCTTGAGCGGTACTGGGGCTACGAACTGGAGCAGACACCGCCGGTGGCGGTGCTGGATACCCGCACCCACCGGGAATTCAGCAAGCGAGGCAAACACTCCCTTGGCCTGATGTCTGATCAGCAGATCCAGCAACTGGGCCAGCGACTCTCCGGGTTTCATCAGTGTCGCACTCTGATTGTGGTCTCACCGACCCCCACCTACGGGTTCAGTCATATCGAATACCTGCAGCTGAATTTTCCCATGTTCAAACGCACTCTGGATCGGGAACCCTGGAATGCGGACACGGCATCGCTCGAGGCTCTGAAATCATCCTGCTGTCAGTTACCCGGTGTTGAGCATGTGGTGGTTTTCTCTGGCGACGTACACTACGCCTTTGCCCGAAGGCGTCAAACCAGCCTGGGGCCCGTTCTCTGGCAGATCTGCAGCAGCGCCTGCAACAACGTACCCATGGGTGAGAATATCGGCTTGAGGGCCATCAACAGGATCGGCGAGTTACTGGGCAAAAACCAGGAAAGTTACCTGCTGCCGGAAGACAGCGACTTCTTCCTGACCAGTGACCGCAATATCGGCACCTTGATGCTTGACGATCAGGGCTGCCCGGTCCAGGCGGGATTGCTGTGTGCGGGAGAAAACGGCAGTTACCAGAAGCGTTACGATCTGGTGAACTACCGGGAAACCAACTGAAGCGACAGGAGCCACCAGACAGGTGGCCCCGGCAGGGATCAGCCCAGTACGTCGAAGTGGGCTGCATCCTGCTCAATGCACCAGTCCAGCTTCTCCAGATAAGCGGCCTTGGTTTTGAGCTTGGTTTGCTTATGGGCGCGCATGTTCAGTTGCTTCATTTGCGTTGCCACCTCTGTGGCGCGCTCCGCCAACTGTTCCGGCGCCACAATTTCATCCAGGAAGCCGGCCGCGATAGCCGTTTCCGGGTTAAAGATCTCAGCGTTTACCACCGAGCGGTAGAAGTAAGGAGCCGGCATACGATGGCGCGCAATCTCAATGCCCGCATGGTGCATGGTCATACCAATGGCCACTTCATTCAGGCCCAGCTTGAAGCCACCCTCTACCCCGATTCGATAATCCACTGAAAGCAGAACGAACGCGCCCTTGGCGATGGCGTGGCCACTGCAGGCGGCAATAACCGGCAGCGGAAATGCAGCCAGACGACGGGTAAACGTAGAGCCCACCTTAACCAGCGCCATGGCCTCTTTCGGGCCTTTCTGTATTTCCTTGAGATCATAGCCGCCGGAAAACATCCCCGGCTGGCCCGTGAGAATGACAATGGCCTTATCCTGCTCTGCCTGGTCCAGCGCGGCATTCAGCGCGTCAAATACCTCATGGCTCAGAGCATTAGCCTTGCCATTGTTCACGGTAATGGTGGCAATGCCGTCGTTCAGTTCGTAAGTTACGAGTTCTGTCACCTGAATTTCCTCATCTACTGCCAGAATTAAGTGAGTGTTTGTTAACTGTATAGCGAACACCGGTCATGGGCAACGCCAAAATCCCGATCAACGGTCTCAGGATTCTGACGCCTTCCCGGAGCCGGAAGTTCGCCGGTACATCCACGCCAGGCCAAGCAGCGCCAGCCCCAGCCCCATAAAGGCAGCAACCCGCCACAGTCCCTGCAGCCCGGCCATATCCACCAGAAAGATCTTGCCGATGACCAGACCAAGCAGAATCATTCCTGCCTTGTGCAGCAGTTCGCTCTGGTTACGTGTGGACCAAAGGATCGCGGCAATCGAGTAGAGCATACCAATCACCGAGTAGGTATAGAGCTCGCCCTCCCCCATTCCACTGGACAGAGTCATCGCACTGCCCTGCCACAGATGCCGGATTTCGAGCAAAGTGAACACCCCGAAAGCCACTGCAGCCGTACAAAGAGACCAGCGAACGGGCACAAGATCGGAGTATCGAGCGCTGGCCAGAGCCAGAAGGACCGGCGCGCCATACGCCAGCAACAGCAGATTGAATACCGGAGTACTGCCAATAGTGCCGTCGGTCCACCAGGGGTTGTGCACCACGGCAACAACGAGATAACTCAGAACAGCGATCACCGTCAGTGCCCTCGCCAGCAACCGGTAAAGCCACCCCAGCGTTCCCGCGACCCTGGACCGGAAAACGTAGACGATGCTCAAAGCGCCCCAGAGCACGGTATTGATTGACGCCTCGGTTACGCCATATTGCCGCGCAAAAATATCACCATTGTATAGCCAGTAACGAAGCTCCACGCCCAGGAACAGAACCAGCAGATGCAAGGTGACAGCTTCCAGCCAGGGCCGAATGGCCTCCTTTCTGGCCAGCCAGGTAGCAGCGCCAGCAAACAGCGTGGCCCCTCCGTAGGTCCAAAGGGACCAATGCCCACCCGCATCGTAGCTCTGCAACCATGGATTGAAGGTCAGTCTCGCCACCACAATGGCCAGTAAAACCTTGAGAATCAGGAACAGCTCGGGCGCCTGGTATCGGCGTCCAAGCCAGACCAGGCTGACGAACTGAGTGGCCAGCGCCAATGTCATTGACGCTTCCTGCAACCACATGGCAACCGCCATGGAATAGCACGCGTGGGCAGCCAGTATCGCCCAGACCAGGCCAACGCGATAACCTTGCGAGTGCTCCAAGCGCCAGGCAACGACACCATAGACCGCCGCCGCCAGGAGCGCGACCAACGCCCAGTTGCCTGCAGCCTGCCCGCCCTGAACAAGCAACCACCCCAGTAACAGCCAGATAACGGGCGCCAGCATCGCCAGCGACGCCCACCGCCTCAGCTCCAGCTGCGTCCGCCACTGCCAGAGGACGCTCAATACCACCAGCACAGAGGCAAGAATCAGATAGGTGATGAAGGGCTGCTGGAAACTCTGTCCCAACGGCCTGAACAGAACGTCCTGACTCAGATCGGCAGAATAGACAAGCCAGCCGGCAAACGTGGCCAACACCGCGGCCCAGGGCAAAAACCACAGTCGCTGTCGGCTTTGGGGCAACAATACGGCGACCGGTAGCATCCATAGCCACGCCAGAAAAGCGGGATCATCCGTC
This sequence comes from Marinobacter sp. ST-43, assembly GCF_030541085.1. NCBI lineage: Bacteria > Pseudomonadati > Pseudomonadota > Gammaproteobacteria > Pseudomonadales > Marinobacteraceae > Marinobacter > Marinobacter sp. ST-43. The sequence goes on from NZ_JASSVO010000002.1 coordinate 313,013, forward strand.
GATTGCCAGGCAATAGACGCTCCCCAGGCCAACAGTGTTGCCAGCAAGGCGTCTCTTCGACGCTGCAGGGGAAGCAGGCCATCTCCGGGCAAGACCGAAAACAACAGGAAAAGCACGGGAAGATAACAGGACACCGCCAGGCCGTGGCGTCCACTAACGGCAACCAGAAGCCACCAGAGTCCGGCGCCGGCCAGGGTGCCAAACCAAAGCCAGGGACGGTAGACATACTGCATCAACAGCAGGGAGCTGACGGTGATCACAACGCTGTAACTCAGCACAAAGACGGCACTTCCGCCTTCGCCCCCGACCAGCAGCGGCACCAGATAGGCACCCGATAGCCCCATAATGGCCAGTAATGGGCCATGCACAAGCGCCAGAAACATGGTCACGACGGAAACCAGTGCCAGCGCGAAAAGCGCCGGTACGGGCCCGATCAATCCATAATGATGAACGCCCGCCAACAAGGCTGCATAGAGTGTGACACTGCCACCGCCGGCCAGTGCTGCAAAGACCTGATACGAACCCATGTGACGCCGACGAAGATATTCCGCGCCTGCATGCAGCCCCAACCCGGTCAACAACGCCATCAGCAACTGATGCACTGGTCCGATAAGTCCGGCGGAAATCGAATGGCTCACCATAAAGATCCCGGCAAGACTGACACTCAGCGCGCCAATCCAGACCATCCAGTTGGCTTTGAATGCCGCCACGCCACGGGATACCAGAGCATCCGACCGATTCACGGGAACGGCAATTGCTGAGTCTTCCGCGACCGGCTCCCGAGATGTCTCTGCGTCTGTCGTTTCTGCCACCGAACTTGCTGGCTCCCGCACGTACCCGACATCCGCCGGCACATCCGGGGTGGCCGGCGTCACCGGATCCAGCAGAGAACCCCCGGTATCGCGAAGCCTGGAAACCTCTGCCCGGAGGTCGGCGACTTCCCGAGCCAGATCCTCGACCCGGGAGGCGTGACGGTCTCTTTGCCGGAACGCCAGAAAGCCCAGAAGTGAGCCCACAGGCACCAGCAGCACGCCAGCTCCGATAACGAGAAAGAGTAATGCTTCCAATGGACGTTTCCTTGTCTTGTCAGTTGCGAAAGATCACTGTCAGTGACATAAAAGCAGTATTCTAGCCGCAAAGTCATGACATACTCGACATATCAGACCGTAGCCCGCGCACATCTCCGGGGGAACCAGACATGCCAGAACAATCCATCGAAATGACGCCGGACAGCTCTGTCTACAAGGCTCTGCTGGAATCCACAAAGGCGATTCCATGGAAAATCAACTGGCAGACCATGGCGTTCGAATACATCGGCCCGCAGATAGATGCATTGCTGGGCTGGCCCCAGGATAGCTGGAAAAGTGTCGAAGACTGGGCCACCCGTATGCATCCGGAGGATCAGGAGTGGGTCGTCAATTTCTGCGTCAAACAATCGGAGTGCGGCGTCGATCATGAAGCAGACTACCGCGCTCTGCATCGGGACGGTCACTATGTCTGGATACGTGACGTCGTGCATGTTGTTCGCGATGACAGTGGCGAAGTAGAAGCCCTGATCGGCTTCATGTTCGACATCAGCGAACGCAAGAAAACCGAGGAGAAGCTGATAGCCCTTCAGAAGAAACTCGAAGAGTACTCATTCAAGGATGGCCTGACCGGTTTGTCCAATCGACGGATGTTCGACACCGTTATTGAAGACACCTGGCTCAGCGCACAGCGCAACCGTCAGCCGTTATCACTGATTCTTCTCGATATCGACCATTTCAAACAATACAACGATTTATATGGCCACATTCAGGGCGACGAATGCCTGCGACGGGTTAGCTCCGTGCTAGCAAAAGCCATTAAACGCCCCAAAGACTTTGTGGGACGATTCGGTGGCGAAGAGTTCGTCATTGTTCTGCCGGAAAGCGATGCCGATGCCGCCGTGAGAGTGGCGGAGCGATGCATCAGTGAGCTGCTTCGTGAACAGATTCCCCATGCAGATAATTCGGCGAGCCAGCTGGTAACCTTGAGCATGGGTATCGGTACCATTATTCCGTCGCAGAATGATTCACTAACCGAATTTCTGGCCACTGTGGATGGACGGCTCTACGAAGCAAAAGACGCAGGGAGAAACCGTATTGTTGCGGCCTGAATCACTCAGGACACAACATTAACTAACCGCAACCACTGAAAGACACAAATGTAAAGCAGAGGAATCCGAGCTGCCTCATTGAACACCGGTTGAATATCATAGTGAGCTCCCAAATTCTCAACCGAAAACGGAGCATTCTCATGAAAGGGAAACTCGGACTTCTCGCCGCCATGCTGGTTCTGGCCGGCTGTGCCACTGCTTCCGAGCAATTGCGCGTTTACACCGAACAGTATCCTCCTTATAACATGACCACCAATGGTCAGCCCTTTGCCCATTCAGAATCCGAAATCACCGGCCTCTGCACCGATGTGCTCAAAGCTGTTCTAGAGAATGCCAAGGTCGACTACAGCATCAAGCTGCGAGACCTCAGCTATGGCATGAACCGCGCTCAACGGCACGAAGACCATGGTATCTACTGCGTGTCCAAGACAGACGAGCGGGAACCCTTCTTTGAATGGGTGGGACCACTCTCCAGCATCAAGTGGACCCTGTTCGCCAAGCCCGGCTCCAGCATCAAACTGGACGATATTGAGGATGCCCGTGACTACCGTATCGGTGGCTACAAGGGCGATGTGATGACGGGATACCTGGAAGACAAAGGATTCGATGTTTCCGCCATCACCAACAATGGACTGAATGCCAAGCGGCTGGAACAGGATCAGATCGATCTATGGGTGGCCGATGGCCTGGCAGGCCCCTACCTGGCCGCCGATGCCTCCGACGTGACCGGCCTTGAGGCAGTTCTTGTTTTCCGCGAAACCCCGATGTATCTGGCCATTAACAAGGACTCTGATCCCGACCTGATCAAAGCCCTGAATACGGCTTACCAGGCCATGCAGGAAAGCGGTGAGATAGACACCATTTCGCGTTCTTACGGGCTCTGATCGCCAAGTGGCTTTTTGCCGGCCCCGCCAGCTCTCAGGCTAACGCGGGGCCAGCAGCTTACGCATTGCTCACCTGAAACTGACCGGTCAGGTTTTTCAGCTTGTTTGCCGACACGTGCGTCATCTCAGAACTGGCCGTCAACCCCGCGATCACCGTCGTCATGAAGCTTACGCTGTCAGCAACGCCACTGGTCTGGGCACTCTGGACCGCGTTGGTTTCCGCAATGCCCGAGATCGCCCGGAAGAGCTTGTCGACCATGTGATGCAGCTCGGCATTGTCATCCGACGCTGCCCGGGCCTGAGCCAGACGGGTCTCCATTTCTGCCATGCCGTCTTCCATCGTGGTTACGGCGCGCTGAGTTTCTTCCCGCACCCGATACAGACGCTCATCAATTTCCGTCGTGGCCTGGGCTGTCCGACTGGCCAGTTGCCGTACCTCATCGGCGACGACTGCAAATCCCCGCCCTGCCTCACCGGCCCGAGCCGCTTCTATGGCCGCATTGAGCGCTAGCAGATTGGTCTGGGCAGCAATGTCGTTGATCATTTCAGCCGCCTTGCCGATCTCATCCGTGCGTTCACTCGCGGCGCGGATACCCTCGGCCGAACGCACGATAACGTCGCGAATGCTCTCGGTTTCACGGCTGACACGGGCAAACTGATCTTTAGCGCGAGCCACCACATCTTCCATGCTTACCCGCATTTCCTGTGCGGTGGTCGAGGCATTTTCGATTTCGTTCTGCTGCAGATCTGCGCCCTTCAGCATCTGCTCTATGTCGTGTACCACCTGCTGAATCTTTTCATCCGCCTGGCGGTTCTGACCCACAAGGTGTTCACTGGCGGAGCGGGATTCACCCGCAAGACTGATGACCTGCCCCACCATGCCGTCGAGGGTATCCAGAAAGCTGTTCATCCAGCGCGCGAGATCCCCGCTCTCATCCCGCTTGGTCTTGCCAACATCGAGACGCTGGCGCAGATTCCCGCCTCCTTCGGCAATGTTTCGTATGACATCCGCGAGTGATGACAGGCTATCTGCCAATGGCTTGGCGGAACTTGCCCGGAAGATGACAAGACCCAGGAGCGCAACCATCGCGTTCACGGAGGCTTCCAGCCACAGGGGAGCACCGCTTGCCGAAACCGCTACGTTGGCTGCCCAGATAAGCGCCATAAGGACCCCGAGCCGCGCTGTCAGTCGATAGCTGACCGAACGTTTCCGATACACCTCCTCCAGGTCGCCTTCACACATCATGCCCCAACGATCAGGAGACCCGGGTAACTGGAAGGTCACGCCTTTGCCAATCACCGGTATGTGGCGATAGTCGGAATAGCCGGGGTACTTAACGTAGAGGTTTTCACCGCGGGCCATGGTTTCCCGTACCCCCGGGTGCAACTGCCCCGTAGCCGGGTCGGTAAAACGTATTTCGAATTCGGTGTGTTCCCGAATCCGTACTGTACCGAAGCCCGTACGGATTCCGTCTTTGAGGTTGTCGCCGTGACTGAAGGTAGCGTCTTCAAACCGCGAGCGCGACAGGGCAACTCCCGGTCTGATCGATGGATCAAACTGACTGTCGATCATGAAAATGTAGTTGTCGCCAGACTCTTCAAAAATGTGCCCGGCCTCGCGCTGAATCAGGTCACTCATGACATCGTTCGGAACCCGGGCACAGACTGCCGCTGCCTGATTGCCAGCAAGAGCGACCGGCTGGTAGAACATCAGCGTGACATCGTCATGAAATCTGGAAGTTGTGGCACCAAGCTGCAAGGTGACCGGGTCACTGTAGGGCCCGTGGAGAAACCGCTCTCTCACCCCTCGTTGCACGGCCGCGGGCATGAGGCCTGCGGCTCCGTTTCTGCCGGTCACCGTCGAGGCGACAACAGAGCCATCTTCTTTCACAACGAAAAGCTCGGAAATTTCCCGGAGGCGCGTAACGGCCGAATCCAGTACCTCTGAAATGCTATCGTGTTCGCTACCCTCAAGTCGTGCCGCAAGCCCCTCAAGGAAGGCCCACTTGCCATTTGCCCAGTTAATCAGCGCTTCGCGACGGGTTTTCGCGATGCTCTCGAATATCTCTTCATTCGTTGCATATTGCTGGCGGTTCAAAAAACAGGACCATCCCATCCGCAATTTACCTGTGGCCCCAAACCAGGGCAACCAGCCCCGCTCATCGGATGAAAGGTTCATGGAATCACTGCGTAAAGTCATAGCGCGCCTTCCTCAATCGGTACTGCATGCCTGCACGACAACGATGTGGTGCAAACATACCTGCTTTCAGAAGGAAGCTAAGCAAAGAGCGGGCCTGAACCGGCGGACCGGTCAAAACCTGAAGGGAAGTAGCAACTGCCGGATTCAAACGATGAGAGAGGCGCACCATCGAGGTGCGCCATCAAAAAAATGCACTAAAGAAGGGCGAGGCGCCCCTGGGCTCAGCGGGTCTTCAGATTCTCCAGAAACTCAGCCATTTCTGCTTGCATGTCGACAACACGTTGCCGCCATTCCGCCTTGTAGGCCGCAAACTCCTCGCTCAATTCGCTCAATTGCAGCTGGGCTTCGGCGGCGGTCGCAGTGCTCTCCGCAAGCGTTTTCAAGTTGACTTCAGACAACTGCTCCCGCTGGTCTTCAAGCCTGATTACCGTTTCGTTCAAGGTACGTCTGTCCTGCGGCGTTGCAGATGGGGTAGATTCAAGGGCTTCCCGCAGGGATTCAGACAGCTCTTCCAGATGCTGGCTCAGCTGGTCACCGTACTCTTCAGCCAACGCCGACATATCTTCATTCATACTCTGGGCCTGTTGCTGCAACTCCCGCCCCAGCCTCTCAAGCTCTACCGCCATCTCATCAGATTGATTTGCCCAGCGACTCTTGAGATCTTCACCCAGTTTTTCCAACTGCCCAACAAGACTTCCCCAAACCGGGCCCTGTTTCAGGGCATCGCCGGTGCGATAATAATCCACCAGCCAGTCGTCACCTTTACGTACCAGATAGGTTAAGGACTCCGTGGCTTCGTTCTGGCCCTCCAGACCACTCAGGGTGGTGGTTACCCGGGCCAGATTGTCGTCAATGACCACACGCCCCCACTCAACACTCACGTTCTGCCATTGCTGTTCAAAACCATCGAACGCCGCTTCATCGACCAGGGTTGAATAATCTGCGGCCGCTTCAGCATCCTCTTCAAGTACAGCTTGCCAAAACGCTTCCGATACTTCCTGGGGCGATTCCGGGCGACTGCACCCTGTCGCCATGAGTACGAAAAACACCAGAAAAGGAAAAAGTACATATTTCATTGATCAACCTCATCGATCGCTCGGGAACAGTGACCCGGATTTTACATCAGGTGAAGGACAGCATTAGCGACGATTGCCCATCGTTAAGATATCGTCGTACTCCCACACTCTCACCACTGCACCGCCCGAAGTGATTCCGCTAATGGTCTCAAGCTCGTTGACCATGGCCGACGCTACGGCTTCCGCGTCAATCGCCCGATATTTTCTCAGTGGCCCGATCAACGCCCGATTCGCAACCGGCATGACGGCCACACCAAGAGCCTCGGCCGTTCGAGCCTCCTTGCGCTGCCCCAGCAACAGGCTCGGGTGGTAGATCGCAAGATAAGGAAATTTCAGCGCCCGGACATTTTCCTCAAGCTCTCCTTTGACTCGATTGTAGAAAACCGGGGATTGCGAAGATGCTCCGATGGCCGACATCAGAATCAATGCCCGTGCACCTGCGTTACGGGCCATCTGAGCTGCCTTCAATGCATAGTCATGATCGACCTTGCGAAAGGCTTCTCTGGAGCCTGCCTTTTTCAGGGTTGTTCCAAGACAACAGATCAGGACATCCACCTGGAAAGCGTCAGGCTGAGCCTCCATCGCATCAAAATCCATGAAGCGCTGCTCCAGTTTCGAATTTTCCACGACCATCGGCCGGCGAACCGGAGCGATCACAGTCGATATCTCCGGCTGCTCGAGGAGCTTCTCCACCACCATGCCTCCGGTCAGGCCGGTAGCGCCTAAAACCATCACCTTCATTCGGTGTCTCCCTGTGTTCATCGCTTCTGATTGGTTGCCGGATTGCGTAGGATGATACTCGTAAACACCCGAATCCGAGCTCTCAACACGTGCCACTATGCTGAAATTATCCAATGCCGTCGAACTGGCAGACTGGGAAATCCAGATTACGCAGATACGATCCCAGGGGGCCGGCGGCCAGAATGTGAATAAGGTTGCCTCTGCCGTTCACCTCCGGTTCGACATCCTGCATTCCACCCTGCCGCCGTTTTACAAAGAACGTTTGATGGCATTGTCCGACCAGCGCATCAGTAAAGACGGCGTGATTGTGATCAAGGGGCAGTCTTTCCGCACGTTTGAGCAGAACAAAGAGGACGCGCTGAACCGACTCAAGACTCTTATTCAGGAGGCAGTAAAACCGCAAAAAGCCCGCCGGCCAACACGACCGACAAAATCCTCCCAACGGCGGCGTGTGGATAACAAAACCCGCCGTGGGGAGATCAAATCCCTGAGGGGAAAAGTAAAAGGCTAAGTCAGCCCCTGCTCTTTCGCCAGGGCTGATGCGGCCCGGGGACCGGTCCACAAAGAAGGGAGAATAATCAACGACACCGGAATGGCTGTGATGACAATGAACTGTTGCAACACCCCAATCTGACCGGCCCCCATATAGAGAAGAATCGCGGCCATCAGTGCCATGGCGCCACCCCAGAAAACGCGAATCCAGGGTTGCGGCTCGTCATGGCCGGCCCCCACCATCGCAATGGAGTAGCTCATCGAATCTCCGGTTGTCGCCACAAAGATAGTGGTCAACAACAGGATGGCAGCCGCCATCCAGGTGCCCCCCGGCAGTGCCTGAGCAACCGTCAATGTGGCGACATCAAACTGAAAGCTGTTGAGGGCGTCGGTCAAATCAAACGTGCCAGACAGCTGATGATAGATGCCGGATCCACCCAGCAACGTGAACCAGATGGTCGTAGCGATGGGTGCCAGTATGGCGACCGCCATGATGGTTTCACGGACGGTTCTACCCCGTGAGATTCTCGATACAAACACTGCCATCAAGGGGGTATAGCCAATAAACCAGGCAAAGAAAAACACCGTCCACCACTTCATCCACCAATCGGGCGCCGTTTGTGCTGTCATCGTGGCCATGGAGAAAAACGAGCCCAGATACTGCCCCATGGATTGCACGTAGACATCCGTAAGGAATAGCGTTGGGCCAAACACAAATATAACGCCGGCGATGACCAGCGCCAGGATGACGTTGAAACGACTGAGCAGCTGGATACCCCGATGCAGTCCGGTCATTGCGGATGTCATGTATACCCCGGCCAGCACGGTCAGAACCATGAGCTGGGTGCCATAATCATCGGAGACACCAAAAAGCTCATGCAAGCCAAAGCTCATCTGTGTCGCCAGAAAGCCGATCGGGCCCACGGTGCCGGCAACCACGGCGATCACGCAGGCAGCATCCACGACTCCGCCCAGGCGCCCGCGGACGACGCGCTCACCTAAAACGGGATAAAGCAGCGTACGTGGCTGCAGCGGCTGCCCTTGGGAGTAATGCGCGCGAGAGAGCACGATGGCCGTTAATGAACCAAGCACAGCCCAGGCGAGAAACCCCCAATGCATAAATGACTGGGCTAGCGCAGGTGCAACGGCGGCAGGGGATGCGGCTTCGGTATCAAACGCCGGCGGGGTGACCACAAAATGATAGATCGGCTCACCGGCTGCGAAGAAGACTCCGCCACCGGCCAGCAACGTACACATGATCATCGATAACCAGCGGAACCGGCCAATCTCCGGCTCATCCAGCCCTCCAATCCTGGCCCGACCGGCCCCGCTTACGCCCGTGGCAACCGCCACAAAAAACGTGAGCAGCAGGAGCAGCTGGAAAAAAGAACCAAGATATTTTGCGGTCCACGAAAAACCGTGACCAATCAGGTCAGCCACGTAATCGGCATCGACAACAGAAGCACCAACAAACAGCAGAATAAAGCCAATGGTCAGAACCAGCACAACGGGGTCACTGTCGCTCCAGACGCTCTCGCCTGCCTTGGGTTTAGGGATAGTCTCGGCGGTCATTGGGAATGGGTCCTTGCGGCAAAAAGGGCGCGACACTACCGGAACTCTCAAGCGATTGCACCCAACTACGGGGAATTACGAACCTGCACGGCTGCGGATCACTCAGCGGTTTGCCCACAGAATCTGTGGATAACTCTGTGCGAAGTCTCAGGATAGGTTCGCCCGACCCTCGTCATCCCTGGGGCACCCGATGTTGGAGGCAATTTGATCAGGTTGTCCGATTCCGCCAACGGGGCCTGACAAGCTGACGCAAATGAGCACAGAAATTCAAGGCGGCTATGGCACGATGAAAACTCAGCCACTCTCTGAAAGAGGTGATTCATGATTGGCTTTCCGGTCGCCCTGATTTTTGCCAACGGCGTTGAATGGTATGCCCATAAATACATCCTCCACGGGACCCCACGGCCGGGAAAACCCAGATACAGCCCGGTACCGAAGTCCATGAAAAGCCACTGGCAGCATCACAAGATCGTGCGCACCACGGATTACCGCGACGAAGGCTATGAAGAAGGGTTGTCCAACTGGCGCACCCGGAACGAAGTCGCCTCCCTGCTTGCGCTCACTGCGGTTACCTCTCTGGCGCTACCGGTAGCCCCGTTTTTTACACTGGGCACCTACTACGCGGCCGGCCGGTACTTCTATGTGCACCGGCGCTCTCACCTGGAACCCGAGTGGGGAAAGAAGGCCATTCCCTGGCATTACGATCACCATATGAACACCAATCAGGACGCCAACTGGTGCGTCACCCGTCCCTGGTTCGACTACATTATGGGGACCCGTATCAAAGCAAATCCGGAGCTTGCCGAGTCCAACCCTTTGGGTATCAACCTGCCCTCGATCATCGAGAACCCCATGAACCGGTTTTTGAACAAGTGTTTTCCACAGCTACGGATGAACCAACAGGGCTGATTGGTTTTGCCCACAGAATCTGTGGATAACGTTGTTGGCAACGACAGGATAGGCAGTGCAAAGCGTGCAGTGGCAGGCCCTGGCGGAAAGCGCAGGTAAAATGATCAATCTGAACAGATGGGCGCTTCGCCAGGTTGGGTGGGTGTTGGCACACCCACCAATAGCTTGTTTTTTGGTCGCTTCAGGCGGGAACAGTGGCTTCGATAGCGTTGCCTGATTCGGTATCACCTTTGCCCAAAAGAATATCCCGGAACGAAAGATAATACGCGCCCGCGAGAACCGCACCCCAGACAAATGACACGATAATTGTAATCACCGTCATGCCAACAACCGATGCGGTTGAAGCACCAATTGCGAACGTGGGGAACAGTACCAGTTGAGTAACAACCATCGCGTTTACAGCAAAGAAAAGCAGTACAAACAAGTTCTTGAAGCACGCGCGCAGGCTGTTACGAACAGCCTCTAAAGCCCCCTGTCTGGCAACCACAATCAACGGGATTGCATAGAAGAACAACGCACCGAACAAAACCAGCGCGCCAAGCACTGCAATGAACATGATCAGAATCGCAGCAATACCTGCTGAGGGCCCGAAGCCATCATCCATGAAACCACCCATGCCATAGCGGCTAACAGATGAAAACGAAAAATCGGCAATACTTGCGATCACGTAGCCAATAACGGACAGTACAATGCCGACGACAATCATCATCACTACCATCAGGAAAGTATGAATGATCGTGTGCCCGCTGAAGCCGGAAAACACCTGGGTAAACCGGGGAGTCCCCTCGGCTGCGCTGTGGAACAGAGCCACCATACCGGCGTTGAGTAGCAGCGTTACGAAAATGCTGACAATCACCAGCACCACGGTGCCAAAGACACTGCCACCGGAAATCATCTCCATCGCACCATATTGAATCAGCGCCGGAACAAGAAACACCAGCAGATAGGCGGGCAGAATCACGCCCCAGTTACTGCGCAGCAGTCGCACCGCCGCCGAAATCCAGTTCAGTGGTGGGCCGGCCGGAACTTTTCTCGGGATAACAGGGGTGTCGTAAGAAGTATCAGTTGGGGTGCTCACAGCAGGAAGTCCTTAATGTGTTTTCCAGGAATGTCGACCATGTAGATGGCCCGTCCAAGGGGGCGGACGTTAACAAAACCTGCCGTTTAGCAATGCCCAATATTGTCCTGCTTCCTTGTAGGACATTGTCCATTGAACCACAAAGCTGGATTACCGTCCCGCAGACCGAAACAGCACATAGTTTCCAATCAAAGCCAACAATGCCCCAAGAAAGGCTGGCAAAGTCCATGAAAAGCCACTGGCAGCATCACAAGATCGTGCGCACCAAGGATGACCGCGACGAAGTCTATGAGGAACCCGAGTGGGAAAGAAGGCCATTCCCTGGCACTACAATCACCATATGAACACCAATCAGGACGCCAACTGGTGCGTCACCCGTCCCTGGTTCGACTACATCATGGGGACCCGCATTAAAGCGAACCCGGACCTCGCGGAATGCAACCCTCTCGGAGTGAAGTTACGCACCTTTGTCTAACAACCGTTGAACCGTCTATTTCATCGTCTTTTTTGGTAGTGCAATCATAAATTGTCCGAACCTAAACAAAAGCGAACATTCAGAAACGACCGAATTGACTATAAGAGTAGTGGCATAGTGAATCTGGCCACCTGATTTTAAGTGTATGATCACTCGTAGAGCAAGTCAGGTGGATTGGATGCCAAAGAAAATAAATTTCAGTCCGGAATTCCGTCTGGAAGCGGCCCAGCTGGTGATTGACCAGGGCTACACAATGAAAGCGGCCTGCGATGCCATGGGGGTTGGTAAATCAATCATGGAGTATTGGGTGCGCAGGCTTCGAGCCGAGCGATCAGGCAAGGCACCACAAAAAGGTGAAGCTCGGACTCCCTGAGCAATTCTCGATAATCGAGCGACTTGAAGAGAGCTATGCGGTGCAGCGCCTGCGTCGGGTGTTTGAGGTGTACCGCAGCAGCTACCGGGCCTGGCGTGACCGAGACAGAGAGCCTTGCGAGGCTGAGAAAGCGCTGCTGGACGAGGTTGTCGAGGCGCATGCTGTCAGCAACGGATCTGCTGGCGCTCGCAGCCGCTAGGGCACGCTTACAAGAAGGCGGATCAGCCACAGTTGGATATCCCGAATCTTCTGGAGTCTGAAAGCAGAATGGGGGCCGGAAATCGGATGTCCATGCTTTGCCACGGCGAAGCAATCGGTCACGGACTATATGATCGGTTATTGCAGCGCACTGCGGCCTCATAAATACAACGGCGGATTGCCGCCAAATGAGGCAGAACAGGCCTATTGGAAAACTCAAAAGACGGTGGCCTAAAACACTTGACCACTACAAACCACCCTGACCACATTTTTGATGTGGCCAGGGTTTCATGTCTACAGTTGGTCGTAGGCCAATGACGTATAGGGCGCACAGCCCAAGTCTTCAAACTCAGCCTTGCTCATGTAGGTCGCTTTTGGCATAAAGTCACCCAATACTGACGCTTCATCGCCAGCGGTCATAGTGTTCTGGATTGCCTGGTTAAAATCATCAGCTGGCAGCATATTGCGCACAATCAGAAACGCGGAATCAGGGTCGTCGGTTTTTCCGTCAACAATGCTGAAACCGTCGCCTTTGTTGGGCCAGGGCAGATAGCCAACCCCGCAGTCAGAATCGGCATTTTCGGGGCGATTCTCGGGCTCGCTGGTCACGATGGTGTAAAAACCGTCAGGGTTGATGAAGATTTGCTCGTCATACAGGCATTCTTTCACCGCCTGGGAGTAGTATTCGTTCTGGCAAAGTGACCAGTAGCGCAGGTCGTTTTCGTTGAAAAATTCCTGATCGTTCAGCGTTTCTGGGATTTCAGGAATTTTCCCCCTGATAACGACCACGTCCCCGAAATCTTGGTTCAGGAACGAGTAAAGGTACTGGTTATCTGCGTTGGCGTAAAAGGCGGTGTTCCGTGGGGGGTTGTTTTTACAGTTGCCCTGAAAGTCGCATTGAAACAAAAACGCCGTTCCATAGCTGGCCCTGAACGCCGGGGTTTCACGGGCCGGCTCGAAATTGGCGCGCAAGGTTTCATAAGTGTCCGCTGGCACAAATGGAATGCCAAGCGGGTCAGTGCCGGCAGACATGGCAGCACAGGCTTCTTCGCCCTGAAGAGTGCTACCGTCGGCCAGGTGTAGCGTCACTCTTGGCAGCCCCACATCGCCGGTCCAATCGGCACCGATGTTGGGCACGTAGTTGCGGTAAATCAGTACCGCTTCCTCGCCCGCCGCGCTGGTTGCGTCATACAACGTGTTGTCTTCAGACGGGTTTGCCGGGTCGTTTGGGTCACCGGGTTTGACCGTGACCAGATAACGGCGGGACGGATCGGTGCGAACCGCGCCATCAATAAAAGGATTGATAGAGCCGGCTTCGGCAATGATGTTTTTGTCTGTCAACGATTGCGCCGGTGTTGTGTTGGCCCGGTAGCTGTTGAAGGACATGTATCGGGAGTAAGGGAAATCTGCTTCCAGGGTGATGTAGGCACCGTCCTCCGGAAGCGTATAGGCGGCAGACCAATAGATGGCGCCGCTATCCGGGTAGGCGAAGTTGAAACCCTCGTTCTCTTTGACGTAAGGCCCAACCCACAGACAATCACTGGGCGGTGCTGAAAACGCCGTGGTATCAGACACCATGGTCGTGTCAGAACTGCTAGAGCCGTTGCAACCCATCATCAGGGCTGCTGTACCCGCAACCAGAAGCAGACTCCTGGCGGGAAACCTGTTTTTCATTGTTTTCATGGTCATTTCATGGTCCTTTTGCTTTAGGGTACTACGATGTTGAATTCACTGTTCGGTGTCTCGAACAGCGACAGGAACCGCACCAGTTGAATCGTGCTGCCTTCCAGTTCCAGGGCGTCGGATGTCAGCATTTCGGTCACGCCGACTTCTCCAATCAGCAGACGGGTGAACAGCTCCCGAGTGACTCTCAGCGTTGATTCGGCGTGGTCGAGGCTGGCATCTTTGTGGACATGCAGGACGGAATTCTTAACCGTCAGCAGATAGGATTCATTGAGGTCGGTAAACACAATGGCAATGCGTCGCTCCACGCCTTCGGCATCCTCCGCATTCAGGCGCACCGACATAGTCTGAAAGAACTTTTCGACCGGTGTTTGCTGAAGAATCCCGAGTAGGGTGGACATATCCATCAGTGGTTCTTCGGGTGCGCCATGGCGCAATTCGTAGGCACCGCTGAGATAGACGTCTCGCCAGGGTCCCGATTCGGCCTGATACCCCATCTGATCGTAGGTTTCGGCGAGTAAGGTTTTGGCCGATTCGTTGTCTGGCTCATCGAAGACCAGATGGTTCAGAATTTCTGCGGTCCAGCGATAGCTACCCTCGTCAAACGCGGCACGCGCTTTTTCCAGCAGGGCATCAGCGCCACCGGCAAGAGCGACATACCGGCTGGCGGCCTTCTCTGGCGGCAGCGGATCCAGGTTCGCGGGGTTGGCGTCGTACCAGCCCATGTAATACTGATAGACCGCCTTGCTGTTGTGTTTCAGCGTACCGTAGTAGCCTCGGTTGGAGAATGTCTGAGCCAGTTCTGGCGGCAGTTGCAACCGTTCGGCGATCTCCCTGGAGGTGAATCCGTTATTGAGCAGCCTTACCGTCTGGTCATGGATAAACTTGTAGGTGTCGCGGTGCAGCTCCAGGTAGTCAACGATTTCGGTGCGCCCCCACACAGGCCAGTGATGACTGGCAAAGTAGACGTCGCTGTCGGCGGAAAGATCGATGATCTCGTCGATGTAGGCACTCCACTTGAGCGCATCCCGGACTTTCGTTCCACGCAGCGTGTACAGATTGTGCATAGTCCGGGTTGCGATTTCGGCACCGCAGTATGCGGCCAGTTCGGGTATTCCGAAGGTCAGCTCTGCCGGTGCCTCAGAGCCGGGCGCATTCTGGAAAACAAAATCCAGCCCGTCGATGTTCAGGCGCTGCCCGGTGGTGTCGATAATTTCGGTGGGTGTGGCAATGCCAAAGGTGCCGTAAGCAGGTGACTTCCCCAACCCCGAGCCCACATGGCCATGGGGACCCTTCGCCAGTCGGCGGCCATACATAAACGAAGCTCGCCGCGCCATGGCCGTTCCAGCAATGATATTTTCACTGGTTGCCTCGTCCATGAAGCCAATCGGGGCAATCACGCGAACCTTGCCGGCATCGTAATCGTCGCGGTTGATAACACCCCAGGCACCGGCGAAGTGATCGATGTGGCTGTGAGTGAAAATCACGGCAACCACTGGTACATCGCCGAGGTGTTCCCGAACCAGCGCGAGTGCGGCCTCAGCGGTTTCCTCTGAGGTCAGAGGGTCGACGATGATCAGTCCGGTGTCGCCCTGGATGATGGTCATATTGGCCAGATCGAACCCGCGGACCTGGAAAATGCGGTCGGTAACCTCAAAAAGACCGTGAAGATTATTCAGGCCGGCTTGGCGCCAGAGACCAGGGTGCGTGCTGTCCGGTGATGCGCCGTCAATGAAGGTGTACTCGTTGAGGTCCCAGATTAGGTCGCCCTGCTTATTCCTGATGATGGCTTTCTCACCTTCGAAGGTACCGATGAAGCCACGATTTGCGGCTTCATGGTCGGTGGTGTCGCGTTGGGGCAAGCTTTCTATTGCCTTTTGATTGCTCGAGGCTGTGTAAGTGGAGGCCGCAGTGAAGCCTTGGGAGTGCTCGCTGAGCTCCCTGCCTGTCTCACCACTGCAGGCTCCAAGTGTTGCTGCGAATAAACCGACAAATAATGCGGACAATCCGCTTCGAGCCGATACCTTTTCCATGATTCAATGCGCTCCGGTCACGTTGGTCGTGTTATCGTTCTATGACAAACTGAAAATGATATAAGGGCGCAACCAGCTAAAGCTGGTTGAACGCCGCCAATCTTTGGTGAAATTACGACAGTGACAAAAACTCGACCCGTCGCAGACTTTTCCACGATTGCCAGTTGGGCACGTTTCATCCTTGCCGGTTTTAAGCTGAAAGGGCTTGATACCGATAAACTGCTTTGCGAAGCAGGTATACGTAGCAGCGATCTTGAAAATCCCAATGGCCGGATCAAGGTCGCTCACATGACCCAGTTGTGGGAGCTGGCTGCGCGCGACAGCGCCGACCCATTGTTTACTCTCCGTCTTGCGGATCTTGCGCGCGCCGATATGTTCAGCGGGCTCAGCCTGGCCATGATGTTCAGCGATACGACGGGTGAGGCCATCGAACGAATGTGCCGTTACAGCGGCGTTGCCAGTAGTGCCGCCCATCTAGAAACCATTCCCCGCAAGAACAACTCACTGGAGGTGGTTTTCCACCTGCAGATGCCGGTGGCGGGCGAAGCCCTTGAGGCCTTCATGGCCTGTGGCAGCCGCATTCTGAAACAGATTACCGACGACAAATTCCGCCCTCGCGAGGTTCATTTCAGTCACGATAAGTCTGGGCTCAGGGCGCAATTTGAGGCTTTTTTTGAGGCGCCGGTTTTTTTCAATGCACCGGTCTGCAAGTTTGTCGTCGATGAGCAGGTGCTGCGCTTGCCTTGCTACCAGTCAAATCCGGAGCTGGTTCAGAATATGGACCGCTGGATGAAGGAGTACCTTGAGCGCACAGACTCGCTTTCCATCACCGGCCAGGTTCAGAAGCTGCTCCTTGAAGGCACGATTGACGGGAACGTGGATCAGGGCACAGTCGCCCGCCGGCTGGGCATGAGCGCCCGCCGGCTGCAGAGGGCACTGGAAAAGGAGGGCTACAGTTTCCGCGAGCTTCTGGAAAAATCGAAGCGTGAAATGGCTGAGGAACTGCTGAGCCGCCCAGAACTGTCACTGACGGATATCTGTTATTTGCTGGGTTTTTCCGACCAGAGCAATTTCACGAAAGCCTTCAAGCGATGGACCGGAAAGACGCCCTCGGCTTATCGCATAGCACCCCGATAAAAGGATGTATCAGTATTAACGGGGTAGAATCCGTCGGGCCCCACTGTGTTTCAGCGTCAACCCCAAATCTCAATGTTCGCTTTGCGACCAGGTTGGCCAGCAGAGAACAATCTTTTGAGCCATACTTAAAGGCCCTTACCCTCCGAAGAGGGCCACGTCATGACGTTTCCTACCAGCAAAGTTCCCTGGAACAAAGGGAAGCTCGTCGGCCAGAAGCTGCCGCTCAAACTCGAACAAATATGGGCTATCCGTATTCGGTTAGAGATAGCAAAGAACATCCGCGAGCTGGCGATGTTCAACATGGCAATTGACTGCAAACTCCGATCCTGCGATCTGGTAAAGCTATTGGTTCGAGATATTTCCAGAAACGGTGAGGTTCTGGACCGGGCGCAAGTCATCCAGCAGAAGACTAGTCAGCCTGTTCAGTTTGAGATAACCAAAAAGACGCGCGAATCGGTCGAGGCATGGATCGAGTTGCGCGGACTTTCGGGTATGGATTATTTGTGGCCGAGCCGGATGCGAAAGTTCGACCATATCACTACTCACCAATACGCCCGTCTTGTCAAAAAGTGGATTACCAGCATCGGACTTGACCCTTCGGTCTACGCAACCCATTCAATGAGACGCAGCAAAGCGACATTGATCTACAAGAAGACCAAAAATCTTCGAGCCGTTCAGTTGCTGTTGGGACACACGAATATGTCGAGCACCGTGCGGTACCTTGGTGTGGAGGTTGAGGATGCTCTGGAGATAGCCGAGAGTATTGAGATCTAAATGCGTAACTTGGCTCCTTGGTCGCTGGATGTTGCAGACGCTGGCAGATCCGGTTGATGAACACCTTCGGGTTTCGATCAGGCTCCTTCAGTCGTAAACAAAAGCGAACGTTCGCGCACCTCGGTTCGATAAATCTGCCTATCTTTTCGTAGTGTCCGCAGTGACGGGGTAGAGCCTCAAGAGGTCGATTGGTTCAGAAGCTAATCCCTTTGGCTTTTTGTTCCAATGTCTCCCTCATGTAGAGATGCAATGAGCGGGCACGCGATGCTGTCCGGCCGTGCGTGGCATTGACTGACCATGTCGCTCAGAGCCTTCTCAATTTTGACCAGCCTTTCGATCTTTTCACGCACATCCTTCAGCTTGTGCTCGGCGAGCGCACTGGCTTCCTGACAGTGAGTGCCATCTTCCAACCTTAAAAGGTCGCCGACCTCGTCGAGACTGAAACCCAGCTGCTGCGCCGTTTTAACAAATGTTAGCCGATCAATATCGGCGGAACCGTAGCGTCGAATACCACCTAGAGGTCGTTTGGGTTCCGACAACAGATCTCGCCGCTGGTAATAGCGGATCGTCTCGACATTTACATTGGCCGCCTTGGCCAAGCCGCCAATAGTCAGTGAACTGGCTTTAACCGACATACTGCTTGACTCCGTACTTGACTACGGAAGTAACCTTATCGCATCGAGTCCATGGGCAACAGGTGTCAGCGTCATGTCGAAATTCAAATCTAAATCCGGAGGTGCTTCTCTCGCTGTCGGGGGCATGGCTGGACTTCTCGCCTCGGCGTGCTGTCTCGGGCCATTGGTACTTATCACTCTGGGCGTTTCCGGTGCCTGGATCGGCAACCTGACAGCTTTGGAGCCCTATCGACCGCTGTTCATTGGCGCGGCCACCGTCGCCATGTTCTTTGCCTGGCGACGAATCTATCGCCCTGTAGAGCAATGCTCACCCGGTGAAACGTGTGCGATCCCTCAAGTCCGAAAGACCTATAAGGTGATCTTTTGGGTAGTTACGGCTCTGGTACTGGTCGCATTAGTGTTCCCTTACATTTTGCCTCTATTCTACTAAACGGAGATTTTTCTCATGCGTAAACAGTTTGTACTTGCCATGTTCCTCACTTTGCTCAGCATGTCCTCCTGGGCTGCGTCTCAAACAGTAACTCTCTCGGTGCCTGACATGACCTGTGCCGCGTGTCCGATCACCGTCAAGTTGGCCTTAAGTAAGGTGGAAGGGGTGTCGCAAGTTTCCGTGAGCTACCCTGATCGAGAAGCCGTCGTCACCTTTAACGATGCGCTCACTTCCATAGAGGCGCTCACCGAGGCCACGAGCGACGCTGGTTACCCCTCCACTCCCACGGCCTCAGAGGCGACTCCGGAGGGGCAATAAAGAATCCGAAGAACCTGCTCAGGGTCGGCATAGTAGGGACTATTCTGGTTGCACTATGCTGCTTCACACCGATTCTGGTCATTTTGATGGCCACCGTGGGACTGGCCGCCCTGACGGGCTATCTCGACTATGTGCTTCTTCCGGCACTGGCGGTATTCATCGGCCTGACGGTTTATGCGTTCTGGCGGAAAAAGCACTATGACGCCAGCTACGAGAGCAACTTCAAAGCTCCAAGGAGTTTCCCGAGTGAAAAATGACAACAAACTGCATATTGCGGTAATCGGCAGTGGTGGTGCCGCCATGGCGGCTGCCCTGAAGGCAACAGAGCGCGGTGCCCGCGTCACCCTGATTGAACGTGGGACTGTCGGCGGCACCTGCGTAAATGTTGGCTGCGTGCCCTCGAAGATTATGATTCGTGCAGCACATATCGCGCACCTGCGAAAAGAAAGCCCGTTTGACGCGGGCATCAGTGCTGAGGCTCCTCAGGTAGACCGAGCAAAACTGCTTCAGCAACAGCAGGCACGAGTGGAGGAGCTGCGTGACACCAAGTACGAAAAGATACTTCGAGAACACAAGGACATCACAGTCCTGAACGGTGAGGCCCGGTTTGTCGATACCAATAGCCTGGTAGTCACGCTGGCTGAGGGTGGTGAAAAACCGGTTCATTTTGATCGCGCCTTTATTGGAACCGGAGCCAGACCGGCAGAGCCGCCAATAACGGGGCTGGCAGACACTCCTTACCTGACATCAACCAGTGCCTTGGCGCTGGATACCGTTCCCAAACGGCTGATCGTGATTGGTGCCGGTTTCGTTTCCTTGGAATTGGCTCAGGCATTCGACAGACTCGGCAGCAAGGTTACCGTTTTAGCCCGGAGCCGTGTGTTGTCCAGCGAAGATCCTACGATCGGAGAGGCCATAGAGGCGGCTTTTAAACGGGAAGGGATTGAGGTGCTTCGCCAGACCACGCCCAGCAACGTGGACTATAGCGACAACGAGTTTATCGTCGAGACGCCTGCCGGCACCTTGCGAGCCGACCAACTACTGGTGGCGACCGGTCGAACGCCCAATACCGAGGCCCTGAACCTGGCGAGCATTGGCGTGGAAACTTCACGCGGCGCAATTCAGGTGGATGAGCATCTGCAAACCACGGTCACCGGAATATACGCTGCTGGTGACTGCACCAATCAACCGCAGTTTGTCTATGTCGCAGCTGCCGCAGGCAGCCGAGCCGCCGTCAACATGACGGGAGGCGAGGCCAAACTCGACCTCAGTGCCATGCCCGGGGTCATGTTCACCGATCCTCAAGTCGCCACCGTTGGCCTCACTGAAGCCGAAGCAGTTGCTCGGGGTTATAGCGTGGACACCAGGCTGCTCGACTTGGAAAACGTGCCGCGTGCGCTAGTAAACTTTGACACCCATGGATTTATTAAAATGGTAGCAGAGCGCAGCACAGGCCGTTTGCTCGGGGTGCAGGTTGTCGCAGCGGAAGGCGGTGAAATTATCCAAACGGCAGTGATGGCGTTACGAGCAGGTTTGACCGTTCAGGAAATCGGCGATGACTTGTTCCCTTATCTGACCATGGTTGAAGGACTCAAACTCTGTGCGCAAACGTTCACCAAGGATGTAAAGCAGTTGTCCTGCTGTGCCGGTTAATCGCTCCGGCTCTGGTCAACGCGAGCACTGTCCAAAATTTGAACGTTCGCTTTGCGACCTTAGCGTTGACTACGCCTTGAAAGCGGCCAAGTTATGGTTTCAATAACCGCCTCCACAACCAGCGAAACAATGATCAAACAGCAAAGAGTTTTCCCACAGAATCTGTGGATAACTGTGTTGGCAACCCAAGGATAGCCGGTGTGAATGGCGCAACCACAAGGCCTGGCGATGAGCGGAGGTAAAATAATCAACTCGTCCTTTGCTTCAAGGTTACCGCGCTGTGTGCAACCTGTAATCGCAGCCTCGACGAAATATCCGTAGCCTGTCTCATCACATCCACAGGTCACGGTGAAAACGCATGCTCGACAGGTTGAGAAGTATTCCAGTACGCGGTTTGTTCGCCAGGCTGTTCTCCTGGTTGTTTTTCGGATTGGCCTTCGCTCTTGTGGCAGCAACCATCGTCGATGTCTTTGAGCTCCTGAATTCCGATGAGCCCTTGATGCAGGCCATGATTAATGGCGTCAACGGCAGCATTATCGCACTGGCAGTTTACGAACTGGCGATGGTGATCCGCTCGGAATACAGCGGCCGTTCAGAAACTCACGATATAGTGACTATGATGCGCCGCACCCTGCCCCGCTTCATCAGTACCGTTTGCGTGGCCATGTCGCTTGAAGGCCTGATCATGATCATCAAATACAGCCAGCTTGATTTGGCGGGGAATCTCGTTTATCCGGTTGCTATTATTGCGAGTACAGCATTGTTGTTGGCCGCACTGGGTGTGTTTTTAAAAATGGCCCCCAAAGAGATCGGTGCGAACGGGTGCGATGAGTCCTGCACGACAAAGTGAGCCCATAGCAACAGAGTCAGGTCCGTTGCTCGGGAACGCTGGTTGCGCTGACGCTCTGACGCTTGCCGGGACGAAACAACACATAGTTTCCCAATATGGCCAGCAGGGCGCCCAGCATAGCCGGCGTCGTCCACTCGAATCCCTCCAGCCAGGTGGAGACCGAAAGAGCGACAACCGGGAACAGTACCGCGGCATAGCCTGCCTTGTCGGCGCCCAGCACCTGGATGACAGTAATGTAGCAGTAGAACGCCACAATAGAGCCGGGAACGGCAAGGAACACGGTCGCTCCCCAGAATACTGAGGTGGCAGGCAGCATCCACTCTACCCCCTGGATCAGGCACCACAATCCGAGAATAAGTGCTCCATAAACCATTGCCCAGGCATTGGCCGTAAACAACGGAACCCCTGCGGCCCTCACCTTCACGCTCACCAGGTTACCCATGGAAAACCAGAAGGTTCCAGCGACCGCAAACAGTATGCTCGCGCCAGTGGCATTGCCGAGTTGGAGGTCATGCCAGAACAGCAGCGCGACACCGGTCACACCAAGGGCCACGGCGGGGTAGAGCCTCGCTGTCGGTCTGGTTCGCAACCAGAGCCAACCGTTGAACGCGTTGAACAGTGCCGCCAGAGAAAACACGACCGCCAACAACCCACTGGTCATCGATTCGGCGGCCCGATAGATCAGGAGAAAATTCACGCTATATAGCGTCAGCCCTTGCAAAAAAAGCCAGCCATGCTGGCCAGGCGTCAACCTGCTCAGCCGCCGGGTAACGGCAAGAACCGCAAGTGCAACCACAGAAGCCATCACAAAGCGATAGAACACTGCCAAATCCACAGACGCAGATTCGACCTGCAGTCGAATCGCCGTCCAGGTCAGACCCCATATCAATACAGTCAGTCCATAATGGGCACTAATGGGCATGATTCAGAGGCTCCCAGTTAAATGGCAAGTTCGGGCGTCAGGTGGTCAGATTATGGAAACGAACGCGCGATAGCTTGTCAGATCCTGCGGAACCGTGGATGATTCTTGCGGAGGCCTTGCATTATGGACAACCCAACGACAACAAACCCGTCACCGCTGCAAGACAGACGGGGGCAGCTGGACATTGCCGACAGCCTTCGCACGGCGGGCGTTGCGCCGCAGCGAATGATGAACCTGGAGCATGGAAAAACCCTCGCCCAATGGCAGAACCGTCAGGGGGAGGTTCGCTACGAGCGCCCTCGTCATCACGCCCTGAGCATCTACATCGACAAGGGCCAGCAAGCCCAGCGGATGGTCAACGGAAAGGCGGTCAGCCGCGGCTTTCCCGGCGCCATGTGCCTGTTTCCTGCGGGCAGCCGCTCCATCTGGCAAATCGGCGGGCAATTCGAGTTTTTCCATTTCTATTTCAATGATGTCGATGTCGCTCGATGTGCCAGTCAAACCTGGGATTCCGACCCGGATAAGATTCAACTGAACGAGCGCTACCACCGTGAGGATCCTATCCTGGCCCATGCAGGTAAACTCCTGGTGCTGAGCGACTGGCAGGCACCCGGCCAGGCAATGGCGATGGATCACCTGGCACAGTGGCTCCTGCTACAGGTGGTCAGCCGACACGCCAGCGTCACCAAAGCACCTCCCGCAGTTACCGGGCAACTGTCCCATCAGTACCGGCGACTGTTACAGGAGCAGATTCATGCGGAACTGGACCGGCCTCTCACACTGTCGGAAATGGCCGGCTGGGTGAATCTCAGCCCCTACCATTTCGCAAGACTGTTCCGGGCCACGTTTGGCTGCGCCCCCTACCAATATGTACAGGAACAACGGCTCATCCGGGCACGCGATCATCTGCGCCAATCAACCACCAAAATCACTGCCATCGCTCTCGCCTGCGGCTTCAACGACGCCAGCCAATTCAGCCGGGCATTCAAAGCCCGGTTTGGTATGACACCATCCCAGTGCCGGAGCGAGGCCCACTCATCAAAGAGCCGGTGAACCATCAACAACGGTTTGGCATTACCTGCCAGCGTTGATTTCGGCGAGATACCCCGCCCTCGATAACCGAGCCATCTGCCCCTCAATCCAGGCCACTCGTTCCTGAACGTAAGGCGTGGGCGAAAGCACGCTCAACACGTTCGGGTTAGGAAGGACTGCAGCGAGATGTGCAGCCTGGAGTGGCGACAGCACGCCCGCCGGAATTCGGTAGTAGGCGCGGCTGGCTGCCTGTACACCGTAGATGCCCGGTCCGAATTCTGCGATGTTCAGATAGACTTCAAGAATCCGCTGTTTAGGCCAGATCGCATCAATTGCCAGTGCCAGACCCGCCTCGATGGCTTTTCGGACAAAGCTTCGATCATTCCAGAGAAACAGATTCTTGGCCGTTTGCTGCGTGATGGTACTGGCACCTCGCAAGCCCTCTCCAGCCTGATATTCAGAGACCGCCTTATGAACAGCCTTGAAATCAACCCCGTGGTGCTCCGGAAATCGCTGGTCTTCACTGGCGATCACCGCCAGCGCCATCCATTCGGATACCTCAGATATTGGCACCCATTCGTGCTGCAAAGGCTCGCGGGCATCACCCATCTGATAACCCAGCATGAAGGCCGAGGTCGGAGGGTTCACGAACCTGAACAGCAGGATAATTGAAAACATCAGCACCAGTGCGGCTACAACTACCCAGAACATCAGCCGCAGTGACTTTCTAGCAAAAGAGGCCTTGGCCATAACCTGATTAATTACCTCGCCGGGATAAACTGTCCATAGCCCATTTCACGGCCAAATGACGGCGAGAATTGCTCGTCGTCGACCGCCAGCCGTCCATTGATCAGAACCGTTTTTACGATGCCGGGATTGCGATTGACCAAACGCTGCAGATCAAAGTTTTCCATCTCGCCCCAGTGCACCTGCTCAAGGTCCTGATTGAACCCCGCCGGATCAATAACCACAACATCGGCGCGGTCCCCTTCACGAATCTTGCCCGCATCCACACCGAACCAGTCGGCCTGATCTCCCGTCAACCGATGTACGGCCTGCTCCGTGGTCATGATGGGGTCTCCGTCATTGATAGACTCATGAACGAGCTTGAGCATGCGCAGTGGCAGGTTGTAGAACGCCATATTCCGAATATGGGCGCCGGCATCACTGAAGGTAATCAGCGACCGGGGGTCTTTCACCAGGCGTTTGAGTACCTGTTTTCGATGGTTTCCGACGGTGGTGTACCAACGAATATTCCTGCCGAACTCCACCACCAGATCCAGGAACAGATCGACGACATGCACACCACGGGCCCTGGTCACCTCTTCGAAATTCTTGCCGATCAGGGCTGCATCCGGGCAGTCGATAATCATGGCATCACCCAAAGCCCGGAGGCATCGATCACGCGCTCGGCATCGTCATCAGCAATCGGATCGGCCGTCACACGGACAACCCGGCCATCCTTGATAGCAAGATTGCGGGTAAACGAGAGTGCCCCGGTGCCGTCGAAATAGCGGCCGCCCTTGATGATGAAGTCATATCTGGCCATGGCAAAACGCCCCTTAGGATCTTGTTGTTGTGGGATGGCTATGAATCAGAATAGCCGAAGCTGGGGCAGATACCGTGTCAGTCCTCCGCTTTTCGGGCCTCAGTCGCAGGCACTTTCAGCATCAGCACAAACCCGATCAGCAGGAACAGCAAGATCGTACTCATGCCCCAACGCTGGCTGTCGGTAACCGACGTCACCCAACCCACCAGCAACGGGCCGGCAAACGCGGTTGCCTTCCCGGAAAAGGCGAACAGGCCGAACATCTGAGTCTGCAGATGCGGCGGGGCCACACGGGCCAGATGAGAACGACTGGCCGATTGCAGCGGCCCAACGAAAATGCCCAGAATCATGCCCCATATCCAGAACGCGGTGGCCCCATCTACCACCAGAATCGCGAACGCACTGCAGCCCAGACCCAGCAACGACAGAAGGATGGTGTTGCGGCCGCCCAGGGCATCATCAATCCAGGCAAAGCCCAGCGCGCCCAGCCCGGCAGTGACGTTCAGGGCAATGGCGAACTGCAGCACTTCAGTGGGGCTCATGTTGAACGTGCCGGCTGCATAGACGCCACCGAAGGTAAAAATCGTCGCCAGGCCATCGGTGTACAGCATCCTTGCGATCAGAAACCGTACGATGTCCCGGTACTGCCGCACGTGAGCAATGGATTCTTTCAGCTGGACCAGTCCAGCCCGCGTCGCTGCCCCCAGACTCAAACCGGTTGATGGCCGATCCGGGATAAAAAAGAACGCCGGCAACGCAAACACCAGATACCACACCGCTACCAGAACAAAGGTTGCCCGCACATGCTCTGCGGCGTCTCGATCAAGGTTAAAAAACGTACCGTCCGCTTCAATAAAGCCATAGAGCGCCACCACCAGACTGGCGATACCGCCCACATAACCCAGTCCCCAGGCCCAGCCAGACCACCGTCCGGTACGCTCCGGCCGAGCCAGATCCGGCAACATCGAGTTATAGAAGATGAAAGCGAACTCAGCCCCGAGTGTACCCAACCCCACCCACAGAGCGGCCGTCCAGAACTGACTCTGATCCGGCGTCACCGTCCACAACATGGCCGACGAAACCACACACAGGAGTGTAAAACTGATCAACCAGGGTTTGCGCCGGCCTGACTGATCGGCAATAGCACCGAGAATTGGAGCAAGTATGGCAATCACCACCCCGGCTATACCAACGATGTTGCCCCATGCCCGCGTGCCCGCCACTTCATCCTGAATCACCGAGACGCTGAAATACTGAGCAAAGACGAACGTGAGAATGATCGTGAAGAAGGCGCTGTTGGCCCAGTCATAGAGCGCCCATGACCAGAGTGCGGGCTTATTCTCCCTCGCACCGGGTAGGCTGGACTGTATTGATGATGGTGGCATGTCTTGCTCTTAGTCTGTTACTGCGTTGTTTCAGACTTGCTATCGGAAGGTTGTGAGCCAGAGGTATGCTCGGGGTTAGCAGCACGTTCAGCTTCAGCTTCCTTCATCAAAACCATACCGCCCTGAAGCAACAGAGACTTCAACCGGGGATCTCCCTGTTCGGCAATGCCCAGCACAAAAGCAATGGAGGCCGATTCCAGAGGGTTCTTTCGAATCAGGTTCCGTAAAGATTCTACCGGCGATGACATGCCTGAACTTTCGCCGGCATCGGCCTGTGCGCGAGATTTGGCCGGCCGTGTCATGCGATAGAAAAAAAGCACGAGCAGAAGAATACAGAAAAAACCCGTCATCGCCATCGCACCAGCTTCTCCCACGACAGGAGCCAGGGCCAGCGTGGCGGCGTTGACGAGCATGTAAAAACCGGTAATGAGCAGGGCCACCAGCAAAACCAGCGCCAGCAGTAAACCCAGAACTGCCGCGACTACCTTGCGCAGCGCGCCCTGCAACCAGGCCGAGTCAGGCATCATCAGCGATCCAACAAGCGACCCACCAACAACCCGGCCAGAAACATAAGAACAATACTGAGGAAGGGACGCTCCTCAATTTTGTGTTCCACGTTTTCCACCGCTTTGCCGCTGACATCCTTTGCGCGATCAAGGGCTTCATCGCCCCGCCGCTTTACCTGGTCAAACGCTTCCCGGCTTTCGCGGCGTATCTCGTCTCGGAGATGACTGATGTTGTTCTTCTGGCCTTCAGCGACGCTTCTGGTCAGCTTGGCCATATCTTCCTGAAGACGGCGCAGATCCTCACGTACCTGTTCGTACTCATTTTGTTGACCGGATTTCGCTTCCATCATCTTGCCTCCTTATCAGTATGATTACTGCTATTTCGGCTATGGCTGCGTGTATCCAAAAGCAACCACGGTCACTCCAACTCTAGCACAGGGTTCAAACAACGTGATTAGCGCTTCTTAATGTGCGGGACGCCATTGGAGGATCTCCTCCTTCAAGTGGGTAGGGCCTTGCCTGCCGGACCATCATAGCCACAAACCCGGTTGCGGCCCCCGGCCTTGGCCTCATACAGTGAACGGTCGGCCCGTTTGACCGCCCCCTCCACAGATTCCAGAAGGGGGTTTACCTCAGCCACACCGACACTTACTGTGACTTGAACCACCAACCCATCGCCTCCATCAATGATCATGGCTTCGACAGCGTTCCTGATACGTTCAGCACAGCCAAACGCCTCTGCCAGATCCGCACCCGGCAGGAGAATGACGAATTCCTCGCCACCGAAGCGCGCGACCAGATCCCTGTCCCGGCTGAACTGACGAAATACGGAGGCAACTTCTACCAGAACCAGGTCGCCCACATTGTGGCCATGGGTGTCATTGACCGCTTTGAAATGATCGATATCAATGGCTATAACCGACAACGGCTCACCCGAGGTCCGGGCCTGTTCCAGCACGTACTCTCCCTCCGCCATGAAATACCGGCGATTGAAGAGGCGTGTCAGAGGGTCCGTCGAGGCCTGGCGTTTCAGCTCATCCTGCTTTGACCGGATATCCTCCAACACCTTGATCCTGTAAGAAATAATGAAAGCCAGGGTGAGCGCTTCCAGAACAATACCAATACCGACTCCATGACTATTGATATAGTTCGGTTGAACCAGACCTTTGTAGTACAGGACGGCAAACCCGTTGAACACCACAAAAAAGGTGTGACCAACAAGGAAAAATTTGACCAGAGGGTGCCCCTTCCTGAACAGCGAAATGCTCACGGAGAAGGTCACTACCATCATCAGGGCGGCAAGACTGCTGGCAGGCTTCAGGGCCGTCGCGATATCAAACAGGCCGTAAACAAACGTCACCACCAGCAATGCCAGCATACCCTGAAGCACGCGATGTTCGGTGCGGAAATACTCATGTGTTTCGAAAATGGCCATCATGAACAACAGCAGGAAAATCGGCATGGTTATCAACGAGAGGTTCAGAACAAACACTGCGTCGCCGTAGGCATTGAACGCCTTCGCCACCAAACCGTAAGACAGCGCGATCCAGACCAGGCCTGAAATCAGATAGAGTGAGTAGTAAATGTTTTCCTTCTTGCTGGTGGCGAAATACAAAAGGCCGTTATAGAAGACCAGCGCCAGCATCATCCCCACCATAAGGGCAATATCGAGGTGCCCCCCGGCCAGCGCCCGCCGGGAATTCTCGTCATCGTATACCTTCAACGAGAACCACTGGTGTGAGTATGCGTGACTGCGCACATACACAACCGTCGTTTTCCCGGCTTGCAGTTCGAACGGGTACACCAGTGTTCCCCGATACATGGCAGGGTGGGCGTCAGCCTCATTGAGGTTAACGGAAAGCCGATTGACGACGCGTGAGGAGCGCTCTTCAACAATATCGATTAAACGAACGTGATAAGCCTTGGGAAGGTGCAGAAACAGCGAACGGTCATCAGTACCTGAGTTGTGTAATGAAACCCGATACCAGGTCACCGCCGCCCGGGTACCGAGGGTGGTGGTGTTCTTGGTCTGGTCGAAAGACTCAAGCCGAACGGTTTCATAGTCCATCGTTTGCGATTCATCGATGAAGTATTCGATGGAAAAGTCTGTCAGTTCCACGCTTTTCTCTCCGGACGCAACCGATTCCAGAGCAAGGGAGGGGAGAGAAACAAGCGACAGCATGAATACAACGAGAAGCAAACGGCCAAGCGCCATTGAGGGTTTCCTTACACCTGCAGGGGTTCCAAGTCTAGCACCTGTCGCAATTCAAGGCAGTAGAACCTTAGACCGAGTCAGTTGCCCAATCGGTTGGCAAATTGAGAGACAGCATCCGCTTCAAGAAACTACAGTGTAGTTAAAGTAATTTGATGCGGGCATGCCAGAGTCGCCCCCGGGATTAAAGGAGAAGACCATGAGTGGCCAGTACACGTACCGTATGGGATTTCAGACCATGGATTTCAGGGACCTGGGGACCTTGATGGCAAAGGCAACACCAGAGCGCTCAGGCGATCATCTCGCCGGCGTTGGCGCAGCGTCGGCCGAAGAGCGGGTCCTGGCACAAATGTGTCTGGCCGACCTGCCACTCAAGACATTTCTGACCGACGCCCTGATTCCCTATGAAACGGATGAGGTAACCCGCCTGATCATGGACTCTCATGACGCCGCCGCCTTCGCCCCCGTTTCTCACCTGACGGTCGGCGATTTCCGGAACTGGCTTCTGAGCGATAACGCCTCGCCGGAGATGCTGGCACGACTACGCCCCGGTCTGACGCCGGAAATGGTGGCTGCGGTCAGCAAGCTCATGCGCAACCAGGATCTGATCCTGGTTGCCCAGAAATGCCAGATAACCACAGCGTTCCGAAACACCGTCGGGTTGCCGGGGCGCCTTTCCACCCGGCTGCAACCGAACCACCCTACAGATGACATGGCAGGCATCGCCGCCAGCATTCTTGATGGCCTGCTTTATGGCAATGGCGACGCCGTCATCGGCATTAATCCAGCGACCAATAACGTGGCTCAAACCAAGCGGCTACTGACCATGGTCGACGAAGTAATCCAGCGCTACGACATTCCAACTCAGTCTTGCGTGCTTACGCACGTGACCAACACCCTCGAAGCCATCGAACAGGGGGCGCCCGTAGATCTGGTTTTCCAGTCTATAGGCGGCACCGAAGCCACCAACCAGAGTTTCGGGTTCAGCCTCGCCACCCTGAAAGAGGCCCAGGAAGCCGCCCTGAGCCTGAAACGCGGGTCCGTCGGCCAAAACGTAATGTACTTTGAAACCGGTCAGGGTAGCGCCCTCTCCGCCAATGCTCACCACGGCCTTGACCAGCAAACCTGCGAGGCCAGGGCCTACGCGGTCGCCCGCCATTTTGACCCGCTGCTGGTGAATACGGTGGTCGGCTTTATCGGCCCGGAATATCTCTATGATGGCAAGCAGATCACCCGGGCAGGCCTGGAGGATCATTTCTGCGGAAAGCTGCTCGGGCTGCCGATGGGTTGCGACATCTGCTACACCAACCACGCCGAAGCCGACCAGAATGATATGGATAACCTGCTGACGCTGCTCGGAGTCGCCGGGTGCACATTCATCATGGGCATTCCAGGGTCAGATGACATCATGCTCAATTACCAGACCACGTCATTCCACGACGCCCTTTACGCCCGCCGTGTGCTCAACCTGAAACCGGCACCGGAGTTCGAGCAATGGTTGCACGCCATGCAGATTTTCGAGGATTCGGATCGGGTGTCGCTGAATAACGACATACCAGCGGCCTTCCGCCACAGCCTCTCCGGCCCGCGAAGGAGAGCATAACCATGACCAACTCAAAGTTCCCGACCGTCGTTCACAACCCCTGGCGAGGTCTGCGCCAGTACACCCCAGCCCGCATCGGCCTTGGCAGGGCGGGCGTCAGCCTCCCCACAGCGGAGCTTCTTGAGTTTCAGTTGGCCCATGCCCGAGCCAGGGATGCCGTGCACCATCCACTGGATATTGAGCAGTTGATCATCGAATTCCAGCAGATACCCGAGATGTCGGCCCTGGGCCCACCGATTCAACTTCAGAGCCAGGCACCAGACCGGGCCTGCTACCTGCAAAGGCCGGATCTGGGGCGTGTTCTGAGCGAATCATCCAGCAGCCGTCTACAATCGTCGAAAACAGGCTCTGCTGAGCCCCCTGATCTGGCCATCGTGATCGCCGACGGTCTGTCAGCCAGAGCCGTGCAGCAAAACGCCCCGGCGTTCATGCGCAGCTTCCTCCGGAAACTGGCCCATGACGGCCCTGAGTGGCGGGTTGCAGCGCCCCTGCTGGTAGAACAGGGGCGCGTAGCGATTGGCGACCACATAGGCCAGGTGCTCCAGACACAACAGGTGGTGGTACTGATCGGCGAGCGACCGGGGCTCAGCTCACCCGACAGCCTCGGCGTCTACCTTACTCATCATCCCGAGCCGGGGCTGCCAGATGCCCGCCGCAACTGCGTATCCAATATCCGTCCTGCCGGACTGGGCGTGGAACAGGCAAGCGAGAAAGTGATCTACCTTCTGAAGGAAGCCAGGCAACTGGGCACCTCCGGAGTCGCCCTGAAGGATCGAAGCGAAGAAGTGGAACTGACCGTATCAGAGAGGGGGAATTTTCTGGTGTAGCCGGGATCAGAAAGATCCCGACAACACGTCCTGAAGGTCCTGCTTCAGCTCTTCCGGCAGCGTTATCCAGAGCTCACTGTCGGCGCCCGGAAAAACGCCTACCTCAAGCCCGTCACGGCTTAACCCGGGCACCCACTTTTTGAAGAAGTCCGGCAATGAAATCGCTTTGGGGCTCAGGTCACCCGAAGGCCCTGCATAATCTGCTGCAAAGTCCTCAGCGGGCCACACCGGGAGATATCCGACGCCATCTTCCTCCGAGACAATTTTGAGAAACTGGTTATCGCCATTGACCAGTATCCAGAGCTCACGCTCTTCCACCACAGCATCCAGAAAATAGTCATAGCGTTCTTCGCCATCCATTTCCAGAATCGAGGCTAACGGGTTATCGCTCATTGCGGCTCTCTTGTTGATCATGCCGGCGGATGCGGCTTACAGGTTCGCCAGCGCATCACGCACCGGCACATCTCCAGACACTACATCAAAAACGCAATTGCCGGTATTGTCAGAATCCAGCACAGCCAACAGAACCCGGGCAACGTCCTGGCGAGGAATCTCTCCGAACGCGTCCAGTCGCTCGCTGACAGACACCTTACCGTTGCCATCGTCATTGGTAAGTCGGCCAGGGCGCACAATGGTGTAATTCAGACCACTGTTTTTCAGGTGTTCATCGGCATTACGCTTGGCACGCAGGTAATGCTGAAGCTTTTCAGGGCCTTTTTCGGGCTCTTCAGCTCGCATACTGCTGACCATGATGAAACGTTTGATGCCCATGGCCTTGGCGGTATCCACGAGTCGAATCGCGCCATCCTGATCCACATCTACCGTCTTGTCCGGACCAGTATGGGGGCCGGACCCGGCCGTAAAGATAACGGCGTCACAGCCCCGCATCGCTTCGCTGCAATCCTGCTCCAGGTCGCCAATCACCGTTTCCGTGGCACCAAGCTGCTGCAACTCCGGCCCCTGGTCTGCGTGGCGAACCAGTGCTCGTGCCTCATGCCTGCTATCCGCGATTTCCTGTAATAGAAAACGCCCGATCTGCCCGTTGGCTCCGGCAATGAATACATGCATGGGGTGCCTCCCCTGTCAGTTGTGTGAAATGAACCTACCCTACTAGCTGCGCCCGGACGGCGGACAATTCAAGGGACCGACGCGACCCGGGACTGGGCCTTACCCGATGAATGAGCCGTTATCAGGGGAACGGGACGGGCTTCGCGCTGCGCCAGATAGCGTGTGCAGCTTACACGGAGAAAGGAGGCGAAGTTCTCTACTTCACCTCTCAGTTCCATCACCTCTTCGTGGAGTTTGGTGATGAGCTGATTGGTGGTCATGCCGTCCACTTCGGCAATCTCCCGGAGAATATCCCAGAACTGGTTCTCAAGCCGGAGCGTTGTGACCACCCCCCGGATACGGAGAGAACGGGACCGACTTTCAAACAGGATCGGGTCGGCTTTCACATAGAGTTCACACATGGAGTCCGTCTCCTGTGATAACGGCAGCCTCGAGCGGAGGCTGCCGGGTTAAGACTAGATCGAGATCTCAGCACCAAGCAGTTTAGCAAACGCTGACAGCCATGCCGGATGGGCTGGCCAGGCCGGAGCCGTCACCAGGTTGCCCTGAACGTGTGCCTGATCCACCGGAATGTCCATGTAACGACCACCCGCCATTTTCACATCGGGCCCACAGGCCGGATAGGCACTGCACTCGCGCCCCTCCAGCACTCCAGCGGCCGCCAGAATCTGGGCGCCGTGACATACGGCCGCAATGGGCTTACCTGCATGGTTGAACGCCTGCACAATATCAATCACCCGTTCGTTCAGCCGCAGGTACTCTGGCGCACGCCCGCCGGGAATCACCAATCCGAGGTAGTTCTCAACACGCACATCGTCAAAATCGTAATTTAACGCAAAATTGTGACCGGGCTTTTCGGTATAGGTCTGATCACCCTCGAAATCGTGGATGGCCGTTTTCACGCTGTCGCCGGATTTCTTGTCGGGACACACGGCATGTATTTCATATCCCAGCATGGTCAGTGCCTGGAACGGCACCATGGTCTCGTAGTCTTCGGTGAAATCGCCGGCCAGCAGCAACAGTTTTTTATTCGACATGTTCATTCCTCCCTGTTTGATCAACAATGCATATCCATCATGCGCCACTTTCAACAGGGATAGGTAACAGCGGAATACTACATTTCGAGTGAACCAATCAGCCTTTTTCAGCCTACTGTACTACCCTGACCACTTATAAAACGGGAACGGAGCTTCCGAATGATCACAGTTCACCACCTCAATAATTCACGTTCACAACGCATTCTCTGGATGCTGGAAGAACTGGGCGTACCCTACGAGATCCAGCGCTATGAGCGCGACCCTGAAACCATGCTGGCTCCAGCCAGTCTCAAGAAAGTGCACCCCCTCGGAAAGTCCCCGGTCATCACCGACGGAGATCTGGTGGTTGCCGAATCCGGTGCCATCATCGAATATCTGGCGCACACTTATGGTACAGACACCATGCTGCCCGAAGCCGGAGGCCAACAGTGGCTGGATTACACCTACTGGATGCACTATGCCGAGGGCTCACTGATGCCACCGCTGGTCATGCGCCTGGTGTTTGAAAAGGTGAAGACCAGCCCAATGCCGTTCTTTATCAAGCCGATCGCCAAAGGAATTTCGGACAAAACCAACCAGATTTTTATCGGCCCGATGATCAAGACCCACCTGGACTTCGTGGAGTCACAACTGGCCAAAAACACCTGGTTTCTTGGGGAACAGCTGAGTGCGGCGGATATTCAGATGAGCTTTCCTCTGGAGGCGTCCGTCGCCAGGGGCATCGTTGGTAACGACAGGCCAAACATCAAGGCATGGGTAGCGCGGGTGCATGCGCGCCCCGCGTACCAGAGAGCACTGGAGAAAGGTGGAGACTACGACTTCGCCTGACCAGGCCGTGGTCCCAGCGCTGGCTTAGCCCGCCAGCGCAGCTCGAACTTTCTTGCTCAGATGCCCCATATCCACCCGGCCGAGCACCTGAGGCTTGAGTTCATTCATCACGTTTCCCATGTCCTGCATACCGGAGGCTCCCGTCGCGTTAATGGTTTCGCGGATAAGCGCATCCAGATCGTCCTCAGACAGCGCGGCAGGCATAAACTCCTCGATGATCACCATCTCCGAGCGCTCTTTGTCTGCCAGTTCGCCCCGGCCTGCGTCATCATATTGTGCAGCGGCGTCCCGGCGCTGTTTCAACATCTTGTCCAGCACCTTCAGAACATCGTCATCAGTGAGTTCCCGGCGCTCGTCGACCTCAATCTGCTTCACCGCAGCCTGAGCCATACGTAGCGTCACCAGGCGATCTTTGTCCTTGCTCCGCATTGCGTCCTTGACTGCGCTGGAAAGTTTTTCCTTAAGTGATGTATCCGCCACGGTTAGTCTCCTGTTCTGGGAAAATAAAAAGTAAACAACGCATAAAGGGCAGAATGATAGCCAAACTACGCCGTAACGTCCCCTATCCGGATAACGCCACCTCTCCCATCACCCCAAGCAGGAAGCCCGCAAGCGCCCCCAATGGTGGCGCCCAGTGTTTTTTCAGGCGTACCTGAGGCGCTATGTCCTGGAAAATGATGTAGAGAATACCGCCTGCCGCAAACAGCATGATGCCGGATACCACACTCGGGGCATCCGACAGCAGAAAGTAGCCAAGGGCACCGGCCACCGGCCCAAGCAACGCCATCAGCGCCAGGGCACCCACAATCTTCAATCCTCGATAATGGGTCGCGTCCACCAGTTCCCGATAGGAGTTAAAGCCCTCGGGAATATTCTGCAACGCAATGATGCCGGCCAGCAGAATTCCGCCCTCACTGGACACCGAGAAAGTGGCGCCGAGGGCCATGGCTTCCGGCACAAAATCCGAAAGCATGGCCACCAACTGGCTCGCCGGTGTGCCGTTGGCAGCCAGCCATCGATCCAGAAGCATAAAGCTGATACCGCCTCCGGCAAAACAGACAACGATGCCCACCATGGACAAGTTAGCCGTCCCTTCTGGCACCAGTACCAGCGCAACAGCCGCCAGCAGCGCGCCACCACCAAACGCGATCACACTGTGCCGCACCTCGGTTTCCAGCCAGCGCGGGTGAATACGCTCCACCGATGCCAGTGCTGCGCCCACAGGCATTGCAAGACCGGCCATCAATGTCAGTAGTAGTATCTGCATAAGGCCATTGGCCTGAAGTGCGTCCAGCATCATGCTCTATCCATAGTCAGTTCGGGTGATCAAAGAATGAGCGACAAACCACCGGTTATCACGGCAAACAGAATCGACAACCCAATCAGCGTTCCCCAGGGGAACGGCGGTGGCGGTGGTTCAATCGCCAATTCCTTCTCAAGATAGTTTCTCAGCAGTCTGGTATTGCGAGTATTCGCCTTATACACGGCATCAAAGGCATCTCCCACCACCGGCAACAGGCCACCCAGAAAATCGATGACCATATTTCTGAACATTCTTAACTTCACAGCCTTGCTGGCGCCCGCGCGTTGCGCTTCTACCAGCACATAGCCCGACAGGATGAGGCCAGCCATATCACCAACCACCGGTAACAGCCCGATGATGGCCTCTATGCCAATCCGGAACCTGGTAAATGGAAGGCCGATGCTGCTGTCCATGAGGCGACTGAACCTGTCTAGGCGTTCGAGAATGGCCCTTTGTCGGACTTCGGATGGCGGTGGCATATCAATGTTTCCCGGCATGATCGTGCACAACAGCATAAGCTTCGGATTACAAAAGCCCAAATCTTCCACGTGCCCCTGCCTGAAAACTTCAGGGACAGGCAAAGTCATGATACTGGTGCTAGCTTGAGTGAACGAAGGCGAAGCTAACAATCCGGATGGAGAGACTACCCGTGCTAGAAAGCGAAATCCCCTTAATGGACATGGTCATTCGACTGCTTATGGCGGCTGGCCTGGCACTGGTGCTTGGGCTTGAACGTGAACTACGAGGGAAGCCAGCGGGACTGCGATCGCACATGCTCGTCTCCGTGGGGGCATCCGCATTCATCATGATGGGCATGCACATTTTGCTCGCCACGGCGGAAGGCGACCCTTCTGCCCGAATAGACCCCACACGCATTGTCGAAGGCGTGATTGGCGGCATTGGCTTTCTGGGCGCCGGCAGTATCATCCAGAGCCGCGGCAATGTTCAGGGCATTACCACGGGAGCCTCCATCTGGGTATCCGGCGCCATTGGCGTAGCCTGCGGCCTTGGCACCCTGGCCCTTGCCAGCATGGTGACGGTGCTTTCATTGATTATCGTGGTCGTGCTTGGCCGATTCGAGCGAGAAGTCATCAAGGATTGAAGCTGTGGTCACACCCGAATCATTTACCCAACAACTCTCCTACCGGACGAAAGTTCACCACATAATCGCACACGGATTTTGCGATCATGAGAATGGGCGTAGCCACAATCAAGCCCACTGGCCCCCACAACCAACCCCAGAACAACAACCCGATAAAAATGGCGACGGCATTCAAACTGGAGACGTAACTCGTCAGCCACGGCATCAGCAGATTCCCCTGAATACTGGTGATGACCAGCGATGTAAGCGCAACAATCACGGCAGTATTGAGCTCGCCGAACTGCAGAAATGCGGCCACCCCAGAGCCGACCAGAACCAGGAAAGGCCCCAGATACGGCACACCACTGGCAATACCAGCCACCACGCCCCACAAAGCCGCTTGCTCAACTCCTAATAGCAGGAATGCCAGCCAGGTGAGAATGCCGACAAAAAGCGCACTGATGACCATGACAAAAAGGAACCGGCGTACCTGGTGATGCAGCTCGTTCATAATTCGTGCCGCCTTGCGCATACGCCGGAACGACGGGCCGGATATTCTAACGATCTTACGCCGGTATAGCTTGCCGACGGAAAGCAGGAAAAACACCAGTAGAAGCACAGAAAACATCTGGGAAATAAGAACTATTGTGGCCGGCGAATTGCGGATGACATAGTCACGAACGTCCATCGGCTCATCCACCACCCGTACGGGTGTCACGCCGGCCTGAACAGCCGGTTCCTCCTGGCTTTTCTCGGCGGTTTCCTCAATCTGCTTGGCGGCAATCTGGGCTTTTTCCATGATGCTTTCTTCATCCTCGGACGCAGACGCATCTTCACGCTGAAGCTCCTTGATGGCCTGGGGAATCTTGTCCAGCATGGCCATGGCTTCCTGCTTGAGTGGCACACTTGCCGCCGCCAGAATCGCTATCAGTGCGCAAAGAACCAGAGCTGCACCCAATGGACGGGGTATGTGAATCCGATCCAGTGTCGCCACCAACGGATCCAGGGCGTAACTGATCAGAACTGCGACCACAAGCGGCAGCAGAACAGGCTGGGCCCAGTCGATAAAATACAGGGAGGCGATGCTGGTCAGCACAATCAACGACATGCTGCGGATATTGATGGCTTCAATCAGGGCCGTGGTTGAGTCCTGTTCACCCGAACCCGACCCGACACCCGG
Source organism: Marinobacter sp. ST-43 (assembly GCF_030541085.1). Lineage (NCBI taxonomy): Bacteria > Pseudomonadati > Pseudomonadota > Gammaproteobacteria > Pseudomonadales > Marinobacteraceae > Marinobacter > Marinobacter sp. ST-43. Next base: position 351,194 of record NZ_JASSVO010000002.1, read on the forward strand.
GCTTTCCTCGTTGTGACTCATAACCGCAGCTATGCCTCATATCAGATCCATGATTCAGAAGAGTGTAGCTTGCCTGCTGCCGGCCAGTGGTTACGATATTTTATGGTGTGGTTCGACTGATATGAGTGGCACATAAACAAAAAGGCAGCCGAGGCTACCTTTTTTAAAAATCTCTTAATTACTCTTCAGATTAATCTGCTTCGGGCCAGCCGAGGTCAACTGCGAACTCTTACCTTTAGCCACATACTCAACGCGCCCACCGGACTTTAAAAAGGCAGCCGTCTGCTCTTCAATCTCTGCAGACGTTAAAACAACTTTGACGACTTTCTTGCTCATGAGATTTCCCCGATTGGATATCGGCCTGTTCGCCAATATCAAAGCAACAGTGTAGCTGAAACAGGAAATAATTGCCGGGGGAGTGCTTCAGGGTCGTTTATTAACACACAAGACTCCTCCGCTCTGCCTCCAACAACGCCCGCTTTCGCTCCAATCCCCAGCGATAACCGCCAAGCCCGCCATCGCCCCGCAATACACGATGGCAGGGAATCAACACACCAATCCGGTTCTTGCCACAAGCTGACGCCACGGCCCGCACCGCCCTGGGCTTGTCGATCTTCGCGGCCACCTCGCTGTAGCTCAGGACATCGCCCTCGCGGATACTCAACAGAAACTGCCAGACTTTTACCTGAAACGCGGTGCCTCGCATATCCAACGGCAAATCCGGCCGTGGGGCTCCCGCACTGATATGCTGATCCAGGGCTTCCATCCAGGCATCAAGTTCCGGGGCGTTCCGGGCTGGTGAGGCGGTCAGCTCAGCCTTAGGAAATTCCGACCTCAATCGGCCCACCAGCGACGCTTCATCGTCACCGAATTCCACAAAGCAAACACCCCTATCCGTGGCCGCCATCATCATCAGCCCCAGTGCGGTGGTTCGGCCGGCATAGACGATGACTTCACCCGCACCACCGGCCCGATAGGTCCTGGGCGGCATACCGATGCTACGGTTCGCTTCACCGTAGACACGACTTACCGAACCAAACCCGGAGGCGAATATCGCGTCCGTCACTTTACGCCCGTCTTTCAGGGATTGCTTGAAGCGCCGCATACGGACGGCATCCTGATAGGCTTTTGGAGAGACACCAAACGCCGCCTTGAACTGTTTCTGTAAACGGGACGGTGACAGAGCGGCCACCTTCGCCAGGCTCGAGAGCGTGAGTGCTTCATCGGCGTGCATCTCGATGTGCTGTGCCACCCTGACCAGCCTGGCTACCCGTGCACTCTCCCCTGCCGCAGAGTCGCCGACGCCTGTCGTCCAATCGCTATCCTGTTCCGGGGAGCGGGACATCTCATCACCCTTTTAATCATGGTCGTAGCGATGAGTAAAACCGACTTCGACAATGGTTTCCATCCGATTGTTGCCGCCATTGGTTTTCGGTTCTGCCCCCCTGACAATGGCAGGCCCTAGCTCGAGACGGTTTGACACACTCCCAAAGCCTGCGCCTTCACGTACTCACAAAACGCCTCGACATCCGGGTTGTGGAATTCGTCCGAGATAAACTCGCTGGGAATCAGCCCCTCATCCCAGCGCGTTGCCACCAGTGTCACCTCAGGGGTGGCGTCATCGTCTGAATAAATGCGGACCACTGCCGTGGTTTGATGAATGTACAGGTCCCGGAGTGGTCGGCTGCAACGCAGGCTGTCCGCAGGCTGATCGGCATGACACTGATACCCCGAGCCGGTGAAGAAATCGCGGGCAACCGACAACAGCTCCCCTGCTTCCTGCCCGGCAGACGAGGATAGATGAATGGAACGGGGCACGTCCCCGATCACGTTGGTGCAACCCGACAGCGCAAGTACTCCGGCAATCACCAATGATTTGAAAACCTTCACAACAACGCCCCCGCCTAAAGTGTCAGAACGCAAACCGCACCGAGCCCTCACCCTGGGCATGCAGCCAGCGTCGCCAGTCCAGGCCCAGCATGTTGACCCCGCCGATGTAGTTGTCGTCTACCAGGTAATACGAGAGTGTGCGGTCACCTCGGTTGAAGTTATGCATCAGCCGCACCAGAAAACTGCGGCGCGTGGGCTTGGCAAGCAGGAAATAGACAAACTGGCCAGCCTGGGCACGCACGCTGCCGCTACCAGACATATCGGAGTGTCGCCACTTATTGCTGGGCAGTTTCAGGAATTGGTCGATGCCGGTTAACCGCCCCTGCTCACGGGCTTTAGCGACAATCCATCGGTTTTCCGGGTGGCTCTCGAAATACAAGCCGGAATCATCCCGTTCCAGCATCTCCATCTGCTCGGCAAGCCCCTCGTTCAACCAGGCGGGAGCATAGGGGACGATGGTATCGACAACCGCATGACTGACCTCATGCTTGATGGTTCTGAAGGTGCGTTCCCTGTCCTCCTGAATATAAACCACGATCTGATGCTCAGATGGCATGTACAAACCGTAGGATGCAACCGCCCAGCCCCTGTCCCGTTGAATCAGGTAGTTCCGGTAACTGACCATATCCTTGAAAATCAGAATATTAACCGGCACCGTCCGGTACATATCGAAAGACAGCACGCGGTCGAAAAACTCGTAAACATGGTTCACGCCATCGACAATCTGCTGGTTTTCCTCGGCAGTCAGCTCCAGATCGACCGTTTCAATGCGGATATCAAAACGCGACCACTTCGAGGCCCTGGGCTTCACGTTAACCACTTCCTGCTTAACGCTATGGTCCTGGCGGTCGCTGAAGTGCACCTTGCCGTGCTCATCTACCCATTTGTAGATCTTGGCATGCCCTAACCCCGCTACAAGCAGGAGCAGCACGAGCACTGTGGTTCGAAGGGTTACCGACATGATCCGAGTAAACACCGCTTGAAAGCTGACGAGAGATTATGTCCGAATCATACAGGGCGATAGACCAGATGGCATCCAATGCGCCACCCGAGCATCGTTTAGCCAGTCAATACGCCTTACGATACTGCCCCTGATAATCAAAAACCCGCTCCTGCACCTGCCAGTAGTGCTTCTGCTTGCGAGCAATCACGAAATCCGGCGCGGGTAACAGTACCTGCATCTCCAGCACCTCATTTGCCCGGGCAAAGACTTTCGGAGCCTGACCATTGGCAAATCGTCGTCCAAACAGCTTGTTGAACACGGCTCGCTGGGCGGGCTTGCTGAAATCAAACGACTCCCGGAGTTCCTCCCCGTCTTCTCCGTGGTAAGTGATCCGAAGTTTTTGGCCTTCTACGGCAAGCGAAACCCCGGCGCAACGGATGACCATGGCATCCTTAAGCTTCAGGGCATCCCGCAGTTGATCATCCGGGTCGATAATGGCCTGGTGGCAGTGCCCGCAGTTGCGGGCAGCGATGTCGTTCTCAGCGCCACAATGTGGGCACTCCTTGAAGCGGAACCGGTAGTCACATTGCTGTGGCCGCCCTCGGTCATCGTCAGCAGGCTCCAGCAGGCCCTGGCACCGGCGGCCATAATGCTCAACGACACGCCCGTCGCTGTCGGTTTTGCCCCAGAAGATGTTGGCAAAACCGCAGCCCGGGCAGAACACCTGCACCGGTTCACTGTCGGGGTTGGGCTTCGGCTCCCCAACTTCCGGATGATGCAGATTGACATGATTGCCAGCGTAATCAATCACCAGGCAATCCCGTTTCCCCTCATCCAACCGCAAGCCTCGGCCGACAATCTGCTGATACAGGCTTACAGACTGAGTAGGCCGCAAGATGGCGATCAGGTCCACATGGGGGGCATCAAACCCGGTCGTCAGCACAGACACATTCACCAGGTACTTCAACTGCCGTTGTTTGAAGCGCTGGATCAGCTGGTCGCGATCTCGCAGATCAGTCGCGCCGGTCACCAGGGCGGTTTCCTGCTCGGGCAAGTACCCGGCAATTTCCTGCGCGTGCTGCACTGTCGCCGCGAAAATCATCACCCCCTGGCGCTCGGCCGCCATCTCCATCACCTGTTCGATGATGGCACGTGTCACCCGCTGATGTTTGCTCAACAATTGGTTGACGTCTTTCTCGGCGTATTCGCCAAAACGGTCCTGCGTCAGCGTGGAGAAATCGTATTGGGCCACGGCGGCGTTAACCAATTCAGGCCGGGTGAGGTAACCACGGTTGATCATGTAGCTCAGGGGCAATTCGTAGATGCAGTGCCGGAAAGGCTTGTCCTGTTCGTCATCAGAACCACGAACAAAACCCCGGTAGTGGTAACGATAGATCCATCCCATGGCCAGGCGGTAGGGAGTGGCGGTGAGCCCAAGCACCTTCAGGGAGTCATTCTGCTGCCGTAAAAGCTCAATGATCCGCTGGTACTGGCTGGTTTCCTCGCCACTCACCCGGTGGCACTCATCGATAATAACCAGCGAGTATTCATCCCGGAACTGGTCCAGATTCGCCGCCACCGACTGCACGCTGGCAAAGGTCACCTGATGGTGGTTCTCCTTGCGCTTTAGCCCGGCCGCAAAGATTCCCCCCGACAAACCATAACTCTGATACTTGGCGTGATTCTGCTCCACCAGTTCCTTCACATGAGTCAGCACCAGGATCTTTCGGCGCGCAAGGCGAGCCAGCTCGGCAATCACCAGGCTCTTACCGGCACCGGTCGGCAGCACAATGACCGCAGATTCATCCGATTTACGGAAGTGGTTCAGCGTGGCGTCGACCGCTTCCTGTTGGTAAGGCCGCAGCGTGAAAGGCGCATTCATCTTGCCGGACTTAGATCCTCAACCCAGTGAAAAGTCCGACATGGTAGCAAATGTGTTAGGCGTCACGCGGCCTTTTTCATCACCGGAGCGAGCCACTTCCGTTTGGCTTTCTCCACCAGATCACGGGCATCGTGATTCCATGGATGAAAGCCGGGGCTGTAGTACTTGAAGTAAGAGGGCAGGAGTTTGCGGAATACACCTGGCTTGCCCCACATGTAATTGAGACCGTTCGCCCAGGATTTCAGATTGAACAACTGGCCGTCCTCTTTCATCAGTTGAATCAGATGAATACCGCTGGAGACTGGAAACAGCACGCTCACCACCATCATCTCGGTCAACCGGACAAACTCGCTGCCTCCGATGGTCTTATACACGTCGAACGCCACGGCTTTATGCTCGGATTCCTCAATCGCGTGCCAGGCCCAGATGGGGGCCATACGCGGGTCCATCTCTTCCAGAGCGTCATATTTCAGGAGGAATTCCTCTGCCATCAGTGCCGTGAAATGCTCCACCGCCACCGTATGGGCCAATTGGCGCTCCGGGCTCAGCCGCTTGCGCAGCACATTCATCAGCCACATCACCTCGCGCTCAAGGCGTTTGAGGTTGATGCCGCGCGCCTGCATGTATCCGTTCAGGGCCTCGTGCTCTTTTGAGTGGTGCGCCTCCTGGCCGATGAACGCTCGCACTGCCGCCTTCAGTTCCGGGTCTGTAATCTCTTTCTGATAATGGCGCACGGAGTCGATAAAAAACCGCTCACCGGGCGGAAAACTCGCCGACAAGGCCGCCAGCAACAGCGTTTTGGCCGGATCGCTATCCCACCAGTACTTGGGCACATCTTCCGCCAGATCAAAATCCGGCTGACGGACTTCGGGAAGGGGCGCCTTGGTCTTGGGAGGCGGCGTGGGTTGAGTACCGGCTATGGTTGTTCTGGCGTTCATTTCAGGACTCCGGAGCTGATGTCTGACAATCCATCATACGGGGGCCAGGTCCGGCGCTGGAACAGCAAAAGAGGACAGGATGACGCAGCAAAATACTGTATAAATATACACTATTCGTGATAAGCTGTGATTTCATTAACGGTCTTACCAACCATCATTACCCCGGAGGCGATGGCATACCATGGGCGTAAAAGCACTCTACTATTCCGAGAGGGACGGACTGGACATGGCACTGAAAAACCCGGACAAAATGTTGTTTTCGTCCAAAGCAGAAGCCGATGCCCGAGACAAGGTTCTTGAACTGTCCGAAGAGATTACTACCTTCCTGCAACGTAAGGTCGGCGGCCTGTCTGAAGAGCTGGCAGAACAGTGCGCCCTGGCCATTGCGGAAGAAAAAGAATTGTTCACCAAGGCACTGAAAAAGCCGGAACTGCTGAACGAAACCGTCGAGGCCGAGTAACCCCCGGCCCGACTGGCGGTGATCAGCTGCTTCTAATTAATGATGATGACCGCCCGGGCCGTGAACGTGGCCATGGGCGATCTCGTCGGCCTCCGCCGCGCGCACCTCAATGATCTCGATATCAAACGTGAGGGTCTTGCCAGCCATCGGGTGGTTGGTGTCCACATCCGCAAACTTGTGGCCAACCTTGGCAACGAGCACATGGCGTGGCCCGTGTTCGGTCTGTACCTGAGCGATCATGCCCGGCTTCCAGCGCTTGGCGCCTATCAGATGTTTGATGGGTACTCGCTGGATCGCATCCGGCTTGCGGGTGCCATAGGCCTTGTCCGGTGACACTGTCACGCTGAAGGTATCGCCCGCTTCGCGGCCTTCCAGAGCGTCTTCCAGCCCCCGAATAATGCCACCATGGCCGTGCAGGTAGGCATTTGGCTCTCCGCCTCGGGAGTTTTCCACTTCATTGCCCTGTTCGTCTCTCACGATGTAGTGAAACAGGACCACTTGATTTTTTTCGATTGGCATAGCGTTCTCTGCAATGATGAAAGGCGCCCATTATAGCCTCCTCATGGCCAAAACACCGTTTTATGATACCGTTCAAGGGAAAGGAGAGACGCATTCATGAATAGCCACCTGCCCTATTCCCAAGCCTGCGAAAACAACAAAGCCCCCATTCTGGAAAAACTGCGTTACGTCTTTACGGCACCAGGTACCGTCCTGGAAATAGGAACCGGCACCGGCCAGCACGCCGAGCACTTCGCTGCGGCTCTGCCACACCTGAAATGGCAGCCCACCGACCACCCCAGAGCGGTGCACCTTGCCGTTGCCCGACTGCAACAGGCCGCCTTGCCCAACGTCCTCCCAATCCTTGAGCTGGACGTAAACCAAATGCCATGGCCTGTGTCTGCCTGTCGATGGGCATTCTCAGCAAACACCGCTCACATCATGGCCTGGGAGGAAGTTGAAAAGATGTTTCAAGGCGTCGGCGCCTGCCTTCAAAAAGACGGTGCGTTCTGCCTGTACGGGCCGTTCAAGCATAAGGGCGGTTACACCAGCGAGAGCAACAAGGCGTTTGATCAGTCGCTGAAAGCCAAAGCCTCGCATATGGGCATCCGCGATATCGAAGATCTATCGGTGCTCGCCGAGAATATGGGTTTGGCACTGAGGGACAATTATGCCATGCCCGCTAACAACGAAATGTTGATTTTCAGGCGGTGAGCAACTGAACCTGAAACCAGGCTCAGGCAGCCTGATAAGAACCGGTATCCTCACCAGCTTCCAAAGTCCAACTCATACCCAGTGCACGCCCCGCTTTCACAAGTGTGGTAATCGTTACTCCAGTGTCCTTTTCATCTAGAAGGCGGTTAACCACGGTACGACTGGTGTGCATACGCTTTGCCAGTTGGGTTTTGTTCACGCCGGCATGCTCCATTGCTTGCTGAATCTGCCAGACTATCACGCGCTTCAGTGCTTCGGCTTCTGCCTGCTCCAGCGTACCGTCAGATTCGAGCAGATCATCGAGAGTACTCCCGATATGTCTATGCTGTGTCATCGCATTCACTCCCTTTCAGACAAGATCTTTCTTTCGATCCCTCGCCTTCTTCAATTCTTGATCCGGTGTTTTTTGAGTCTTTTTGATAAAACCATTCAGCAAAACCATGTCGCCTCGAAACATCGTGAATATGACTCGTGCAATCCGACCGCCTGAGAGATCGCTTCGGACCTCCCACAGGTCAGAATTGGCTTTGCCCGAAAATCCCCTCACCAACGGCATACCCAGAGGCCAGCCATATTCCACCGTTTTCAAATCTGTTCCTATCAGAGAACGATCATCCTTACTCAGGCTCAGAAGCCACTCCTTGACCGGCTCACGGCCATTGTCCGTTCGATAAAATAAAACTCGTACTATTTTCCCTGTCACACTGTCTCTTCCTTGACACCCAAATCGTACCTATTTCGGTACACTGAAACAACTTAATTAACCTTGGAAATTGAATCCTAGAAGCATAACCGGCCTGATCTCCAGCGCCTGCCTGACGAACTCGGCGCCCGGCCACAGTAACAACCAGCAAAGCACTGCGAGATTGAGGACGACATTGAACCAGAAAGACACCTGGTACGAGGTCTTTCGGGTTTTATGACGAAAGAATTGCTGGCCCACCAGTGCCCCCGGCCAACCGCACAGGAGTTCAAACAGATGCAACCGCCCCTCAGGGACACGCCTCTTGCCGCTCTCAGCTGCCCCCTTGTCGACGGCATACATCAAGAAGGTCACTACACTCATTACGCCATAGGCCGCCGGCAACAGCACTGGCACATAACCCTGAACGTACAACACAGAAACCGCCCCTGCGACTGCAGCGGCAATCAACAGAGCAAACCAAACGCCCGTGGCGACCGCTACGCTGTGTCTCGCCACGCCAGCGTACTGGAAACTGGACGCCCTCAGCCGCCCCTTCTCATCTTTTGTCTGTGCGTAGACCACCTTGCGGCTGGCCGAGGGCCTGCCCCGGCCCTGATAGGCGCTGATGTGGGCAAACAGACGCTCGCCACCTTTCTCTGGCGTGATAAAACCGAAACCCTTGGCGTCGTTCCATGAGGTGAGTAAGCCTTTTTGATTCACGTGGTGCTTCCTTGATTAGTCTTTTCCGATTTTCCCTATATCACTGTTTCCGCAAGCGTGCTAAAAGATTGCGCCCGACCGTCGCCTGGGTATTCTCTCCTTCAGGATATCAGCATGTCAGATAAATTTTTCTATAAAGGTCGGCAAGATGCCCGCCAGCACCACACGGCTTACGGCGGCTTTCAGACAAACGCCAGCCAAAAGAGCGGCAGCAAGAAGTACCCACTAACGCTGGTGGTTACCAGTGAAGCACGCAGGAAAGAAGTTGAGGCCCAGGTGGCCGCGGCGAAGCTTCACGCAACCATCTCCGTTGATACCCGCGAAGGCGCCGTTGAATCCGTCAACGAGCTCACGGCTATCCTGAATAAAACGGGAACAGTCACCACAGCAAAATCTCCCTCCCGCAACGACGCCTGCACTTGCGGTAGCGGACTCAAATTCAAGAAATGCTGCGGCTGAGAGTAACCGGGGCATAGGGGGCATTATTATGATTGTATGCGGAGTAGAACTGACCGGCAGCGATGCGGTGGTGTGTATGCTGAATATGGACCGGGGCCAATTCAACCTGCCCGACTGCAAAGTACGCAAACTGTCGCTACCGAAAAACCACAGCCGGGACGACCTGAAAACGTTTCAGGCCACCTTTGCGGAGTTGATGGCCGAATACGGAGTGGCCACGGTCGCGATAAAAGAGCGGATGCAAAAAGGCAAGTTTGCCGGTGGCGCCATCAGCTTCAAAATGGAAGCCGCCATCCAGTTGATTGCCGACTCTGAGCTGAACGTGACCCTGGTGCCTCCGGCCCTGATCAAATCCACCCTGGCGTCCAACCCCGTGCCCATCACCTTTGCCGACACAGGCCTGAAAGTCTTCCAGGAAAATGCTTTTATTACCGCCTATGTGGCACAGCTTCAGGCTCGTTGAGGCGGCTATCAAGATAGTGTTCAAGCTCAGAGTTATCGTATATGATAACAAAAAGGCAAAGGAGCACCCATGGATTGGGAGATTGAATTCTACGACTCAGTAGGCGAAGAGTTGGCTAAGATGCCGCCAAAGATTCAGGCCAGAATGATTCGGCTGATGGAATTGATGGAGAAGCACGGGGCCAACCTTGGAGAGCCGCACACAAAGTCTTTAGGTGGTGAGCTGTTTGAAATCCGAGCAAAAGCCAAAGAAGGAATAGGTAGAGGAATCTTCTGCTACATGCAGGGCAAACGGATCATCATCCTGCACGTGTTTGTAAAAAAGGATCAAAAGATACCGAAGAAAGACCTAGAGCTCGCGAAAGAGCGTTTAAAGGAGGTCAAAAAATCATGAATTTCAAACAGTTCAGACAAAAGGCACTCGAAAATCCGGAAGTTCACCAGGAGTACGATGCCCTCCAGGAAGAATTCAGCCTGATCGACCAGTTGATCGCAATGAGGACTAAAGCAGGCCTTACTCAGGAAGACGTTGCGAAAAAGCTCGGAACCAACAAAAGCAACATCTCGAGGCTTGAGAGAGGCCGTAGCAACCCAAGCTGGGGAACGCTCAACAAATACGCAGCAGCCTGTGGCTTTCGGGTAAAACTGGAAGCAATTGAATACGACCCAGCCTCTCAGCATTGATCGCCAGTCCAATACGGTTTGGATTTGGGCAATTGCCAGGACTGAAGCAGGAAACGACTTCGCCATGACAAAACCCAAACGCATCTACCTGGCCGGCCCGGAGGTGTTTTTCCCACACGAAGAACACAACACTATCGTCGCCGAGAAAAAGCGCCTGCTGCGCGAAGCCGGCTATGAAGGCATAGACCCACTGGACACCGCCCTGACGTTTTCCGACGAGGAAGCGAAACCGGCGCGCGGCCACCGGATCTACCAGGCCAACCGCGAACTGATGGACAGTTGCGACGCCGTCATTGCCAACCTCACCCCCTTCCGAGGCATCAGTGCGGACCCGGGCACGGTGTTCGAAGTCGGCTACATTATCGGCCAGGGCAAAGCTGCATTCGGATTCACAATGGACCGCAGGCACTACCGTGAACGCGCGGGCGCAGCCGATCGGGATGAACTGGGCCACAGCATTGAAGACTTCGAGATGAGCGATAACCTGATGATCGAGGGGGGCATCAAAGAGTCCGGTGGCCAGCTACTGGTGGCAGAGCAGCCCGGCGAACACCGGTTTTTCTCGGCTGAACTGTTCCGCCGTTGTGTTCAGGCGCTGATAGACTACTCCCACTTCAGGTAATACTCACTCGCGCCATCAAGACACAGGTTTAATCCGGATCATGATCAAAGCCTTTGCCGTTTCCAACTATCGCAGCCTCAGAGACGTGGTCGCGCCGCTGGCGGGCCTGAACGTTGTTACCGGTCCAAACGGCTGTGGCAAATCAAACCTCTATAAATCGTTGCGCCTGCTGGCGGAAACGGCAAAAGGCAACCTGATTTCCTCCCTGGCGGAAGAAGGCGGCCTGGACTACACCTTCTGGGCAGGGCCCGGGCAGTTCTCAAGGGAGATGCGGGACGGCTCAGCGCCCGTTCAGGGGACCGCCGGGAACACCCCATCCCGCCTACGGCTGGGGTTTGCCGGCGAAGAATTCGGCTACGCGATTTCTCTTGGGATTCCGGCCTCTACGGGGTTTGCAGGTTATCAGGAACCCAGCATGTTTCAGCTCGACCCTGAAATAAAACGCGAATGTATCTGGGTGGGTGATGTCTGCCGCCCAAGCAGTTGTCTGATTGATCGCGTCGGGCCGGTTGTCAAAGTACGTTCAGGGCGGAAATGGGAGGTCTACGACACCCGGCTAAACACCTATGAGAGCATTCTGAGCGAGATCAGTGATCCTGTGGCTGTACCTGAAGTCCATGCCGTCCGGCAGGCCATCAGGCAGTGGCGCTTTTACGATCAGTTCCGCACCGATCAACACTCCAGCATCCGCACCCCGCAAATCGGGACCCGCACCCCGGTGCTGGACCACAATGGCCATAACCTGGTTGCAGCCCTGCGTACCATTCACGAAATCGGCGACCGGGAGGGCCTGCACAGCGCTATTGAAGATGCCTTTCCCGGAGCGAGGCTCGGGTTCAGCACAGACGCAGGCAACCGTTTCGTCCTGGAATTTGAGCAGGCCGGCTTACTCCGCCCCCTGAATCAGGCCGAGCTTTCTGATGGCACCCTTCGCTACCTGCTGTTGGTCGCCGCGCTGCTCACACCCCGCCCACCATCACTACTGGTGTTGAATGAACCAGAAACAAGCCTGCATCCCGACTTGCTTCCGGCCCTCGGCCGACTGATCATTCGCGCCTCGCGGGAAACCCAGGTGTGGGTTGTTTCCCATGCCCCTCGACTGGTAGCCGCTCTGGAAGCAGACGACGATTGCCATTCCATCGCACTGAACAAAGAGCTGGGTGAAACCCGCATTCTTGGCCAGGGGCTTCTGGACGCGCCCCCCTGGAACTGGATGGATTGACTATTCAAACGCCCAAACTGAAGTGGAGCTGAACCGGCGGGCCGAACCAAACCCCGGAAGACCGGGACGACCGTCGGCCTGATTCCTGACCAGCTTTATCACGAACTTTACTCACAAAAGCTGTGGATAACTGTGTTGGAAACCTAGGGTTAACCAGGCGACAACCTTGCGCCACGGGGGCTCAGGAAAGTTGATGCAAAAACCGACGATAGCAATGAATCTGCCATAAACAGGGCGCCGAAACTCAATAGGAAACGATAGACCCCATCATCGTACTCACCTCAACTGGCTATCCTTACTGCCCCGCCGATTAAAACCGCGTGATGTCGATTGCTGCTTCTCAAGCGCAGACTGGCAGGCAATACAAAGCCGAACACCCGGAATTGCCTTACGGCGAGCTTCGGGAATCGCCCGACCACACTCGTCGCAATAGAGCGCACTCTCACCGCTACCGAGCTGACTCCGTGCCCTTTGCACTTCATCTTCAACACTCGCATCTATCTGATCCTGAACAGCGCCGTCCCGTGACCATCCACCTGCCATAGCGTTCTCCGATCGTCAATTGAATTGATTCAGCCTAGGGCACAAGAGGGTAGGCCGCCCTCACCTGCCTCATCACAATCCTGGCATCCTCCGGCTTCAAACCCTGCTTTCGCAACTGCGGCATCACCATCGCGCCCACCTTCTGGCAACGGGAGCTATCAATTCCGTGCTTTTGAAACACATCGGCAATGGCCTGTGGTTGAGCATCCGGATTGGCTTTCAGCAGGTTGCCGATGTCGATGGCACAGGCCTGCTCTTCAGGGGCAGTGTTCTGTTTACTACGCCAGATCAGGACAGCCACGATGGCGACGAAAACACCGATGATCAGAAACTTCATGGCAAGGCACCTTTGTTCCGGCTTTTCCTAGCGAATACCCTGCGATTGCAGCCACTGACTGATCTGGGCCTGATTCATCGCGCCGCTCTGGCGCGCCACCTCCCGGCCGTTCTGGAACAGAATCAGGGTCGGTATGCTGCGAATCGCAAACTGACCGGCCGGCCCGGTGGCTTGTTCCGTATTCAGCTTGGCAAAACGCACTTTCCCGCGCCAGGCCTTCGCGGCCTGCTCGAACTGGGGCGCCATCATTTTGCACGGGCCACACCAACTGGCCCAGAAGTCTACTAACACAGGCAGATCGCTGCGCCCGGTATGGGTAGCAAAGCTCTGCTCCGTTAGCTCCAGAACCTGATCCGGCCAAAGCGGTTGTTTGCAGGCGCCACAATTGCCGCCGGAGGACAACTTGTCGACCGGTACGCGATTCACTTTGTGGCAATGGGGACATACCAGGTGTCGAACGTCAGTCATGATGAACGGGCCTCTGATTGGCTGATGGTAGAAATAATCGGGGCAGGAGAAGAGAAATCAAGCTGCACGAAAAATCGCATCCCACGAACACGCATCAACCGCTTTCCGCTACTATCAAAGTAAGTCGGTGTCAGAGGCTCAAGCACCATAGTACTGTCGATAAAACAATCGGAATTTACAGCCCCCGCGCCAAGCGGTCTCAATGTGTCTCGGTTTTCCGAAGTTTTTTTATAGGAATGTGCCCCAAACTATTAGGTTGCATTCCAAATAAACAATCAGAGGGAATCTTGATGACACAGATTATCGAACAGTTTCTCGAAGTTTCGAGCACTTACCTGCTATCACCCTGCGACAGTGACTGCTGCCACAAATCCGCCGCCTGAACTGGTTGCCCCTGAAGCCACAGGGTAATGCCAGGCAACGGCCAGAGTGCTGCCCCCTCGCTTAAAAAAGCTTACCCCCTTGTGTAACGAGTGGGTTCTCCGTAAAAAGGCATAGGAATCACAGCGGCCAACCCTCAGGCAAGGCCATCATCCATCCCAGGAGTGTTAACCGTGATTGTTCGCGAGCGCCCCGGCCCACTCCGGCTGTTGCTGGCCTGGAAAGGGTCTGTTGTCCCCCACATTCTGCCGCACATTCTGCTTACGGGAATGTTTGCAGCCGCCGTTACCTGGGTTTCGCGCCACCACTACCTCGACGGCATGGTCGACTACACACTTCTGCCGTTCACGATCATGGGCATCGCCCTGTCCATCTTTTTAAGCGTGCGCAACACCGCCACCTACGACCGCTGGTGGGAAGCCAGAAAACACTGGGGGCATATGGTGTACGAATTTCGCAGCCTGGCGCGGACTGGCACCATTTACCTGAGCCCGGAGCGACGCCGGGAGCTTCTGACCCGATGCCTTGCTCACGCTCACCTGCTGCGCGGCCAGTTGCGGGGAGAAGATGTACGGTCTGATCTGCCCGGGTCACTGGCGCCCGAACTCGTTGACCAGGCCCTGAGCACACGCAACCCCGCCGCCTTCATGCTGCACCGAGCCGGAGATGTACTCGCCGAAGCCCACAAGGCGGGCGATCTGGATTCTGTAGCAACCGCGGCCGTAGACCAGCACCTTCATGGCCTCGCGGGCATTCAGGCGGCCTCGGAACGCATTGCCCTCACCCCGTTGCCCTTTGCCTACACCCTGCTGGCTCACCGCACGGCGTATGTGTTCTGCTACCTGCTCCCGTTCGGTCTGGTAGGCGTCGCAGGCTGGTTTACGCCGGTGTTCACCGCCATCGTGGCCTACACGTTTTTCGGGCTGGATCGCCTGTCTGAACAGCTTGAGTTTCCCTTTGGCCGACACACCAACGACCTGCCGCTGGATGCCATCTGCCGCATTCATGAAATCAGTGTTGCCGAAGCCCTGGGCGACCCGGCGCCCGAACCGCTGCAGCCGGTCAAATACCAGTTGCAGTAAGCGCCCGGCAGTTACAACGGCCTGCGCCCGGTTCGCAACAGCCGCTCGCTCACCCATTTGTGATACAGCTTCGCCAGCGCTGGCCGAATTACCGGCAAACCAATCAGCCAGGCAAGCGGTTTCAGCAGCCAGACCCGCGACATCAACAGAATATAGGCATCCAGCACCGGGCGATGAAGCTGAGCGGGAAAAGGTGATAACTCTGGAAAAGCGGGCCAGCTTGCCCAAATAACCGCAATAATAGATCTGTATGGGTTTTCAAGGAGCGGCCCTTCATAGGCGCCTGACTTACGCGGTTCGTTAAGGCTTTCCTGGTAACTGGTAAGTCACCTTCGATCCGTTAGTTACGACGATTTTTTGCCGGATCAATTCGTCCATTATTTTCCCCAACTCATCCTCTTCAAGCTTCTTCATGAACAACGAATTAATCGAGTTGGAGAGTGTTTTCACCGCTCTTGGCTTGGCAGCACCACGGACCTTGAGAAACGCAACAATTGCGTCGATTCGCTCTGACATTGACTTAGAGTTTGAGATTTTGAGGAGGGGAATCTCGGAAATATCCTTTTCTCTTTGGGCGTAGATGCGCTTGGACTTGAGGTGCTTAATCAGCGGATCGAAGCCAGTATCTTTTGAAATTATATGAAAGTAGCAGTCTGGGTCCCTAGCCGCGATGTTTCCCATATAGAAAGCAATATGAAAATCCAGCGCATTCGGTCCATTGCCCTCAATTTTCACATACTCTGCGTCAGCGCCAAGAGACTGCATGGCGCAAGCCAAATCGAATGAAATCTTTACCTGTTTCGAGCCAACGAAAACAATAACTTTGAAACCGTGCCCCTTGAGCAGTTCGATATTTTTTGGCTGAACGTTTTCGAAATCAATAAGTACGTAATTGGTTTTCAAGAATACTTCCTCACTTCCTTGCAATTCGCCTTAACGCGCGCAATGCGTATTCCAGACCAAGGTTGCCACTGATTCCAGACGAAGCCTGCCACCCATTCCACGCGAAAGCTGCCACTGATTCCACGGCAAAGCTGCCACCCTGGCAGGCTGCCTGATTTCCCCAT